>JAURMQ010000001.1 GCA_030830625.1 Flavobacteriaceae bacterium
ACAAAAATGGTGGGAATGCAGAGTGTTTTTCCCAAGATAAAAGCTGGAGAGGTAGGGTCCCAAGCGGTATAACCTCTGGCTTCAAAAGTATTTCGGATGCCACCGCTAGGAAAACTGGAGGCATCGGGTTCCTGCTGTACCAATTGACTTCCGTCAAAATTTTCCATGGGTTTACCCGAAGCATGAAGATCAAAAAAGGCATCGTGTTTTTCGGCAGTTCCACCAGTCAAAGGTTGAAACCAATGGGTATAATGAGTTACCCCTTTAGATAAAGCCCAAGCTTTTATCGAAGAAGCAATCTGATCGGCCAAAGGCCTACTGATTTTGGAGCCCTTTTGAATGGAATGGGAAATTTCATTGAATGCTTCTTTATTAACGTACTCCTCTAATGAGGATTCTGTAAAAACATGGCTCGCAAAAATTGATGAATATTTTTGATCGTTTTGAAAAAGTCGGGGTTGTTTGTCAAATAAATTTTCTAAACTTTTTTTTCTCAAGAAATTCATGGGCAAAGTAATTTTGGACGTTCTAACAAAGATAATTTTTTAATGAAAAATTTCAGATATACACCCTTAAATTTTATAAAAATGAAAAATTACCCCCAAAAAATTAGCGTCTTCATAAAAATGAATGTAAGTTTTTATAATTTATACCCTAAAAAGTGATGGTATTTGTAAGAAATTTTATTTATACAAATATTGGAAATTTAAAAGTAATGATATGAACAAGTCTAAATTGGAATACATTTGGTTGGATGGCTACAAGCCAACTGCCAATTTGCGTAGTAAAACAAAAATTGTAAATGATTTTGGTGGGACATTAGAAGAATGTCCTATTTGGTCATTTGACGGTTCTTCAACTCGACAAGCCGAAGGAAATTCCTCTGACTGTCTTTTAAAACCTGTAGCTTTATATCCAGATCCAGACCGCAAAAATGGTTTTTTGGTAATGACAGAGGTTTTGAACGCGGACGGAACTCCCCACGAGTCCAACGGAAGAGCTACTATTGACGATGACGATGATGATTTCTGGTTTGGATTTGAGCAAGAATATTTCCTTTGGGACCCTGAAACCAACCTCCCTTTAGGTTTTCCTAGGGATCAAACTCCTCAAGGTCAGTTTTACTGTTCCGCTGGGGCTAAAAATGCGTTTGGAAGAGAAATGATAGAAGAGCATTTGGAACAATGTTTGGAAGCCGGTATCAACGTGGAAGGTATCAATGCTGAGGTAGCTTCTGGACAATGGGAATATCAATGTTTTTCTAAAGGAGCTAAAGAAGCTGGAGATCAAATTTGGGTTTCTAGATATTTATTGGAGCGTTTGGGTGAAAAATACGGTTTGACTATCAACTGGCATCCAAAACCTCTTGGTGCAACAGACTGGAATGGTTCTGGAATGCACGCCAACTTCTCTAACGGAATTTTGAGATCTTGTGGTTCTAAGGAAGTTTACGAAAAAATATGTGAAGCCTTCCGTCCTGTTATCAAAGAACACATCGATGTTTATGGAGCCTACAACGATCAGCGTCTCACAGGGGCCCACGAAACACAATCCATCAATGAATTCAGTTATGGTGTATCCGACCGTGGAGCTTCGATCAGGATTCCTATCATGACTGTTGAGCAAGGGTGGAAAGGTTGGTTGGAAGACAGAAGACCCGCTTCCAACGGTGATCCCTATAAGATTGCCAGTAGAATCATTAAAACTGTTAAATCAGCCAAGATTTAATGTTGCTGATTTTACCTTAGTACACCAAAATTTTATGGAACCTAAATCCCGCTTGATGGCGGGATTTTTTTTTACACAAATAAGGGAAAAATAAAAAAAATGTAGAGGACCATCAACACCAATCCGTCGATCCAGCCCAATCTTGATCCCTTAGGGAAAAAGACCAATGGAAGTATTAGAAATGAAATCCCTAACATCCACCAAATATCATTATTCAAAAAGCCAGTATCTTGAAGCTCTATGGGGTGTATCATCGAAGTGATTCCCATAACAGCCAGTATATTGAAAATATTGGATCCTATCAAGTTCCCCAATGAGATCGCTTTTTCTTTATTGATGATGGCTACGACAGAAGCCGAAAGTTCTGGAATACTTGTTCCCACTGAAATAATAGAAACGCTAATGATACGTTCGCTCACCCCTAAGTCTTCGGCCAAACTTACAGCACCCTTAATTAGGGTTTCCGAACCTAACCACAACGAAAATGCTCCCAAAAGAAAATAAGTCATCGTTTTGGACATGGATAAGACTTCATCATCCTCAGGGGCCTCATCCAAGACCGCTTCTTTTTGATATTTTATCAAATAAACCAAGAAAAACAGCAGAAATACAAATAATATGGCCCCTTCATAGGCCACCAGCTTATTGTCAACTACAATAAAAAAATAAAACAAGAGTGAAGCCAACATCATCATAGGCCAATCTGTTTTATAAAAACTTGAGGTTACATCAATCGGAGAGATCATGATGGTGATCGCAAGCACGAGACCAAGGTTGGCAATATTGGAACCTACAACATTTCCTAAAGCCAAATCGGGATGACCACTCATAGCCGACTGAATGCTGACGATCAACTCGGGAGCCGAAGTAGCAAAAGACACTACCGTCATACCGATTACAATTTTGGGTATCGAAAAACGGAGAGAAAGCGATACAGCCGAATGCAACAACCAGTCTCCTCCTTTGATCAAAAGAAATACTCCAACGGCTACTGCAAAAAAGGCCATATATTAAATTTAGGCAAAGATAGTGCATCCTAAATAAAGTAAAAGGCTCATTTATTCCCTATACAACTCCATAAAATCAGCACTTAGTTGCTCCCTAAAATGTATAAACGAATGGCTTTTCTTTTTCAAGATCAAAAAGATATTCTTTGTCCTGATACCATAATCTAACCGATTGCTTCACTTTTGAATTCAATATTACTTTTTGGAGCCGATTGGAATGCCACTCCATATCGATTACAATATTACCTCGGGCAGTAAGTCCTTTAACCGAACCTGAATCCCAGGCTTTGGGTAAAGCGGGCAACAATCTAATTCCATTTTTTTCATGAGATTGAAGCAGCATTTCGACCACTCCCGAAGTGAATCCAAAATTACCGTCGATTTGAAAAGGAGGATGGGCATCAAAAAGATTGATAAACATCGATTTTTGAAAAAGCAGTTGAATGTGTTCATGGGCCATTTCTCCATCCAACAATCGTGCTGAACAATTGATCAGCCATGCCCTACTCCAACCGGTTCCTGCGCCCCCATGATCCAATCGATAATCCAAAGTTTTTCTCACTGCATTAAAAAGTTGGGGCTGATCGCTCTGGCTGATTTGATCACCAGGGTGGAAACCATATAAATGTGACATATGCCTGTGTCCCGGCTCTCTTTCCTCATATTCTCTATCCCATTCCAATATTCTCCCGTCTTTTCCCAAGATAAAACCCGGCCGTAATCTTTTGAGCTGCTCACTGATTTTATCCGTCAAGGGAGTTTTTATATCCAAAATCTTGCTGGCCTCAAGGTAATTTCTGAATACTTCATAAATCACCTGTTGATCCATAGCACTGCCTCTGCACAAGGCTACTGCTTTACCATCTTCGTTGATGTATCTATTTTCGGGAGAAGACGACGGTACCGAAATCAAGGTTTGATCTCTGGGATCTTCCACCAACCAGTCGGAATAAAACAGGGCTACTTGCTCAATGGCTGGAAATGCCCTTTCCTTCAAGAAATTTAAATCCTGAGTAAATTCATAGTGATACCAATAATGTTGCATCATCCAACCCCCAGCAGCAAAAGAGACCCCCCAGTAAGCTGTTGCCGCCCTGAGCCAAGTCGGAACCCAAAGGTCTGTGGCATGAGGCAATACACTTCCCCTCATTCCAAAATTCTTTTCGGCAGTGATCTTACCACTTTCCACGAGGCGATCCAAGTAATCAAACAGTGGTGCATTCAACTCGTGAAGTCCCGTGAGATTCGCCAACCAATAATTCATTTGCAAATTGATATTGAGGTGATAATCGGCATTCCAAGGAGCAGTGATGTGTTGATTCCATAACCCCTGTAGATTGGCCGGTAAGGTACCTGGGCGGGAGGATGCAATGAGCAAATACCTTCCGTAATCAAACAACAGTTGACTCAGACCCGGGTCTAGTGCCCCTGCTTTTACTCTTTCCAATCTTTGATCGGTAGGAAGTAAAGTCAACGCTTTATCGCCTTCGAGAGTAAGTTGTGTTCTGTTGAAATACGATTGGTGGTCCTTGATGTGCAATCGTTCTATTTCTTCAAAATTTATTTTTTGAACCTCTTTGAGCTCTACATGATTTTTATCGGCATATTCGGGCGTGTAATAATTAGAGTTACTCGAAATAAAAAGGAGCATTTTTCGGGCACCTGTCACCCTCAAACCATCGTCAACTGCTTCAATTTTGCCTCCAGCATTTTGCGACAAGAGGCGGGTTTCAAATTTAACCCCTGATAAAATGGGAGCCGGTTCGGACTTGAATTTTCCTGTCCGCTGAGTGACCTCTCCCTGCATGACAATTTGCCGATCAAAGCTTTTTACCCTGACTGTCTTTACCCCCTCGTCCAAAGGTCGATCCAATTTAATGTCACCATTCAAACCATCGGGATGATCGGAAATGATTGAAATGACAATGGTTTGGTGTGGATGAGAAACGAAAACTTTTTGTTCAACCTCATATCCTTCGACCTTGTATTTTTGATGTCCAATCGCTGAACTCAAGTCGAGCGCTCGCTCGTAATCTGTAATGTCTTGATGTTGCCAACTTAAATACAAGTCTCCCAAGGTTTGATGTGAACGGGTAATGGACTTGTTCGAAAAATGATGAACCATAAGGGAATCGGCAGTTACGGCATCTCCTTCCAACATAATTTTCCGCACTGCATTCAAGTCTTCAGGCCTTCCAGCAGGATGTTCCCAACCCAAGTCATCCGGCCAAAGCGAATCGTCATTGAGCTGAATACGATCCTGGGTAGGATTTCCAAAAAACATAACTCCCAAGCGGCCATTTCCCAATGGGAGTGCCTCTTCCCAATTTTCTGCAGGGGCATCATACCATAGGGTTTGATAAGGTTTATGATGTGCGTCTTTGGAGCAAGACAAAGTGAAAAAAATGGAATATAAAACGAAGAAAAACTTGGACCTATTACTAATCATAATTTTTAATTTCAATTTAAAATACAAACAATTTTGGAAACGGATGGCTTTATCAAAAAGAACAGTAATTCAAAATGGGTTTTGGACTTCACTGTGTTCAAAATTATAGATTAAAAAAAAGGAAAATCAAAAAGTACCGAATTAAATATTTTCTAAAGATGTATATTTGGGGCGTAAAGAAAGATAGTTTATAATCCATACTGTAAAACAATGTGCAGTACATTGCTATAAAAATAGACATCTAAAAGAAATAAACTCCTGATTTACAAACATTAGGCCTCGTAGCATAACTGAATAGTGCACTTGATTACGGCTCAAGAGGTTGGGAGTTTGAATCTCTCCGAGGTCACAGAAAAATAAAGGGATTGCAGCAATGTGATCCCTTTTTTGTTTCTGAACTTGCTCACTTTGCACACCACTCCTGTTATAGAAAAACAACCATTAGGATCTTTTATAAAATCGCAATAGCTCATACAATATAATTATTTTAAGTGAGAAATAAAAGAGAAGTTACATATGTCCCAATCCCTATGGGTGGAACAGTGGTACACAACACTACTATCAGACTTTGATGCTCAAACACCTCTAAAACACCCCCTTACCAAACCCTTTGTGATTTTAAATCACTTGCGGTTTTTTCTGATTCAAATGACTATCAGGTGTCTAGAAAAATTGGTCTATTGTGATGTATATATTCTATGAAAAAGCTAATTATTTTTTTTGGTATGTGTCTTGTGTCTTTTAATTGTGGTAAAGGGGGTGATGGTTCAAGTACTTCAAGCTTCGTTCCAACGCCAAAACCTGAACCTGAAGAAACAACTACTCAATACACCTTGACAGTTTCTGCTGGAGAGGATTGCAGTAATCTTAACTACAATCCCCTCATCATAGGTTCCACCTTCAGTAGAGACCGAGCTATCCTCTCCATTAGAAACAAAAATGTTATTGGAGTTTTATAATAATAGCATTACTATTTGAAATGTTACCGTATCTAAAATTACACCAAAGCATATTTTAGAATATCATGGAAAAAAGCTATTTTTCTCTAATGATGGTTGTAAAGCAAGATTTAAAAAAAATTCAACGCTATATTTACCATCTAATGAATGAAAGATGACCAAAGAAAACTATTTAATATCAGTTGATGAAGCCGTAAAGATTATAGACCAATCTTGTTCGCCAAAAAACTCAAGTGATATAAAAAATAGTGATTTGGCCTTGGGGGATTTTACTTTCGAAGCCATTGACTCCCCCTTAGCGATGCCTCCCTTTCGACAATCATCTATGGATGGATATGCTTTACGAATGCATGCATCAAAAGAATATACAATCATAGGGGAAGTAAAAACAGGAGATTCAATTGATCTTGCCATGGAAAAAGGACAGGCGGTAAGAATTTTTACAGGAGCAGCTGTTCCAACTCAAGCAGATACTATTGTTATCCAAGAGCATGTGACCCGAAAACATGACACCATCACCCTCGAACATGCTGTAGAAAGCAATCAGAATATCCGCCAAACAGGAGAGCAATTTCAAATAGGGGACACCCTTTTAGAAAAAGGAACACAACTGACCCCTGCAGCGCTGGGAATTTTAAGCACCATTGGAATAAAACAAGTTAAGGTGTTTAAAAAACCCAAAATAGCCATTGTCGTTACTGGGAATGAATTGGTTAGCCCAGGTTTATCTCTGGAATTGGGTCAGGTATACGAAAGCAATAGCATTTCTTTAAAAAGCCTTTTGAACCACATGGGTTACCCATGCAGTGTGATCTATATTCCTGATGACTACAAAACCACCGTTAGATTGATTGAGCAGGCCTCAGCCCAAAATGATCTTATCTTGCTTTCTGGAGGAATTTCTGTTGGAGATTATGATTTTGTTGGGAAAGCATTAATTGAACTGGGGGTAGCGCCTTTATTTTATAAGGTAAGACAACGTCCAGGGAAGCCTCTTTTTTTTGGTAAAAAAGCCTATACTATTTTTTTTGCTCTTCCTGGAAACCCAGCCTCAACATTAAGCTGTTTTTATGTTTATGTCATTCCAGCCCTCCGACAACTCAGTGGTGCAGCACAACCGAAATCAATGCGGTTAAAATTGAAACTTTCTCAAGAATATCATAAATCAGTATTGCGTGCCGAATTTTTAAAGGCCCATATTGAGGGAGAACATGTTCATATTTTGGACAGACAATCTTCTTCAATGATCCTAGACTTTTCAAAAGCAAATGCTTTAGCCTATGTCCCAGAGGAAGTCACTTTTCTTCAAAAAGGAGCCCTTGTAGAAGTAGTTGTTTTACCCCACATTTAGAATGTAAAACGCATGATTCTTTCCATAGAGAACATACTGTTTTTTTTAGCATTACTTCCTGTGGTTTCTTTTTTATACGCCAGCGTAGGACATGGGGGGGCAAGTGGTTATTTGGCCTTGATGGCCTTATTTTCATTTCCAAGTACGATCATGAAACAAACGGCTTTACTTCTAAACCTATTTGTAGCAGCTGTGGCCTTTTATCATTATTTTAGAGCAGGTCATTTTCGGTTTAAACTGTTTCTGCCTTTTATTCTAACATCAATTCCAGCTGCATTTGTAGGAGGAATGCTTGACTTAGATCCTGAGATATATAGAAAAATACTTGGGGTTTTGTTATTGGTGACCGTCTATAGGATACTCATGGTCTGGGAGCATAAGCAACAAAGTTCAAAAGCAGTATCTTTATATCTTGGATTGTTTTTCGGATTGGGGATTGGTTTCTTTTCTGGTTTGATAGGGATTGGCGGGGGTATAATTTTGACTCCTGTTATTCTCCTTTTTCATTGGGGAAACATGAAACAGGCGGCAGCCGTATCTGCCCTATTCATTTGGGTCAATTCTGCTTCAGGTCTGTTAGGACAATTCAGGAGTGGGGTGGTTCTTGAATTTCAATCCCTACTTTTGGTAGGAATAGCACTGATCGGAGGCATGGCAGGAGCTTATTTTGGAAGTAGTAAAATGAAAAACAGAACATTACAATACTTTTTGGCAGTAGTATTATTTTCAGCTTCCATTAAATTACTTTTTGTTTAAAATGAAATTGGAAATTAATTATTACGGGATATTATCAGAGATTACGGGGCAAACAAAAGAGATTTTGGAAATTGAAAACCCGACCCACTCTCTTTTATTAATCACCCTACATGAACGTTACCCCCAACTTAAAACCACTCCTTTTAAGGTGGCTGTGGAAAATCAAATCATTGATGATGATGCCCCCATAACGAATCACAACATTGCACTTTTACCCCCTTTTTCCGGTGGATGATTCTATGGAACGTTACTATCGACATATTCGTTTAGCAGAAATTGGATTGCGAGGCCAACAACGCCTTTCAGAGGCAAAAGTCTTGGTTGTAGGTGCTGGAGGATTGGGGTGTCCTGTACTCCTATACCTTGCAGCTGCAGGAATTGGCACCCTTGGAATCATGGACGACGATGTGGTAGCCATTTCCAACCTACAGCGTCAGATTCTCTTCGGAACATCTGATCTGGGGAAGTCAAAAGCCATGATAGCCAAAAAGCACCTCATCGAATTAAACGGCGATATACAGATCAATGCCCATAACGAAAAACTTAACCCGAAAAACGCCTTAGAGTATATAGAACCCTACGATATAATTGTTGACGGAACAGATAATTTTGAAGCGCGTTATTGGATCAATGATGCCTGCATCCTGTTAAACAAAACCTTCGTTTATGGAGCGATTTATAAATTTGAGGGGCAAGTCACTGTTTTCAATCATCAAAATGGACCCAGTTATCGTTGTTTGTTTCCATCACCGCCTGAGCAAGAAAGTATTCCCAACTGTGAGGAAGTTGGAGTTTTGGGGGTTTTACCGGGAATCATTGGAACACTTCAAGCCACCGAGGTCCTCAAAATACTATTAAACATTGGATCCCCTCTATCTGGAAAACTTTTGTGCTACAACATGCTGACCCATGAGCAAAGATTGATAAATCTTCCACGAAAAGAACAAAGCATTCAGCAAGTCAAAGCCCGTAATGCTCTTGTCGAAAGAGAAACTCCGTGGAATTGTGACCTCACGCCTACCTTAAAATTTCAAGACGCAATAAAAAAAAAGAATGTCCACTTTATTGACCTTAGAGGAGCAGAAGAGCAACCCAAGCTGCCTTTAAAGCCAATCCTTTACATTCCATTTACGGAATTGGAATCAAGAATGGGTGAACTTTCCAAATCTGCTCTGTATGTATTTTTTTGTCAGTCAGGAAAACGAAGCAAAACAGCCGTTCGCTTGATGCAAGAGCGAAAAATGAATAATTGCTTCAGTTTAATTGAAGGTGCACCAGAGATTCTACGTTTATTAAAGCAAACAAAAACAGCATGAAAGAAAGAAAATTAAAAAATGTCTTTAAACAAGGAGCCATTCCTCCCGATTTTATTGCTACGGCCATTGCCAATCATCAAAGTAAAACAAACATTGGTGCTCACGATATATTTTTAGGACAAGTTAGAGCGGACACCTTTGGAGATAAAACAGTTACAGCGATTGAATATACTGCCCATGAATCAATGGCCAATCAGGTTTTTCATGAGCTCCGAGAAGCAACCTTTGAAAAATTCGATCTCAGTTGTATGCACATCTATCACAGCTTGGGAAAAGTCCGGGCTGGAGAAATCTGTTTTTTTGTGTTTGTTTCAGGGGCACACAGAAAAGAGGTATTTGATGCACTTGAATATCTGGTTGAGGACATTAAAGCCAAAGTCCCGATTTTTGGCAAAGAAATCTTTGAAGACAGTACCCATCAATGGAAAGTAAATAACTGAAGCCATGGTAGATATAACGCACAAACAAAATACATTACGCATTGCTACTGCTGAGGCAAGCGTAAAAGTAAGTCGAAAGGAAACCATCGATGCCATTCAGAAAAACACCGTTCCCAAAGGAGATGTTTTTCAAATGAGCAGAGCCGCTGGACTACTTGGGGTAAAAAAAACCCCCGAATTATTACCCGATTGCCATCCACTACCCATTGAATATACTGGGATTGTATTTGAGGTAGTGGGGTTGACCATTCGTATTGAGTGCACCATAAAAACCATTTATAAAACAGGGGTTGAGGTTGAAGCCATGCATGGAGCAAGTATTGTTGCACTCAATATGTACGACATGTTAAAACCTATTGATAAAGGCGTTGAAATTCATCAAATTCGTTTGCTATCTAAAAAAGGGGGGAAAACAGAGATGAACAAAAATCTAAAGGCGAATATTCAAGCGGCAGTAATTGTTTGCTCAGATTCTGTAAGTGCGGGAAAAAATGAGGACCAATCAGGCAAAGTAATTGTTGACGCGCTAAAACAATGGAAGGTTGATGTTGCGGAGTATTCCATTATCCCCGATGAGGTTTTTCAAATTCAGGAAAAAGTAAAACAATATACGGCACAAGGGATTTCATTAATTATTTTCACAGGCGGTACAGGTCTATCCCCCAGAGATCAAACACCCGAAGCCCTTCGTCCGTTAATTGAAAGAGAAATTCAAGGAATAGAAGAGGCCATCCGTAATTATGGACAGCAACGTACCCCCTATGCCATGCTCTCTCGCAGCCTAGCCGGAATGGTCAAAGACAGTTTGGTTTTAGCACTTCCAGGTTCAACGACAGGAGCAAAGGAATCCATACAAGCCATCTTTCCAGCCGTCTTGCATCTATTTGATATTATTAAAGGCGCTCAACACAATAAATGAAAACAAAGCAACCTCTTTTGACCGATGCCTTTGGAAGAGCACACCAGTATCTGCGAATTTCATTGACAGAGCGGTGCAATCTTCGATGCTCCTATTGTATGCCGTTGGAAGGTGTGCAACTTGCTCCCAAATCCCATTTGATGACCCATGAAGAGATATTTACCATAGCAAAGACTTTTGTTGAAAATGGGGTAACTAAAATCAGACTTACCGGGGGAGAGCCTTTGATACGAAAAGATTTTGATCGTATTTTAAATCAATTGGCCACCCTTCCTGTCGCTTTATCCCTAACAACCAATGGGGTCAATGTAGATCAATACATTCCACTTTTAAAAAAGGTGGGGATGACATCCATCAATATAAGTTTAGACACCCTAAAAGCTCAACGATTCAAAGAAATTACCCATCGTGATTATTTCGACCGGGTATACAAAAACATGCAATTACTTCTGGAAGCGGGACTAAAGGTAAAGGTCAATGTAGTCCTCATGCAAGGGGTCAATGACGACGAAATTCTTGACTTTATCCGTCTTACGGAAAAACTTCCCTATACGATTCGTTTTATTGAATTTATGCCTTTTGATGGGAATCGTTGGCATTTGGAAAAAATGGTAGCCTCAGAAAAAATTATGGAAACCATCACCTCACACTATGGGGAAGACAGAGTTGTAAAGCTAAAGGATGCTCCCAATGATACTTCAAAAAACCATCAAATTAAAGGAGCTGCAGGAAGATTTGCCCTGATAACAACAGTGACCAATCCCTTCTGTGATTCCTGTAATCGCATACGACTTACTGCCAATGGACACATAAAAAACTGTTTGTTCTCCCAAACCGAAAATGATTTATTAAGCCTACTTCGATCAGGAAAATCGATCGAGCCCATAATTCGTAAAGCGGTTTTAGGAAAATTAGCGGTTCGTGGAGGTATGGACGACTTGGAAAAATTAAAAAATCCTGATTTACACAGAAATAACCGCAGTATGATTACGATTGGGGGTTAAGGGAAAGCTGAGATAGTAGTTCTCGATAAGCCTCTTCAGTATCCACGTCTGCCAATAGCTTTTTTCCGGGAATACGGCTGATGTGTTGAGCATATTTGGCCATCAATTTTTGCGCTCCCTGATCTCTCGAAAAGCCGAGAATTTCCTTAAAGTAAAAAGCATCAAAAAATGCCGGCACCCCCAGGCTTCCGTCGGGGTAGCTGGAAGCGATGATTTGTTTTTTATTGATGCCGACTTGATTGAGGAATTGAGTTAAATAAATATTATCTATCAAGGGTTGATCGGCCAAGAGGATCAATACTCCCGATGCTTTGGGACAACTTTTGAGGATTGCATTTAGGCCCACTGCAATCGAATTTCCCATACCTTCTTTCCATTGAGAATTGATTACTATCTTAACGCCTTGGGGAGGAATCAAAGGGAGCAATTGTTCATGATAAGCCCCAACAACGACAAAAAGGGGATGTCTTTTGAAGGTTAATGCAGTGGCCATAGCGTGCTCAAAAAGAGTACTCTTTCCCCAAGGAAGTAATTGTTTTGGCTTTCCTATTCGTGAGGATTTTCCTGCCGCTAAAAGTAAAATCGGAATTTCAGGCATGTATTCGTCCGGCTTTATCACGAAGGGCCATAGGGGTTTGTTTCCTGATACAACTCAGTATTTCACTAATGATCGAAATGGCGATTTCCTCCGCAGACTCTGCCCCTATATTTAAACCTGCAGGCCCATGCATTTCCTCTAAAAAGTCAATTCTGGCATCGGGATAAAGCTCCATGAAATCATTAAATAAGCGTTCTCTTCTCTTTTTGGGACCTAACAATCCAAAATAGGCAGGCTTTGCATTTTGGAAGGATATCAGTGCTTTTAAATCCTTGCTAAAACTGTGGCTCATCAAAACAATAGCACTCTCTTGGTCAATTCCTGACATGGGGATTTCTTCGGGAAGCGGGGTCAAGAAATGGGTAGCTCCTGGGAAAAAATCAATCGTTTTTGACTCGTCGGGACTCGCAATGATGGTGACTTCCCAACCCAAACTACTGGCCATTTTACAAAGAGTTACCGCATCGTGTTCTGCTCCGAAAATAAACAATTTAAAACAAGGGGGCATTTCTTGTCGAAATGTCTCCTTAGCTGATACTGGAGAAATCACTGGAATTCCTGAGAAAGAAAACTTGCCCTGCTCCAATTCCAGTTGTGACCCCATATCCTCAAATTCTCCTATGGCTTTATCAAAGTAAGAAACAATGGAAAAAGATCGGCGATGCGTAAAATGATTTTCCAGTTGTTTACACATTTCCGCCGAAGTAATAAAAGGTTCAATTAAAATATATATGATACCCTCACACCCCAAACGATACCGGCCATCATAAGTCATCATTTTGGTCCGCTTGTTTTTAAAGACACTCTCCGCTTGACGCTGAATCTCTTTTTCAACACATCCTCCACTTACTGCCCCAACTATTTGGCCATCGTCTAAAAGCAGCATGCGCACCCCTGGTCTTCGATATGATGATCCCTCCAGAGCGACTACCGTAGCCATGACAACCTCACCCCCTTTTTCGATGTGAGTATGGGCAACATGGACAAGATGTTTAAATTCGTGGGTCATTTTATTGACGAGTCAGATTGTCTTGGGGCCACACTATTATCATTTCTGTTTTATCAACCGATAATTTTATCCGCACCTAGGTTTTTGATGAAAGGTTGCCTGGTCATACGGCTGCCCGTAGCAGCAAAAATGGCATTGGCAACAGCACCACCGGCAGGAGGAAGTGTGGGTTCCCCCAAACCTGTTGGAGCAATATTATTCTGAATAAAATGCACATCTACTCGGGGCGTTTCACCCATACGGATCAATCGGTATTTATCGAAATTTTGGGATTGAGGTTTTCCATTCTTAAAACTCAATTCCCCATACATAGCGTGCCCGATACCGTCGATCACTCCTCCAACTACTTGATTTTCAGCCCCTAAGGGATTTACCAACACTCCACAATCAACAGCACAGGTCACTTTTGTAACCTGTGGAATTCCATCTTTCAGGACAACCTCGGCTACTTCTGCCACATGTGTGTTGTGAGAATAATAGGCAGAAAATCCTTGGTAAACTCCTTTTACTTTCTTTCCCCAATTCGACTTTTCAACAGCCATTCGAATAACCGCCTGAAAACGTTCCGGACTGTATTGGATACTTTTGTCTGTTGTTCCTTTTACTTTTTCAAGCAGATCTAAATGCATCTGAATACGATCCTTCTTCAGGGTCATCGCCAATTCATCAAAGAAACTTTGTTCAGCAAATGCGAGAAAGTTGGTGTAAGGAGCTCTCCATGCTCCTGTAGTAATATTTCCCCTATAGTTGGCCACATCCACTTGATAATTTTCAATAGCACCGGCAGGAAAAAAATTTGAAATAGTACTAGACATGTTTCCCCCTACAGCAGCTTCTTTCAGATGATAGCCATTGATCTCACCGTCTTTAATAGATGCAGCAATTTGGTATTTGGTGGAGGGACGGTAAGTTCCTGCAGTCATATCATCCTCTCTTGTGAAAACTATTTTGACTGGTTTTTTGGTAAGATTGGAAACCTCTGCAGCTTCCAACACAAAATCACCATACAAACGTCTTCCAAAACCGCCGCCCATTCGGGTCATTTCCAAATGAATGTCTTTAACCTCCCGGTTCAACAGCTTTGCTACTTTTTTGGCTGTTCCTTCTGGAGTTTGGATTGGGCCTACCAAGTGAACTTTTTCATCGGTCACATTCGCATAAAAATTCATGGGCTCCATACAGTTATGAGGTAAAAAAGGCGACTCATAAGTACGTTCCAAAATTTTATCAGCTTGTTTAAAAGCAGTGGCAACATCACCATCCTTTCTTATGGTTTTGAATTTTTTTCCGTTTAAAAGGCCAAAAAGTGTTTTGTGGTGAAAAGCCGAATCCTCTAAAACTGTTTCTTCTTTCCAAATTGCTTTTAACGCTTTTTTCCCTTTTATCACCGCCCAAGTAGTGTTTCCTAAAACCGCAATTTTGTTGCCAAATTGAATTACTTGATTCACTCCATTGACCTGTTCTGCGTCCGAGGCATCAAAAGAAACCAAGGCTTGTCCAAAAGCGGGTGGCCGAAGTACAACAGCATACTGCATGCCAGGGCTCTTGTAATCTAAACCAAATAGTGGTTTTCCAGTCACAATTTTATCGATGTCGACATTGCCGATTTCCTGCCCGATAATGCGGAAGTTTTTTGGCTCTTTAAGCTGAACATTTTCGGGGACTTCAAGCAAAGCGGCTTCATTGACAAGGGCTCCGTAGCCCAATTTTTTTCCACTGCTGTGAAAAACAACTCCAGCCTCTGTAGAACATTCCGATGCGGCAACCCCCCAACGGGCAGCAGCAGCATTGATCAACATTTGTCGGGCAGTAGCTCCCGTTTGTCGAAGAGGCTCCCAAGACTTGCGTAGGGATTGACTCCCTCCAGCAACTTGACGGGTGTAATTTTCAGAATCCAAAACCCCTTGTTTTACATAAACATCTTTCCAAGCAACGTCCAGTTCCTCTGCTATAAGCATGGGCATAGAAGTCTTAACTCCTTGTCCGATTTCGGGATTGGGTGAAAAAATGGTTACTTTCCCTTCGTTTGAAATCTTGATAAAGGCATTAAAATTATTATAATCCAGCTGACTTAAGTCAACGGGCGGGGTCACATTGTTTTTACACGCAGTAAAAAGGTTAAACCCAATCAACATTCCACCTCCTGCCAATACAGAGGTTTGTAAAAATCCCCTACGACTCAAAGAAGGGACGGTGTTTTTATAGTTTTTCATTGCTTAACTCATTCTTTCTGCAGCGACTTGAACTGCTTTTTCGATTTTGTTGTAGGAGGCACAGCGACAGATGTTATTATGCATGGCATCTCGAATCTCCTCGGAACTCGGTTTTTTTATTTCATTTAAAAATGCAGCAGCCGTCATTATCTGTCCCGTTTGACAATAGCCACATTGTGGTACATCAATTTCTTTCCAGGCCTCTTGCAATGGATGGTTTCCTGATTCAGATAGGCCCTCAATTGTTGTAATTCTTTTACCTTCCAATTGAGAGACAGTGAGAAGGCAACTGCGAACAGCAACCCCATCAATATGAACAGTACACGCTCCGCACTGGCCAATACCACAGCCGTACTTTGTGCCGACCAAATCCAACTGATCTCTCAGCACCCATAGGAGAGGGCTAGTAGGATCGGCTTCAATTTGTTGTGTTTTACCGTTAAGGTCTAAAGTAAATTTTTCCATGGAATAAATTTTATTAAGGATAGTCTAATTTAAACAATTCCAA
The DNA here is from genome assembly GCA_030830625.1 of Flavobacteriaceae bacterium. Classification (GTDB taxonomy): domain Bacteria; phylum Bacteroidota; class Bacteroidia; order Flavobacteriales; family Flavobacteriaceae; genus UBA8316. Next base: position 16,258 of record JAURMQ010000001.1, read on the forward strand.
CGAATTAATAATTTTGACGTTCAATCAATGAAATTAGTGGATAATTTTTTTAAGGTTAAAACAGCATTTTATTATTACATGCATTTAAAATTAATATAAAAATTAATAAATAGTAAAAAAAGTAGAAAACCCTCCAACAGAATTTTAAAATAATCTAAAATGGCAAGTCAGGTTTTACAGAAAGCAAATGCAATGAATGTTGATATTGGGAGAAGATGCCACTGGGACAAAAATAAAAAAGGGATGATGTAGATTCTATCTATTGGTTTAATTAGTATTGATAAGTGTCCCATACCCTAAGAGGAGAGACACTGTAACAACCTCTTTTAATGCTCTGTTAGGTCTATGATGATAGTGATTTAGAAGGGATTTGGATGGGTTCAAACGAGACGCCTAAAAAAAAACTCCTACTGGTGTACCGAAAAGTTTTAAAAAATTAGTTTATAATTTGATGTAAAAAATACGCATTCAAATAGAGTATGATTTATTGTGAAATATTTTAACATTTATTATTTGTTTATTTAATTTTTTTATATTTGAAAATATTTTACCAAGAATTATTGCACCAACTTAAAATATTAATTTATTTACTATAATTATTAATGGTTTATAAAATTAATTTTAATAAGTTATTATGCACGCATAACAACTCTTGTACTAAAAACAAATAATTAAATTTTATGAAACAATTTATTTACTCAATTACCTTATTTTTAGGTGTTTATATGGTCAATGCGCAGCAAACCATAACAGGAACAGTATCTGATGCCGATGGGCCACTACCTGGTGCAACAATTGTAGTTGAAGGAACTTCAACTGCAACTACTTCTGATTTTGATGGGAACTTCTCAATTTCTGCTGACAATGGAGATAAACTGTTAATCAGTTATGTTGGATATAAAGTGGCTGAGATTTTGGTTGATGGTAACAGTGTATTAGCAACTTTAAGTTTATCAACTGAATTAGAAGAGGTTATTGTTACTGGATACGGTGTATATGACAAAAAGAGGTATACAGGAAGTGCAGTCACAATTGATACTGAACCGATAAGTCGTAAAAACATTTCTAACATTTCTAGAGGTTTAGTCGGGGAAGCGTCTGGGCTAACAGTTGTCAGCAACTCTGGACAACCTGGAACTAGTGCAACCATTAGGATTAGAGGTAAAGCTGGTTCTGTAAATGGTAATTCTGCACCGCTTTATGTATTGGATGGTGTACCCTACAATGGAAATTTAAATGCTATTAATCCAAATGATATTGAAACAACTACCATTCTAAAAGATGCTGCGGCTACCGCCATCTATGGTAATAGGGGAGCCAACGGTGTAATCTTAATTACTACTAAAAGAGGGGATGCTGATAAAGCGAGAATATCCGTTGATATTAAATCTGGAACAAACACTGATTACCTACCCAGATACTCCGTCATTGAATCTCCTGAAAGATGGACAGAAATTTTATGGGAATCTCTAAAAAACAGAGGTATAGGTATTGGTCAAAATGGAGCAGATTATGCACAATTAAGATTATTTAGTAGTGCAGGGATTAATCCAAAATACAACATGTGGAATGCTAATGGAAATGCATTAATTGACCCATCTACGGGCAAATTTAATTCATCAGTAGGGAGAAAATATGATCCAGAAGTATGGAGAGATTATGCGTTTAATGATGCCAGAAGAAATGAAGTTAATTTCAGCATCAGTGGAGGGAGTAAAACTTCAAAGTACTACTATTCGGCGGGAGCATTAGAAGATGTCGGATATGGTATAAATTCTGATTTCAGAAGATATTCTACTCGTCTTAACTTAGATTTCACTCCCTACGAGTGGTTAACTGCTAAAACAAATTTCGGATATTCTTATGCAGCATCTAACTTTAACGGGCAGTCAAGTGATTCTGGAAGTATTTTTTGGACCACTGCTAATATGCCTAGAATTTACCCGCTTTTTGAAAGAGATGCAGACGGTAACAAAATTAAAGATGTTTATGGCGGTTTCAAATATGATTATGGTGAAGGGAGAGGATTTGCTGGTTTAACAAATTCAATTGGTGATGCATATTACGACACCGACAAAGACTTAATTCACAACCTAAATATTAATCAACAATTTGCTCTTTCACTGATGGAGGGAGTTACGTTTGAATCTCTTTTTTCTATCAATTATTTGATGGACAACACTGATTTGGTCTCTGATCCAACTTATGGATCTTCGAGAGGTCAGGGAGGATACGTTTCAAAAACCAAGAATCAGAGTACCAATTGGACACTCAGAAATGCGCTAAGATTTGAAAGACAACTTTCAGACAGATTTTTCATGATGGGTTTCATTGCTCATGAATCAGAAAGATACGAGTCTAGCACCATGAACGCTAACAAATATACTCTTCTGCAACCCAGAGGCCCAATTTCTGTAGAACTGGATAATGCTGTAAAAAACAACAACTCATCATCATCCACCTCGGCTGTTTCAAGGGAGGCATATGTGGCTTATTTCAATTTAAAGGTTGATGAGGCATATAATATAGCCATTGATTTCAGAAGAGATTCTACTTCAATTTTTCCAAACGACAAGTGGGGAAATTTTGGATCTGTAAGTTTAGGCTGGATTCTCTCAGAGGAAGATTTTTTCAATGCACCTAACATAAGTTTCTTTAAATTAAGAACAAGTTATGGTATTATAGGAGAGGCTTTAGGCCAAGGTTTTTATCCTGGATATGACAGAATTGATGTTAAAAACCTCAACGACGAAGTTGCAACAGTTTTTATCTCTAAGGGAAATGCGGAATTAACATGGGAAGCAGGTAAACAATTTAATTTGGGAATTGATTTGGAATCTAATTATGTTAATGCTACGATTGATTTTTATTCTAAAAATAGAGATGATATGTTCTTTACACGTAATGTAGGAACTTCATTAGGATATAGAAGTATATTAGTCAATGATGGTAGTCTCAAAAACTGGGGTATCGAATTTACTGTGGATAAAGACATCATTAAAACTGATGATTTTAATTTAAATGTCAGAGTTTTGGGCTCAATTGAAAAAAATGAACTCACTGAATTGCCTTATGATCCTGCTGCAGGCAGAAGAAAGTACTTTCAGAGTAATGGCTTTTATGGACTCGGTAAAGGCAAAAGTACGTATGAGTTTTACATGAGAGAATATGCGGGTGTTAACCCTGATAATGGATATGCACAGTGGTTCAGAAACTATGATGACAAGAACAGTAATGGCTCATGGGATGATGGCGAAGAAATTGAAGATTTATTCGAATACAAAATTGAAAATCCAAAGGCTAATATCTTAGAAGACAAGGTTGAGAAATATGTTGATGCGACCAAGAGATTTACAGGAAAAACTGCCATACCTGACATGTATGGATCTATAACACTTTCAGCAAGTTACAAAGCTTTTGACATGAGAGCTATTTTCAGCTACGGCTTAGGAGGATATGCCTATGATTCCGCTTATGCTGATTTTATGGATAATGAGTCTGCTAGTAACGCTCAACAATTTCACACCGATATTGAAAACAGATGGAGGCAAGCTGGAGATGTCACAGATGTACCTATTTTAAATTCCAATCTTCAAGTCAACCAAGCAAGTACCTCTACCCGATTTTTGATAGAAGCTGATTACTTCAATTTCTCCAATATTCAAGTGGGTTATACACTTCCTGATAGTTTAATTCAGAAAATAAATGCCTCCAACATAAGGGTATATTTTACTGGGGATAACCTTATGATATTATCCAAACGTGATGGGTTTAATCCTGGATATTCATTAAGTGGAAATACTGGAAGGTATACTTATGAGCCCATGACAACATTTACTGCAGGATTAACTTTAAACTTTTAATGCGATGAAAAAAATATTTTATTCCTTATTTGTATTGATTTTCTCATTCGGATGTAATGAGGACTTTCTTGAAGAATTTCCCACATCATATACCACACCTGAAAAATTAGGTGAGGCACTTGAACTAAACCCAGGAGTGGGAAGTTCAGGTTTGCTTGGGATCTATGAATCTATGTTCGCTGTTGGGACAGGATATGAAAATGACTTCCCAAGTGGAAGAAATGACTATGACTTTGGACATCGTGGTTATGATGTATTGAGTGATATGTTGTCTGGTGATATGGTTCTTGGTGGTAAGAACTATGGTTGGTTATCTGATATTTCTGAACTAACGGCCACAGAAGATTACACCAATAGTAATAATTATACTATGTGGCGTTATTACTATTATATAGTATTATTAGCTAACAGTACTATTGATGCTTTTGGAGGCTCAGATGCAAATCCAGAAACTACTGAAGCCCAACAGGGTCTTGGTCAATCACTTGGCGCAAGAGCATATGCCTATTTCTATTTACTGAATTTGTTTGCCAATGATTTTGATAATGCGGATTTAGTGCTTCCTATTTATTCTAATTCAACAAGCGAAAATCAGCCTAAAAGCAGTGTTAAAGATGTGATTGATTTTATTATCAGTGACCTTACAAAATCTAAAGCACTTCTTACTGGATTTTCAAGAAGCGCTCCCAATATAATTGATGAGTATGTTGCCAGCACTTATTTGGCGTATGCCTATGCATTAAAAGGTGACTATGCTAATGCTTCATCAGCTGCTAAGTTTGTTATAGATAATAGTGGAAAAAGTGTTCAATCCATTACAGAAATAGTAAGTGGCATGAACGATGTAAATCGCCTTTCAGGTAATGTTCTTTGGGGTACTGATTTAACTGTTGACAATGGACTCAATTTAAGATCTTGGTGGGGACAGTGTGATATTTTTACTTATAGCTATGCTTGGGCAGGTGATCCAAAAGTAGCAGATGTTTCTCTTTATAATCAGATTGCCGAAGATGATGTTAGAAAAACATGGTTTAGAACTAGTGGGGGTTATACTCTTGCTCCTCATTACAAGTTTTTTCATGAGGACCGTAAAATAGGTGGGCAAAGAAATGTTACTGCTGACTATATATATAATAGGATTGAGGAGTTATATTTGTTACACGCCGAAGCAGAAGCTGCACTTGGAAATGATGCTGCTGCAAGACAATCTCTAAAAGCAATTTTGGATCATAGAATTCCTGACAGCTCATACCTAGATGCGTTAAGCGGAACAGACCTTCAGGATGAAATTTACCTTCAGACCCGAATCGAATTGTGGGGTGAAGGTAAATCATATCTTGCAATGAAAAGACTGAGGAAAACTATTACACGTGGTCCCAATTGGTTGGATTATCCAGGTGAATCTTTCAATTACAATGACGAAAAGTTAACCTTTGAAATACCAGAAATTGAGATTAGAAACAACCCTAATATTTCTGATCAAAACCCCAAATAATAATTTTATTCCAAAAAGAAAACCCGCTTTCAAGTGGGTTTTCTTTTTTATACCAGTCTAAGAACAATTATTGTTGATTAGCAAAGAGATCTCCGCCAGATTATACAATCACCAATTGGAGAGAAATGAAATGGAAACTATGATAAATGTGGTAGTAAAAAACACAAAGAATGGACTATGATTCCTAGAAATGTCCACAGTATAAGGATGGTGTTATCGAAAAAGATGATCAGGGCTTTGAAATTATTGTATTTTAGACATTGTGAACAGCAATCATTACAACACTAATTTTTAATCTATGAGATGTGTCCAACTTTTAACTGCTCTTTTGTGGATCGCTGGAAGCCTTTCTCCAGTATCGGCGCAAATCCATTGGAAAGAGGTCAAATCGGTAGAAGACTTTTACCAAGCCTATCCAGAACGTTTAAAGTTTATGTTCGATCAAATTAATCTCGACAGAAAAGGATTAGAATTGGTAAAGAAACTTCACGACCAGCAAAACTATGTTGCAGCCTCTTCCGCTTTATTGGATTACTATAAAAAAAATGGGGCTGTTCAAAAATACAGAAAGCCTCAGCCACCAAAGCGCAGTATAAGAAACGCTATTGCAGATACCATTCTGAACAATATTTTTGAAATCCAAAATGTAAAAGGTAAAATTCCCCTCCTCAAAAATGGGCATCGCGACTGGAATTACAAAGGCCCAAATAATGACCTTGAATGGGCATGGCTCTCCAATCGGCACAGTCAGTTATATGCAGTTTTTAATGCCTATATGGAGACCGGAAATCCCGAATATGCTGAATATGCAGACGAATTTCTACGTGATTTTATTCTCAAGAGTTGGCCTTATCCGGCTACCAAAACTAATAATAGCGTATTGGTTTGGAGGGGGCTGGAAGTTTCCTTTAGGGCCAAGAAGTGGAGCGAAATTTTTTACACCTCTCTGGGGATAAACTATTTTAATCCTGCCACCCAACTGATGATCCTCACCAGTCTTGCCGAACACGCACATTACAACCGCCATTTCCATTCCAAAAAGGGAAATTGGCTGACCATGGAAATCTCCGCTCTGGCCACTGTTGCCGCTTATTTTCCTGAGTACAAAAAATCAGCGCAGTGGATGAATTACGCTATTGATCAGATGTTTGCCAGTATGAAAAAACAGATTTATCCCGATGGAATTCAAACGGAGTTGGCCTCTCATTACCACAACGTTTCGCTTCAAAATTTTGAACTCTTTCATGACCTTTGTCGGGAAGTCGGAAAAAAACTTCCCCTAGAATATGAGGAAACGCTTATCAAAATGTTCGATTATACTGCAAAAAATATGCGCCCCGATGGCAGTAGAGTACTCAATAACGATTCGGATAGGGGAAATGAAATAGACAATAACCGAAATATTATTTTAAACGCCCTCAAAAAATTTGATAACCCGACTTGGGAATACATTGCAACCAACGGAAAATCAGGAACAAAACCCAGTCAATCCTCATTCTTTTTCCCCTGGGCGGGACAGCTCGTATCCAGAAGTGATTTTGATACCCAAGCGCATTGGTCGTTTTTTGATGTAGGTCCATGGGGAACTGGGCACCAACATCAGGATAAGCTCCACCTCTCAATCACAGCCTTTGGAACCGACTTCTTAGTAGACTCCGGCCGTTTTGCTTACCAGGGTTCGGTCGCTGATCAATTCAGAACGTACGCCAAGAGTAGTGCCGCACACAACCTGGTTTTAATAGATGACAAAAACCAAAATCCTGGACCCACCGAAGTGAAAGCTGCATTGGACAAAACCCACTACACGATTCAACCCGACTATGATTATGCCTTTGGTAAGTTTGATGATTTTGAAAATTTATCAGGTAATGCCCAGCATACCAGAGCTGTTTTTTATCTCAGAAATGGGTTTTGGTTGGTAGCAGACAAAATCAAAACCGATCGTCCCAGAAATGTAAAATTTTTATGGCATTGGCATCCAGAGGTAACAATTAAGAAAGAGGAAAAAAGCATTATAGGAACTCATAAAAAAGGAAAGCTTTCCTTGATTAGTTTGAGTGATCAAAATTTTGAAATTTCAGAAATAAAGGGACAGTTAGAACCCAGCGTTCAAGGTTGGTATAGTCCCGAATACAATCTTTATTCGCCCAATAGCATGACGCAATTTTCTACCCATATAGATACAGATCAATATTTCTTATGGCTGATGGTTCCTGAATCAGATAATTCTGCTCCATTAGCAATAGATAAGGTTGATTACCATGGAGATCATCTTACCCTAGAATTCACAAGAAATGGTAAAAACAAGAGACTTGTATTGCCTTTTGAAGACGCCACCAAGGTCGATTTGAATTAAGAATACAGAAATTAGTCAACCCTGAGAAAAGGAGGGATTAACCTATACTGAAATAGCAGAGCATTTAAATATTTCTTTCAGAACCGTGGAAAACCAAATAAGTAAAGCATTTGATATTATCCGAAAAAAAGTGGGAGAAAAAATAAATATTGTATTGTTCTTACTATTTGGTTTAAGTTCAAGGAAGAATTTAACTCATCAAAGTTTACTGTATTAATGGAATAGTTTAACTCCATTTATTTAGGTTTATTTCCAAACAATTAATGCTATTAAAACGGTAAGAGCTGTTCCCTCTATCCAAAAAACAGAAATTGTATCAAAATTATAAACGACTTCTCCGTCAACCATCGTTTTGTTTTTTTCTATCAAAAAACTACTGACAATATCCTGCAAGCCGGCCGCGGCATAACTCATAATACCAACAACTCCCAATGCTGACACTGATGCTTTTTTTGAAGCAATAGCAATAGCCTTAAGGCCCCCAAAGACCCTTTGAACTATTGGAAAAAGTTAAAGCATTCTGTTTTCAATAATTCATGTTTTTAAGATTTCGGCAATGATAAGGATAAAGGCATGCTGTGCCTGTTTGCAATTTCCTTCCTGTGAAAGGGATTTTATTTTTGGTTTGAATACTCTATGATCTAAAAATAAACTGCTAAAATTGAAACAGTAAAGTATCGATACTTTTTATAAAATCTCCCTAAAGTTTCTCATTGAACCAAAAAAGGTTGTGTCCATGCTTTTTTGGTTTCACTGGTCATAGGAGGACTGTCTTTTTTAGCGTCCGAATTTATTTTTACCCTTACAAAAATATCCTTATCTCCTATATTATAGTAGGCGCTAGTTCCTTCAACTTTTTTCAGTTCCACCACCTCATCCGATCCTTTTTGAAGACCTAAAAAAATGATTTCATAATTGACTCCCAACTCGGGATCTACTTCAATTGAGATTTTTTGTTTATCCAACAGTACTCTTTTTAGGCTGATGCCTGTCGAGGCATAAAAATCTCCATTTTCCATCGCCAAAATCAATGAAGAAGGCTCCAAACTTTTGGAATTAACCATTACCCATCCGCGGCCCGTATTACTCATCTTAGGGGATAAGGTGTGATAGTTATGACTGTCGTCAGTCGCAATACCGAACATAGGAGGTTTTCCTTCTTTATGATAATGAATATTGATTAAATCCCACATGGTCTCTATATCAATATGCGTATCATCTCCTTCGTTGTTCACAGATGGATGACCGTTGTAAAGCTCAAAAAAACGCTCTCCATTAAGTTTTTTAAGGTCTTCGACATCAATTCCATATCCAAAATTAGGATGATTGATGTGAGCAAACATGGGAATGTTCAACCGCGCTCTCTGTTCATGAACCACGTCTAAGGTTTTTTGCATTACGTCAATTACAGAGGTCCCCCGTATAGGTTTTATTTCTTCCTGAATATTGGTAACGTTAATATGAATGGGTTTTCTTTCGAATGAGGAAGTAACCTCCTCAGATTTAATGATCCTAAACGAATCGGGTACTTCCAATTTGGACTTAAACTCATCAAATGTTTTGAGTCTTACGTATGTTTTATTAGAGTCTATTTGGGTTTCCACCCAATCTCCAAAGCGATCTTGGTATTTTTCCAATGTGTTATTGCTAAACTCTCGCTCTTTCAATTCATACCAAAAAATCGAATTCCCAACTGTATTGTGATCAGAGAGTGCGATAAATTGATATCCATGGTCTTTATACCATTGAATAATCATTTCAGGGAAATCATCTCCGTCACTCCAAAGAGAATGCGTATGAAGATTACCCTTTTGCCAATGTTGTTCGATATGAGATTCTTCACAGGACATAAAGGAGAAAATCAACCCTAAAAAGATCAAGAAAATTAAATTTTTCATGGCTATCATGGAAATTGTTTTTTTGAAATATATTAAAAAAACAAACAGATCAAAGAGCAAACAAAACAAATCTGTAAAGTTTTATGGCTTTTATTGAAATGTTTTGATCCCAAACCCATCAAATCTTATTCAAATACTGAACTCAAAGCCTACGAATCCGTTTTAAAACACTAAATTTGCACGTCCTTAAAATTGAGAGGGGGTATCAGTTAAAATCATCTTTCCTTTTTTGGTTCAAAAAAGACCAATATCTAAAAACATTTAGCGTTCCAAAAAGCCATAAAACAGTGGCTCGAACCTCCACATATTATGAGAGGAAAAAATAGAAAAGATTATTCCCCAAGAGACAAAAATAAAGCTCCTAGGGAAAGAGCTACTGAATCCCGTTCGAAAGACAAAGACAATTCAACGTCCAGAAGCTACCGTGACTCCGATCGCGAGGGTAACAAAAATTCAAGACCTGGAGGAAGAAAAAAGTTCGGCGACAGACCCAAAAGTAGAAATTCGAATCCAAGAGGCAGATCCAAAAGTTCTTTTAAAAAGTCGGATATTGATCCCGCAATGATGGTCAACAAAACCATCAATCTTGAATCGGAAAAAAAGACAATTCAAACCAGAGCATTCGTCGAATTAGATATTGATCCACAACTTCAGTCGAGAATCAAAAACAAAGGGTTTGAACAAACTACAGAAATTCAAGATAAGACCTTCGAAATCATCTCCCAAGGAAAAAATGTAATTGGTATTGCCAATACAGGAACTGGGAAGACGGGTGCGTTTTTGATCCCCATCATCAACCAGCTCCTCATCAATCAGAGCAGGAACAAGTCCATCGTGTTGGTCCCCACCAGAGAATTGGCCCAACAAGTTGAACAAGAACTCAAAAGCTTGAGCAAAGGGCTCAAAATCTACAGCAGCTGTTTCATTGGAGGGACAAGTATCAGTAAGGATATTGACAAACTCAGAAGACCCAACCACGTGATCATTGGGACTCCTGGACGAATCAATGACATGATCAACCGTAGAGCTTTAAAATTGTATGACTTTGACAAAGTAGTGTTGGATGAATTTGATACCATGTTGGATATGGGATTTCTTCAAGATGTAAAAAAGATCATCGATCAAATGCACAAAAGAAATCACACCATTCTTTTCTCAGCTACAGAAAACCCAAAACAACAAAATATCATTGACGACCTCATTCAAGATTATGAAAAAGTAAGGGTCTCTGAAGGTAAAGCCAATACCAACAATATCTATCAGGATGTGATCAAAACCAAAGACGACGAGGAAAAAAACCAAATGCTGATTGATCTTTTGAGAAAAAATGAATTTAAAAAGGTTTTAATCTTCTCCGAAACCAAAAGACAAGTTTCAAAACTTTGTAATGTGCTAAAAAAGTTTGATGTAAGGGTAGATGAGATTCATGGGGATAAATCCCAGCAATACCGGTCAAAAGCGATTCAAAAATTCAAATCGGGAAGCATACAAGTCATGGTTGCAACCGATGTTGCCTCCAGAGGAATTGACATTGATAATATTACCCATGTGATCAACTATAGAATTCCCAGCTCAAAAGAAAGCTATATACACCGAATTGGCCGAACGGGAAGGGCTGGAAAAGAAGGAAATGCCATTACATTCATTTAATATCGGAGGAAAATAAATAGCATTTCAACCTAAACTAAGTCATTCCAACAGTAGGGTTAGTCCCCTCTGATAAATCATTCAATAGGGCTGTATCCCCTCGATTCTTGTTTTTTCAATCCACTGAAATGATCGATATGGATATTGACAAAATTTAGCCCTATTCAAAATAATCCTTAACATCGGCAGAAGATTCCAAAAGTTTCAGATCCACTAAAAAATCGTCCGAGGCTTGGAGGGTGTCATAAAAATATTTTGCTTGACTTGCATTTTCCTCGTTAACTTTCGACTCGACTCCATTGAAAAAACCGTGTTTAGCCCCTTTATAAATCAACACTTGACATCGGTTACCCTTATCCTTCATTTTTGTTTGAAATTCATACGCTGTTTCTACTGGCACTAAATGATCATCATCTCCAAACATAATCAGTGTCGGGGGAGTTAAAGCGGTAATATTATGAAAAGGTGAAAGCTCTAGATAACGCGATTTAAACAGAGTAGCCCACTTTCCGTTGGGAAGGGTATAGGATTTACAATAGCAATGAAAATCCTCTTCAATTAATTCTTTGGAGCCCGAGCCGTGATAACCATTGGGCCCATTGTCAAATACAGGATTAAAAAGCACCATAGCAAAGGGAGTAGGGTCAATGGATAGGTCGTCGGTGGATTCATTGATCAATTGAAGCGTACCCGTTCCCGCAGCGATATGTCCTCCAGCAGAACCTCCGGATGAAATGATTTTTTCAGGGTCAATATTGAATTTAAGGTGGTTTTTTTTCAAAAAACGCAATGCACTTCTCGCATCTTTTATACAGGCTACAGGACTGGTATTTTGTCGGGTTTCCACCCGATAATCAAAAAGAAAAGTTGCCAAGCCTCTTTGAGAAAAGTATAAAGCTTGTCTTTTGAAATGGGTATAAGATCCGCCGCGCCAGCCTCCTCCAAAAAAGAAAGCAATCGCTCCAGTGGGATTATTGAGTTTCGTATCTGCTGCATACCAATGTACTTTTAAAGTGTCATTATCAACAATTTTATAATCCATCACGTTTAAGGGTTTTTGCATTATGGCGCTTTGAGGCCATAGTGTGGATTGGGAAAAAATGAACAGTAAACTCAGCTTTAATAAGGTATTGTAATTCAAAATAGTGGGTTTTCGGAGGTTGGAATCAATTTTGCACTCAAATCAAGTAGGGGGAATTCTTTATCCAAGGGAAACATAGGGCGCCTAATTCTTTGATAATCCAGCCGCTCTAAGTTTTGATCTACTCCCCCAGGAGTCAAAGCCATCGTCCAGCCCCCCCTAATGTTGTAGAGTTCTGGAACCAAATAACCTATTTTGACGACCAAAATATCGGTTTCTCTGGGATTCAATCCCAACTGAGTAAAATCTTTTTCATAGTGGTAAGGTTTTCTTTTTTGAGTAACGATGACTTTAATACTTCCTACTTGAACCACCACCTCAACTTGGGCGTGCACGTCTCCCTTGTGGATGGCCAAAACCCTTCCCTCTAATGTTATTGGACCGGCATAACGATCGTCAACCATCGCCCCTACCGATCCAGAAACCATGGAACCTACCCCAGCTTGCATGGCCTTGGCAACAAGGTCAGGCCCTGGGATCGAAGCATAAATCAATTCGGGTCCCTTATCATTTTGAAAAACCGTAAGGGCCAGTAATTCTCTTAATGTCCAGGTGACATCTCCAGCACCACCCGCGGTGGGATTATCTCCCATATCGCTAACGATATACGGCTTATCATTACTGTTTATGGCCAAGGCCATACTTTCTTCAAAACTCGTTGTGGGCGCCACAAATTCAAATTCATTTCTTACCTCCCAATAATATGTTGCGAGTTTTTCGGCACTATCAACCACAGCTTCTTGATCATCGCCTACTACCATGACCACCCCATGATTTCTGGGTTCGTCCGCCCACGGATAACCCATCCAAATTGCAGCATCTAAAACACCTTCTTGAGCTTCGGCTTCTGGCACTTTGGCATACAAACTCTTACCGGGTTCTATACGGGTACTGGTTTTTTCTCCGGGTAACAAGATAGGAATGGGTATCCATGCCTTGTATTTTGGTTTACCTTTTCCATTTTCAATTCGATCCAAAAGATTTTCCAAAGCCCTTTGTTTTGAAATCAAAGCATCCTCGTGAGGTGCCATTCGATAACAGGTGATCAGGTCGGATTGATGCGCCAATCTCTCTGAAACATTGCCGTGTAAATCCATTGAAGTGGAGATCAAGGTTTTTTGCCCAACTACTTCGCGAATTCTAACCATCATGTCTCCTTCAGGATCATCCAGTCCTTCAACACTCATGGCTCCATGGATATCAAAAAAGAGTCCATCATAGGGAAGATTTTTTTGGAGTTGCTCTAACATTTTATTCATCAACGATTCATAGGCCTCTCGGGTAACCCTTCCTCCAGGTAAGGATTTCCCTCTCAATGCAGGAAACCAATTCGCTCTCTCTCTATTTTGACTCTCTGGTCTCAAAAAAGGATAATTCTCAAGGATCTCCATACCGATTTGGGCATGAAAAGCTTCCTCAGTAGTTTGTGCGGGCGAAAAGGTACTCGACTCTATGCCCAAGCCTGCGATGGCAACTCGTGGCAAAGATCGATTGGACTGGGTAATACAGCCAAAGAGCGATAATAAAAACAAACTGAAAAGAAAAGAATAGGCTGCTTTCACAACATATGAATTTTATGGATTGATGTATAATTATAAGATCAACAATTTAAAGAAATTATATCAATTCTTGATCAAACCATCCAACAAGTCGGTGCAGTCAATCTTTCTAAAGAATCAGTTCACCTTTCCCAAAAGTAAAGGGAATCTATTTGGAAGCATTTCGTTTTCTTTCGTTTTCGTCCAAATAAATTTTACGCAACCTCAAATGACCAGGAGTAGCTTCTACGTACTCATCCGATTGGATGTATTCCAATGCTTCTTCCAAAGAAAACTTTATAGGCGGAGCCAAGCTCACTTTTTCGTCAGTACCAGAAGCTCTCACATTAGATAGTTTTTTGGTTTTGGTAACATTAACCACCAAGTCATCCATTCGAGAGTTTTCGCCAATGACTTGTCCTGTATAAACTTCTTCATTGGGAAAAACGAAAAACTTTCCTCTTTCTTGAAGTTTGTCCAAAGCATAGGGAATGGCACTTCCCTTTTCCATGGAAATTAAGGAACCATTGATCCTGCTGGGAATCTCACCTTTAAACGGTTGGAATTCCACAAAACGGTGATTCATTATAGCTTGACCTGCGGTATTGGTCAAAAGCTGATTTCTCAAACCAATGATTCCCCTTGAGGGAATGATAAACTCACAAATCATTCGGTCGCCTTTGTTGACAAGGCTAACCATTTCTCCCTTTCTAAGGGTAACCATCTCAATGGCTTTTCCAGACAAATTTTCGGGCAAATCAATGGTCAAGGTTTCTATGGGTTCGCATTTCACCCCATCGATTTGTTTAATGATGACCTGAGGTTGCCCAATTTGAAGTTCATAGCCCTCTCTTCGCATGGTCTCAATCAATACCGACAAGTGCATCACTCCTCGTCCAAAGACCAAGAATTTATCTGCAGAGTCAGTGGCTTCCAACCGTAAGGCTAAATTACGCTCCAACTCTTTTTCTAATCGTTCCTTGATATGGCGAGAGGTTACGAATTTTCCATCTTTACCGAAAAATGGAGAATCGTTGATGGTAAAAAGCATACTCATAGTAGGCTCATCGATAGCAATGGTGGGCAATGCCTCCGGTTCAAGAGCATCGGCAATTGTATCTCCAATATTGAAGGACTCCAGTCCGATAATGGCACATATATCTCCTGCTTCGACTTGCTCTACCTTTCGACGACCCAAACCGTCAAAAACATTCAGTTCTTTAATTTTGGACTTGCTGATTTTTCCATCTCTATCAACCAAACTGACATTCATATTGGCTTTTAAAACACCGCGATTGAGCCTTCCAATGGCTACTCTACCCGTGTATGGTGAAAAATCGAGCGAAGTAATCAGCATCTGGGTATTTCCTGGTTTTATTTCGGGAGAGGGAACATGTTCCAAAACCATATCCAATAGGGGAATGATAGAGTCTGTAGGATTTCTCCAATCCAGACTCATCCAATTGTTTTTTGCCGATCCATAAACGGTTGGAAAATCCAACTGCCATTCCTCTGCCCCCAAATCGAACATCAAATCGAATACAGATTCATGAACTTCCTCAGGCCTACAATTTTCTTTATCTACTTTATTGATCACCACAAGGGGTTTCAATTTTAAATCCAATGCCTTTTTTAATACAAATCGGGTTTGGGGCATTGGCCCTTCGAAAGCATCGACCAAAAGAATGGCAGCGTCTGCCATATTGAGCACCCTTTCTACCTCTCCACCAAAATCGGCGTGACCTGGAGTATCGATAATATTGATTTTGGTACCCTTGTAATGTACAGACACATTTTTGGACAAAATGGTGATGCCTCTTTCGCGTTCTAAGTCATTACTGTCTAAAATTAGATCTCCTTTATTTTCATTGTCACGAAATAGTTGGCAGTGGAACATAATTTTGTCTACAAGTGTTGTCTTTCCGTGATCAACGTGGGCTATGATGGCAATATTTTTTATTTCAGACATGAATTAAATTTAACGAGCGCAAAGATAGTTTTATATCCTCAGTAATGGCTTTATTAACTTTACTAATTCTGACCATAAATTGAGATCATAAATAAAATGAAATGAGTATTGTAATCTGTGCAGGTGAAGGAATTAAAAAATACGTTAAATTTGTTTGTAACCAAATATAAATTTCATCTTGCCATCAAAAATTTTAGTTACTGGAGGATTGGGCTACATAGGCTCTCATACGAGTGTAGAATTGATTCAACAGGGATTTGAAATTCTGATTGTTGATGATCTTTCCAACAGTTCTATAGAGGTTCTGGAAGGGATCAAAAATATTACAGGAGTATCTCCTGAGTTTGTACAACTGGATTTAAGAGACAAAAAAAAGGTCAATCAATTGTTTGCAGACCAACCTGCGCTTAGCGGTGCCATTCATTTTGCTGCCTTTAAAGCGGTCGGTGAAAGTGTCAACAAACCTTTGGACTATTATGAGAACAATTTAGGGTCTTTAATTCATTTGCTTCAAGCCATCGAAAAAAAAACTCAAACTTTCTGTTTTATATTCAGTTCCTCATGTACTGTTTATGGTCAATCAGATCTTCTTCCGATCACCGAGGAAGCCCCCATTAAAAAAGCAGAATCTCCCTACGGAAATACCAAACAAATTGGAGAAGACATATTATACGACAACAGTCGTTCCAACGAATTTTTAAAGGTAATGACCCTCCGCTATTTCAATCCTATTGGGAACCACTCCAGTATTGAAATTGGAGAACTCCCCATTGGAAAACCCCAAAATTTAGTGCCTTTTATTACTCAAACGGCTGCAGGGATTCACCAAAAACTAAATGTGTTTGGGAATGACTACCCTACCCCAGACGGCACCTGTATTCGGGACTATATTCACGTAGTAGATCTGGCAAAAGCACATGTTGTCGGTCTTAAAAGAATGATAGCCGATGAGCAAACCGATCGTTTTGAGGTATTCAATCTGGGAACTGGAAAAGGAAATAGTGTATTAGAAGTGATCAAAACCTTTGAAAAAGTGAGTGGCATTGCCTTGAATTACGATATTGTATCCAGAAGACAGGGTGATGTTGTTGAAGCTTATGCGGACACCACTAAAGCCAATCAAATATTGGGTTGGAAAGCCATAAATGACCTTGAAACCGCGCTTAAATCCGCTTGGGATTGGGAAAAAAAAATACGTAAAATTTAAAAAAATTGATTATGAATTCAAGTTTTGAGTTTTTAGACTACCTGGTTTTTATTGTTTATGCTTTGACCATTTTGGGCTTAGGTTTGTGGGTATCCAGAAATAAAGAAGGAAAAGAAAAAAGTGCCGAAGATTATTTTTTGGCGGGTAAATCACTGCCTTGGTGGGCCATTGGAGCATCTTTGATCGCAGCCAATACTTCTGCCGAGCAATTCATTGGAATGTCGGGTTCTGGATTCGCTCTGGGCTTGGCCATCGCCTCCTACGAGTGGATGGCGGCAATCACATTGATCATAGTGGGAAAATATTTCCTTCCCATTTTTATTGAAAAAAAATTATACACCATACCGGAGTTTGTGGAAAAGCGTTTCTCTTCTCAGCTCAAGACAATATTGGCAGTTTTTTGGATTTCACTTTATGTATTTGTCAATCTGGCCTCAGTAATGTATTTGGGTGGACTTGCATTGGAAACTATTATTGGCATCGACTTGGTTTATGCGGTAATAGGTTTGGCCCTTTTTGCAGCAGCCTACTCATTATACGGTGGACTAACAGCTGTGGCTTGGACAGATATTATTCAGGTCGTTTTTTTGGTACTGGGAGGATTGGTTACTACCTATTTGGCCTTAGATACTGTCTCTCAAGGACAAGGAATGATGGAAGGGTTAAAATCGATATACCATGCTGCTCCAGACCAGTTTGAAATGATTCTGGATAAAAGCAACCCAGAGTATAACAATCTTCCAGGGATTGGAGTATTGGTAGGAGGTCTGTGGGTAGCCAATCTCTATTATTGGGGGTTCAACCAATACATCATTCAACGAACTTTGGCCGCAAAATCGCTCAAAGAATCTCAAAAGGGAATTTTATTTGCGGCAGGATTAAAACTAATTATTCCTTTCATTGTAGTGATTCCTGGAATTGCAGCTTATGTAATTGTAAATGATCCCGAAATTTTAGCCAGTCTCGGTGAAAAGGGAATGTTGAATCTCCCTGAACAGGGACAGGCAGACAAGGCCTACCCCTGGTTGATGCAATTTTTACCAGTCGGGTTTAAAGGAGTAGCATTTGCTGCCTTGGCAGCGGCCATTGTATCCTCTCTGGCTTCCATGCTGAATTCTACCTCAACCATTTTTACGATGGATATTTACAAACAGTTGATCAATAAAAATGCAGACGACAAAACTACAGTGAGGGTAGGAAGAATCTCTGCAACAGTGGCTTTAATCATTGGAGCTACAATGGCCCCTCTACTGGGAGGGATCGACCAAGCATTTCAATTCATACAGGAATACACAGGTATTGTAAGTCCAGGTATTTTAGCCGTATTTATTCTTGGACTGTTTTGGAAAAAAACGACCAATAAGGCTGCCATTTGGGGAGCTCTGAGTTCTATTCCCATAGCCATGATTTTAAAAGTAGGCTCCAAAGGATGGGTCGAAGGATCCTCTATCGATGCATTTTTTCCCAATCTACCGTGGATGGATCAAATGGGACTTACAGCGCTTTTGACTATGGCAGTGATCATAATGGTTAGTTTACAACAAAATAAAGGCGCAGAAGATCCTAAAGCCATCAATCTGCATAAAGGTATATTCAACACCTCACCCTTATTTAATATTGGTGCATTTACCACTTTGATTTTATTGACTGTGATTTACTCCTTCTTTTGGTAATTCACCCGATAAAGAGTGCCCTTTGAACTTAACTTCATTTGCGGGTGTAATCATGTGGTAAGGGTTTGTATTTGTCTTCAAAAAGTAGTGGATGTCCGAAGTCCACATTATTGATATTACCTCCCAGCTGCCATGTCATTCATGAAACATTTGAGCAAAAAAAAACTCCCATAAAATGGGAGTTTTTATTAGTGGGATTAAGGGTTTATTCAACCACTCTTATTTCAACTCTTCTTTCGAATTTAACTCTTCTGTTGGCCGCTCTTCCTTTAGAAGTATTGTTATCTTCTACAGGTTTTGTTTCACCATAGGCTGCAGTATCCAATCGAGCTGCATCAATACCTTTTGCGATCAATGCCGCTTTTACGCTATCTGCTCTTTTTTCAGAAAGTTTCTGGTTGTATTCCATACTACCATCACTGGATGCATGACCTTCAATAATTACGGCAGCATTGGGGTAAGAATTTAACAAGTCGTTAAGCTCTTTCAGCTTGGCGTCAGAAATTTCAGTAATATCAGCACTGTCGGCAGAGAACAATAAGATAGAGTTTTCGCCCTGAAGGAAAGCAACTAATTTTTCAGGAACAGCGGGACAACCATTGTTGGCGGCATCACCTTTTTCATCGGGACAAGTATCGTCTTTGTCCGCAACGCCATCTCCATCACGATCGGACCATGGGCAACCATTGTTTGCGGGATCACCCGCTTCATTTGGACATTTATCTGTATTATCGGCTACACCATCTCCGTCCGAATCAGGGCAACCATTCATGGCTTCAGAACCTGCCGCATTTGGACATGCATCGTCTTTATCGGCAATACCATCACCATCGGCATCAGGACAGCCATTCAATTCGGCACTACCGGCTTCTTCGGGACAAGCGTCTTTATTGTCGGGAATTCCATCTCCATCGGTATCTGGACACCCTTCAAATTCTTTCAAACCAGGAATTTCTGGGCAAACATCATTTTTGTCGGAAACACCATCTTTATCCGTGTCTTGAGCTCCAAACACATAACTAAAACCTACCACATGTTGTAAGTGATTGTAGCTGCCTCTTTCGGAGGAAGATTTATAGGCACTACTGGCATTAATGTTCCAGTGGTCTGAAATCTGAAAATTCAAACCAACTCCTCCAAGGTAAGTCCTACCTGAAACGGTAGAAGGAAAAAGAGCTCCAGATTCCGTGTTTTTGGCAAAATTGGTAAGCCCATAACCCGTAAAAAGATAAGGGTAAACTTTACCTTCAGAAATATTATATTTTAAAATGGCTTCAATTGAAGTGTAATTCAGATCGGTACTGTTCAAGTCAACTGAATTGATACTATACTGAGCACCAATTGAAAAACCCGCAGCAATATACCTGGATAAGCTTAGGATTGGGACACCGATCCCTGTTTTTGAATCAACTGAGTCATCTTGTATACTTACAAGGTTAGCCCCAATGTTTACAGCCCAAGGACTCTCTGATGTTTGAGCATTTGTTACGGTCAGAGTAACGAATAACAAAACGATTGAAGAATATAACTTTTTCATTTCCGAATATTTTAAGCAAATTTAATAAATAAAAATCAATTGGGTTGTAATATAATTTTTGATTCCAGCCTCAACTAAACATCACAAATATCGATGGCCTTCTGAAGGGAATCCAACGGGGAAGTGCTTTTGGGAATGAACTCCTGCGCTACAAATCCTTTAAATCCTGTGGAAACTATTGATTTCATTATGGCGGGATAAAACAACTCTTGTGTTTGGTCTATTTCGTTTCTTCCGGGAACCCCTGCTGTATGGTAGTGTCCGATGTACTGGTGATTGTCTTTTATGGTCCTTATGACATCTCCTTCACTGATTTGCATATGATAAATATCATAAAGTAATTTGAAATGACTTGACTGTAATTTCCTACAAAGCTCAAATCCCCATAGCGAATTATCGCACATATAATCTTCATGATCTACTTTAGAGTTCAAGAGCTCCATTTGAATGATTACCCCTTTTTTTTCGGCATGTCCTAATATTTTCTTGAGTCCTTCTACACAATTGTCCATCCCGGTCTGATCGTCAAGGGCTCTTCTGTTCCCTGAAAAACAGATCAAATTCGTGTATCCAGCCGCAGAAACCATATCAATATGTTTGAGATAATTGTCCACTAACACCTTGTGATATTGTTTGTCATTCCACCCCTCTGTGAGACTGATCTCTGCCCCATTACACATAGAAGAAGTCAAATTGTGTTTTTTCAAAATAGGCCATTCTTTTGGGCCAATTAAATCAATGCCCGTGATCCCCATTGATTTAACTTTGACTGCAAATTCCTCCAATGGAATTTGAGAATAGCACCACTTGCATACCGAGTGATTGATGTTTCCTTTCATATCGATTGGATTTAAGTCGTTAAAATTTTCTTGATCCTGCAATTGAAATTGATCCATGAGAGGGAAGCCCAAGGATGAAAGTGTGATTTGTTTTAATACCGATCTGCGCGGAGTTTTGGATGGTTCTTTCATGGGTTTATCTTACCTTACTTCTGATGATAATAAAATGCAGTAGTTTATTGGATAATCTTTTTAAAGATACTCCCAATCTTTCTTTTCCTCCAAAATAAACTTCCCATTTTTTTTCCTCTATGGCTGCAATCATCTTCAAGGCAAAATCATCAACTTTCATTCCTTTTCGGGTCGCCAGATCGTCGACCCCACTTACCGTTCCATCACCACTCAATGAATTCATCGCTATTGGGGTCCGGACAAAACCAGGGCAGATCATGGTTACTGATATGTTGTCCTTTTGATGCTCCATTCTCATTACGTCAAAAAATCCATGTAAAGCGTGTTTTGCAGCAGCATAACCCGATCGATAGGGAGATCCAAATTTTCCCATAACACTGCTTACCACCACATAATGACCCCTGCCTTGTTTGATGAAAAAAGGCAAAAGGGCTCTACTGAGCGCCACCGTCCCCAAATAATCAATATCAATCAATTTTTTAAAAACATCAAATTGTGTTTCAGCGATGAGTGACCGTTGACTCACTCCAGCATTGTTTATTAATACATCTACCCGTCCAAAAAAATCAATTGCTTTTTGAACTTGTGATGCTGCGGAATCAAAATCGTTTAAATCAAAAGCGAGGATTTTAATATTTTCTGGAGTAGGACATTCGGATTTAATCTTTTCTAAGGCCGATATTCTCCTTGCAGATAAAATGAGTTTCACCCCTCTCTGCGCATAAATTTTGGCCAATGCTGCACCGATACCAGAGGATGCACCTGTAATCCAGATAACGGTATGGCTCATCCGCTGTTTTTTTGATACCATGCTTTAACTCTTACTTTTGCATTTTCTTCGATATCTCTCCAAAACAAATTGATGTCGGCAAAATGATAATTGCGGATCAATGACAAATAGAATCGTCCTGGAATCTTTGGGACAGAGGTCCACAATACCCCATCTTTTACTTCAACTCTAAGACTCATAGGATAAATCTCTAAATCCTCATTAAGGATGCCTTTGTGGTGGTTCATTTGGGAACTCTTTTGGGAGTCCCAACTGATAGGGTTGGTGGTTACCCCCCCTTTGAACCACTCCCTGTAATTTTTGGGAAATTTTTTCATTTTGTAGGCATTCCAACTGACAAACCCTCCTACTGCATTGGGTTTTTCCATGGGTTTAATGGATTCAAATTCATCAGGAAAGATGCGGGTTCCAATAAGGTAAGCAGCCACCAATTGACTTTGCAAGGCTTGCCGATCAAAAAAATCTTTGATTAATCTTTTGGCATGCATACTCCCTTGACTGTGACAAGCTATAATTATGGGCTTCCCCTGGTTGTGGTTTTCGAGATAATATTCAAAAGCGTTTTTAACATCTTCGTATGCCAATTCCCATGCGCGTTTACTCTCATCGCTCGGTTCTTCTAAAAAAACCCTATAATGAGCCTGTCGGTAAAAGGGTACATACAAATCCCCCGCATTGAGCCACGCAGAAACCTGATACTTAACCGCTTTTTGAAATATGTCTTTCCTTATAGAGGCATCCCAAATATCAGCATTCCAATCTTTGATTTTCTTATCCGAAAATAGGGTTGGATAGATATAAAAAACATCTGCTTTTTGATCATTTTCTACTTGTTCAAATTCATTGAGTAATGCAGGATAATTTCCCGGAAACACCGCCCAGCTTTCCGATAAAGAATAATCGGGTTGTAGTGGAGTACTTTTTTTAACATTATTCACCGTATGATATAAAGGATTACAACTCGCCGTGATCGTAATCAACAGCAACAGAAGCAAGTTTTTAAAAGGAGTTAAATTCATTAATACCAATTGAAATTTTTTAGTAGATGGAATCGCAAAGTTACTATATTTACTAAAATTTTAGATTTTAAACGTCTATCCCTTTGAATATGAAAAAAATATTTTAC
>JAURMQ010000034.1 GCA_030830625.1 Flavobacteriaceae bacterium
CCAGAAATACCATTTCCAGTCGCTTCATTTCCTTTGCCCGAAACCTTGAGTTGCATGCCATCTTCTACTCCAGCAGGAATTTTAATGGATACCGTTTCTTCCTGTTCGACCATTCCATCCGCATTACTGCCCGAAGGTCGGTTGGAAATGGTTTGTCCTGATCCATTACATTTGGGGCAGGTAGATGCACTTTGCATTCTTCCCAAAATAGTATTGGTCACTCGCATTACTTGCCCCCTTCCCTTACAGGTTTCACAAGTAGTATACGTCACCCCCGCAGCCTGAACTTTTCTTCTGACCTTGATTTTCTTTTCTACTCCATTGACAATTTCTTTCAGACTGAGTTGAACCCGAATCCTAAGATTACTTCCTTTTCCTCTGGCTTGGGACTGACCAAAACCACCGCCAAAGCCACCAAAACTTCCACCACCAAAAGCACTGCCAAAAATATCTCCAAACTGACTAAAAATGTCATCCATATTCATGCTTCCCCCACCAAAACCGCCAGACTCAAAAGCGGAGTGTCCGAATTGATCGTACTTTGATTTTTTTTCTGGATCACTTAATATTTCGTAGGCTTCAGCCGCTTTTTTAAAGTTGGCTTCTGCTTCTTTGTCTCCTGGATTTTTATCCGGATGGAATTGAATGGCCTTCTTGCGATAGGCTTTTTTTATTTCGGCAGCAGACGCCCCTTTGGACAAACCCAGTATTTCGTAAAAATCTTCTTTCATATATTATTGTCCTACGACTACTTTGGGAAACCTGATGATCTTATCACCCAATAGATACCCCTTTTCTGTTATGTCAATTATTTTTCCCTTCTGCGAAGCGTCTGGAGCAGGGATCAAGGTGATGGCCTCATGAATTTCTGCATCAAAAACGTCACCTATCTTGGTTTCGGTAGGAGTCAGTCCACTACTCTTAAGCACATCACTAAATTTATTACTGATCAACAGAAAACCTTCAATTTCTTTTGCATTCTCTTTAGGGCTTTGCGCTATTGCTCTTTCAAAATCATCGAGTACAGGCAATAATGAACCGATGACCTCTTGACCGGCAGTTTTAAAAAGTTCAATACGCTCTTTTGCCGTTCGTTTTTTAAAATTTTCAAATTCAGCAAACAACCTCAAATACTTATCTTTCTCTTGTTTAAGATTGTCATTCAATTCCTGAAGCTGTTGGGTAAAGTTTGACTCACTGCTTTTTTTTTCGGCAGTAGATTGCTTTACTTTCGATTTTGCCTTGGGTTTTGACTGTTTATCTGCCATTTTTTTTGATTTTAATTATAGTATTCAAAATTACTGCCAAGCCTACTTTTTTTGCCAAAATGTCACTCTTTTTTTCCAAATAAGTCATCCAAAGCCTCTGCTAAAAACGCAAATTGAAATGTAAACCCCTTGTATAAGATCAAATTGGCGTTGATTTTTTGACTTCCCAAAATCAAAATGGATCGCTCCCCCATCAATAGTTTGATGAATACTTCAGGAATATTAGGTAAAAATACCGGACGGCCCAATGCCTTACCTATGGCTTTCATTAGGCCGATTTGCGAAACGGGGTTGGGAGCAACTGCATTGAAGGTTCCCTCCCAGTTTTGTTGAGCTGCTGTAAAAAACAAGTTGGTTAAATCCTCAACATGAATCCAACTTTGCCATTGCTTTCCCGAAGCAAATGCGGCACCTAAAAACCACCTTACGGGAGGTGCCAATTTGGACAAAAGCCCCCCCCCTTTAGCCAGGACCAATCCAATTCTCATAACCGACAAGTGATCTGAAAAATCCGAAAAGGCATTAGATTCTTTCTCCCAGGCTACAGTAACTTGTTGAAGAAAATTTTTGTGTCCCAATTCGCTTTTCTCCTCATAAATATCATCCAAACTATTGGGATATATTCCGATGGCTGAGGCACAAACTATATTTTTCATTTTTATCATTTGGCGCTCCATCTCATTTCTCAATAATCGGGAGGTTTGCACCCTACTCTCTACAATTATTTTTTTGTTTTTAGGCGTCCATGGTTTTGATATGCTGGCCCCTGCCAGATGAAAAAGGGTATCCACTCCTTCAAAACAACGACCGTCTATTTCACCTTCCTCTGGATTCCAATAAAATCCTTTAACGAATTCTGTATCTACAAGTTTGTGCTTTCTGGTGCTTAAAAAGTGAACTGAAATATTTTTTTTTTCAGCAAGAGTTAGGATGTTTTTTCCAATCAGCCCCGTAGCACCGCTAACCAATATTTTCATGTGCAATTTTTGACAAAAATAAACTAAACCTCCTTTACGGCTCTCAACATTTCCCGTTTTCCTGGTGGTCCCTCCAAGCGCTCCACTTTAAAACCTACTTTTTGTAAAATTCGTCTCACTTCTCCCCTTGCACAATAGCTTACCCAAACCCCTCCCGGCTGGAGTAGGTCAAAACAAATTTGAAGGGCTTCCTCCTGCCAAAGTTCTGATTGGGCGTGGTATCCAAAAGCATCGTAAAATAAAACATCAAATTTTTGGGAAAAGGTCATGTTCAAAAAGTCTTCATTCATCTTGGAAAAGAAGAAATGTGGTTGGGAAATTGTTGTGTTCCAATTCGCTTGATGGAGAAGATCAAAAAAATCATGATATTTTGGTTCAGGCAGGTGTCCTTTCATGGCCAAAGATTGAAGCTCCTCTTGTGTCAATGGATATTTTTCCACTGCAAAA
>JAURMQ010000035.1 GCA_030830625.1 Flavobacteriaceae bacterium
TCATCCCATGAAAGGGCATCATAAACAATATCTAAGGCCAGAATAGCACAGAAAAACGCACCCAGTGGGGGAACTACCTTCTGCCAATCCGAGCTTTCGGCTATCTCCAGAGACGAAAATCTGTTTAAAATGACATCTCTTACTTTATGGGCATACTCTTGACTATTTGACTCATCCAAAATGTAGGAGAGTGCCGCGGCTCCAACATACTTTTGAAGGGCTCCGTAATGATTTGAATTTACGGATTCATTGGCCCTCAAAAGGGCATCTTCTTTAATCGATTTCCAGGGCTCAGCCTTTGATTTTTCTCTCAGCGAGGGGAACATGTCTTTGGTAACGATCAAAAAAGGATGATGGGTTTCTTTTTCTTTAAGGGTTTCTGTTGCCTCCTTAGGTTCCTCGGTACTGTCCGAGTTTCCATTATGCACTGCCATTTCGTTAGATGTGTTTTCTGCACTGCAACCAAGCATTGAATATACAATACTGCAAAAGAAAATTATTTTTACGGGGAATAGGTATTTAAGGACCGGTACACTCAACATTAAATCTAATTTAGTTTCAGGTTTAAATTTAAGCGAAATTTAGGCAGGTAAACATCTTCTATACCATTTTTCAACTTTAAGCCCGAATCGCTTTCTGAAAAATAAAATTTTATTCCTTTTTTTCTTTTTCAAACCACAACATCACTCGATTGTTGTTGAAAAGATTGAGGTGGGTCACCCCAAAATTATTATTGCGGTTGTTGATCATGGGAAGATTCCCATTCAAATCCAACTCTACCCCTTGGGTAACTGTTTTCAGCTTGAATCCCTTTTCTTGGTAGTCTTGAATCAAACGAACAATGGAAGGGTTTTTTACGGTTTTTCGCTTCACCTTTTCTCCATCATCGATTTGATAAACCAGTTCTTTTTTGGATTGCTCCAAAACATCAATAATAATCCACTCTTGAGAATACAACGACAAGGAGGCTAAAAAAAACAAGGAGCAACTTATACTTTTCATGTCTAATAATTTAAAGATTTAAGGACGTTTATGTTCTGACTTTTACTCCTCCGAACCCAGGCAATCATGAGAAAAGCGGCCATCATAGCGTAAAAAAGCAATGTTGCTAAAGTGTCTAAATACCCTTTGAGGACAAATCGTAAAAAAAAGAAAACGGCTAAAAGGTTCAAAACAGCAATACTATACCCATAAACCCGTCTTAGTTCATTTTGGAGGCCTACTTTTTTGAGAATTAAGAAGATCCCCCCAAACCCAAAAGCGTTCAAATACTGTTTATCATTTAATCCCAACATAAACCAACTACACTAAACTCATTATAAATTTAAGAAAAAAACCACTTCATTCAAAGCATAAATAAAGGTTTATAAAGATTTTAATACATCGCCAAAATAAAATTTTACAAAAGGATGTAGGGACTCAATTGCTCCAAACAATATGAGGATGGGATTTTTCTGGACATTAAAACCGCCCATAAATTGAAACTTCAAATAAGTATTTAGTAAATTTATCGACGCACCTTAAGGTCGAAAAAATATGAAAATTTTTATTTATTTAATGGCGACTTTCTTTTTGATGGGAAGTCTAAATGCCCAACAAGAACTCCTTAAAAACAATTTGGCAAAAGATACTTTAACGGCAGCTCCAAAATTTAAATACTTTGGAATAACCCAATTTACCTTCAACCAAGCGTATTTCGAAAATTGGGTGTCTGGAGGGGAAAATTCATTAACCGGTCTTTTGAGTGTGGACTACAACATCGATTACTTAGGGGAAAAAGGTTGGGTTTGGGACAACAACATTATACTTTCTATTGGAACGACCTACCTCTCAGGGAACTCTTTTTTTAAAAAAGCCGACGACCGCTTTGAGATCAATTCCGTTCTCAGTAAAAAAGTGAATACCTACTGGAACTACTCAGCCTATGTAAATTTTAAAACCCAATTGCTTTTTGGCTACCGTTACTTCAAAGAGGGGGGTGAGGATCAAAAAGAAAAAATTTCAAGAATACTCTCTCCCGCTGTGGCCCAGCTAGGCATTGGATGGTACTACAAGGAAGGAGATATGGCTTGGTTTAATATTGCACCATTGGCCGCACGAGGAATTTTTGTAAGCAAACTATATACCCAAAATTTATCTCAAGGTCAAAAGTATTTTGGAGTGCAAAAAGGGGAAACCAATGTCATCTCGGTTGGGGCTTCCTTCTCAGGTTTTGTAAGGTCCCATATAATGGAAAATATTACCTTGGATAATAAATTCAACTTCTATGTCAATTACCTCAATAAAATTAAAAATGTCGATTTTGAATGGAATGCCAATGTAAGGCTCAAAGTAAACAACAAAATTTCCAGCAGTCTCATTGTCCATTTACAATACGATGACGATCTCATCCAACGGCTACAAATCAGAGAATTATTTGGTTTGGGGTTGACCATCGATATATAACTCTGGATGGAGTTTCCCGAGTTGCTTTACTGAACATTTGAACGCATGAAAAAAATTATTTCCGTCACCCTATCTTTACTGGCGCTATGTATTTCTTGGAGCTGTCAAATACAAAAAAACAAGCCTCCCAACGTAATTCTTATTCTGACCGATGATCAAGGTTGGGGCGACTTGAGTTTGAACGGAAACCTTGATATTAACACTCCGCACATCGATGGGTTAGGGAACAGCGGTGTCCAATTCGACCGTTTTTTTGTCAGTCCAGTATGCTCTCCAACACGTGCCGAGATCCTCACGGGCAGGCACCATGTAAGGGGAGGAGTTTACAGTACCAGTCGGGGAGGAGAACGATTGGATGCCGACGAACAAACAATCGCAGAAGTTTTTCAATCGGCAGGATATCAAACCGCTGCCTATGGCAAGTGGCACAATGGCATGCAAGCCCCTTTTCATCCCAACAGCCGTGGCTTTGACGACTATTATGGATTTTGCTCTGGACACTGGGGAAATTATTACAATCCCCAATTGGAACACAACGGAAACTTAGTCAAAGGAGAAGGATTCATCATCGATGATTTTACCCAACACGGGATTGACTTTATTGAAAAAAATAAAAACCGTTCATTCTTCCTCTACCTTCCATTCAACACCCCTCACAGTCCTATGCAAGTTCCCGAAAGGTTTTGGGAAAAGTACAAAGACAAAAGTTTAAGTCAAATGGGAAGTGGAGGCCCTTTCCAAACACAAAACCAAATAGACCATGCAAGGGCCGCTCTGGCCATGTGTGAAAATATTGACTGGAATGTAGGCCGAATTTTAAATCAACTTAAAGAAAATAAACTGCTGGAAAATACCATTGTGATTTACCTCTCCGACAATGGCCCCAACGGAAATCGCTGGAATGGCGGGATGAAAGGCCAAAAAGGCAGTACCGACGAGGGGGGTGTTCGCTCCCCTATGATCATCAATTGGCCGGGTAAAATCCCCCAAGGGAAAGTCATCAAAGAAATAGCAAGTGGTATTGACCTCCTCCCAACATTGAAAGACTTGACAGGTATAAAATCTGAACCCAAAAAGCCTTTAGATGGCCTAAGCCTAAAACCGCTTTTGTTTGATGAAAATACCGAATGGCCCGACCGTAATATTTACCACTATTGGCGAGGAAAAATGAGTGTAAGGAACCAAAACTATCGTCTTGACAATGAAGATCAGCTTTATGACATGGTCAATGATCCCAATCAAACCAAGGATATCGCAATACAACAACCCGACGTTTGGGCCCATCTCCTCAACGCCAAAGAGCAATGGAAGCTGGACGTATTGACCGAGCTCCCCGCCAAAGACGAACGCCCTCTCTACATTGGCCATCCTGGCCTTCACACCACCCAAATCCCAGCACGAGATGGAACTCCCAGTGGAGAGATCAAACGCTCCAACAAATTCCCCAATTGTACCTATTTTACCCATTGGATCAATACCGATGATGCCATCACTTGGGAGGCCGAAATTGCTCAGGATGGAGATTTTGAAGTAACCGTTTACTACTGTGGTGCAGCAGATGCGATTGGCAATCTTTTTGAAGTCAGTTTTGGAGACGCCAAAATTCAAGGAGAAATCAAAGAAGCCCACAATCCAGAGGAATACGGTGCTGGTGAAGACAGAGTCATTCGACAAGAGTCCTATGTCAAAGACTTTAAACCGCTTAAAATAGGAATACTAAAACTCAAAAAGGGAAAAGGAACACTAAAAATCCAAGGCATTCAGAAAAATGGAGAAGCACTAATGGATTTTAGATTGATGTTGTTCAAACGGGTTTCACCCAATCCACCCCTCTAATATACAAAATATTCAGGAATAGGGTTTCTCCATTTTCATTATATTGTATGAAGAATCCCCAAATTTAACTTTAAACGAAATACATAATTTGATGATCCGCAAAATTGAAGCCTATGTCCTTTGCCCCAAACAAGAACAAAGCTTTTTCTTTTCTCAATGGACCTATGAAGAGGAAATTTTGAGTCGTAAAAATCGCAATCGAACAAGGCGTTTTGGAGGGGGGGAAGGGAATGAACCAAACCCGGAGAGGGGGACATCAATTAGCGCATTGAAAAAAATAATATCGGTAAGCGAGAGTAACCTCAACGGCCGTCTAAAATAATACATCATGACAAGAGCGTCCCTGCTGCAAGAATTGTTGTCCAGCAAGATTATAGCCATCATCCGTTTATCGACCTCCGAACCGATACATGAGCTGGCAAAGGCACTTTTTAGAGGTGGGATTAAAGCCATTGAGGTAACTATGGGTACGCCCAATGCCTTGGAAGAAATCAATAAACTGTCTCAAATAGAAGGTTTGATTCCTGGAGTAGGCTCTGTTATCGAGGCAAAAACCGCCCAAGCGGCTATCGAGGCGGGTGCCCAATTCGTGGTAACCCCCGTCAGCAAACCCGAAGTGATACAAAGGGCTCATCATTTAGACAAACCCATTTTATCAGGGGCCATGACCCCCACTGAGATATTGCAAGCCTACGAATGGGGCGCAGATGTGGTCAAACTTTTCCCAACAGCCCATTTTGGACCCTCCTATTTCAAAGCCGTAAAAGCACCAATGCCCCATATTCCCATTATGCCTGCAGGAGGTATTACTTTAGAAAACGCGGCCGAATGGATCGCCTGTGGTGCCGTCTGTCTGGGAGTAGGAGGTACACTTGTCAATGAAAAAATGATCGCCGACCATAATTTTGAAGGCATTACCTCCACAGCAAAAGCAATGATAAAAGCCGTCAACCAATAATATTAAATGAATTTCTTTCAGTACATCTTTTCTCATTTCTCTTTATTAAAAGGTCTTTTATTGATCGTACTGTTCATCATTTCGGGCTGTGAAAAGTCGGTGAAAGAAAAACCCAATACTCAAATCCAAAAAATCGAATCCATTATCCCCACTCCTCTGGGAGATCTATTTGTAAAATGGGATTTAGACTCCCAACAAAAAAGGATACTCCAGCTGGTTATTCCTCAAGGTATGGAGATCAAGCTTCGCATGAGTAGTTTCGACATTCCCAAAGGAAAACCCCTTCAAATCAACGGTAAACCTGTTCTGCTAAAAGGAAATCAAAAGTCTTTTTACCCCCTCCCATCCGGGAAATGGGAGGGGGTATTCTGACTTATTTCAATTCTAATTTTTCAAATTTACCGTAATCTGTTCCTCTTATGGCTTCAAAAGCGGTCAACATTTCTTTTAGTTTTTCGGGTTGAGTTTTTGCCAAGTTATTTTGCTGCCCAATATCTTCTGCGAGGTTGTACAAATGAAAATCGGAGTCATTCCCCAACTCAATTTGTACATTGTTATTAGAAGCCGGTCCATTGTAGGGAGGAATCATCACCCAATCCCCTTGCTTAAAAGCGGTTCTGGAAGTCGCTTCTATGACTATTTCATCTCTTCCCTTATGGGACTGGCCCATAAAAAGGTCCATCAAAGGCAAACTGTCGTCGGTTCTGACATCACTGCCTACCAATTGCGCTAATGAAGAAAAAATATCCAGTTGACTTACCATAGCATCGGAAACTCCAGGTTGAATTTTTCCTTTCCAATAGGTGAAAAAAGGCACAAGGGTTCCTGCTTCAAAAAGACTGTATTTTCCACCACGAAAGGGTCCCCAAGGGGTATGATCACCATTTTTCACATCGGCATCATCAAAGTAACCATCGTTTAAAACAGGGCCATTATCGCTGGAAAAAATGATGAGGGTGTTCTCCAAAATCCCCTCTGCTTCGAGTGTTTTTTTCAACTCTCCCAAACACCAATCGGCTTCTACAATAGCATCGCCTCTCGGTCCTAACTCAGATAAGCCTTCAAATCTAGGATGCGGAGTTCTCGGGACATGAGGCTGTTGCATAGGATAGTACAAAAAGAAGGGCTTGTCCTTGTGGTCCTTAATGTATTTTTGGACTCCGTTCAAAAAATGATCGGCCATATCGATATCGCTCCATTTGGCGGCCTCTCCCCCTTTCATAAAACCAATTCTCGGAATACCATTGACAATACTGTTGTTGTGTCCGTGGTGCCATTTCATGGTCAATAACTCAGGATTTTCAAGACCCGTAGGTTCTCCCTCAAAATTCTTTTGATAACTCACTTCAATAGGATCATTGGGATCCAGACCTACCACATTTCCATTTTCTATATAGACCGTGGGCACCCGGTCTTGGGTCGCCGCTAGAATATAAGAGTAATCAAATCCCACCTCATTGGGACCCGGGCTTACCAATTGGTTCCAATCGACATTTCCATTGCCCAAGCCCAAATGCCATTTTCCAATGATGGCTGTTTGATAGCCTTTTTGTTTTAACATTTTGGGAAGGGTCATTTGATCTGTACCGATTATGAGCGGTGCAGTACCTGGTAGGATTTTAGCTCTTTTTTCTCTCCAAGGGTACACCCCTGTCAATAGTGCATATCTGCTGGGAGTACAGGTAGCCGAAGTAGCATAGCCTTTATTGAATCGCATACCTGCCATGGCCATTGCATCCATATTGGGCGTTTGTAATTTTTGAGCCCCGTTATACCCAACGTCCCCATAGCCCAAATCGTCCATATATACAATAATGATATTGGGTTGGGTACGGGCTTCTTTTTTCTCGCAAGAAGTATATCCGAAAGCTAAGCAAAAAAATAATAACGTGTATTTGTAATTAATCAACATAATGGTTTTTACTGTATTTCGTTATCAACCCAAATTAATCATTATTAAGTATTTTAGAGAAATTTATGATTCAAAAAATGAAAAAAAAATATTCAAGATGGAAATTTATTCCCCTTGTAGCAAGTATTTTTCTGGTGCATTTGGCTTGTGAAAATACAGAGGGTAAAGCAGCAAAAAAGAGTACACCGAACCTGATTGTCATCATGGCCGATGACTTGGGGTATGTAGATGTGGGGTTCAATGGTAGTATAGACATTCCCACCCCCCACATCGATCGGATCGCTCAAAATGGGGTTAAGTTCACCAATGGATATACCCCCTATCCCGTTTGTAGCCCCAGCAGGGCAGGCTTTATGACCGGTCGATATCAACAGCGATTTGGATACGAAAGAAATGTACAGTACCGTCCCGACGATCCCAATATGGGCTTACCACAAACGGAAAAAATGATTCCCGAAGTACTCAATCTGGTGGGATATCGTTCGGGAATCATTGGAAAATGGCATTTGGGAGCCCATATTTCCAAACATCCACTAAACCGCGGGTTTCATTCCTTTTATGGACATTTGGGAGGAGGACATCGTTACTTTCCAGAAGAATTGACCATTGAGGACAGTTACTCGATCAGCGATGAGCCCTTGAGTTATAGAACTTGGATCATGAGAGATCACCAACCCGAAAAAACCGATGAATATCTGACCGACGAATTTTCGAATGAAGCCATAAAATTCATTGAAAAAAACAAAAGCGGGCCTTTCTTTTTGTACTTGGCATATAATGCCCCACATGGACCCTTACAAGCCCCCCCAAAATATCTGGATCGATTCGATCATATCGAAGACCCCAAAAGGAAAACGTATGCTGCTATGGTGAGTGCACTGGATGATGGAGTAGGTCGACTTCTCGATCAACTGCAGGCTTTGGGGATTGAAGAAAACACCCTGGTATTCTTTTTGTCAGACAATGGAGGTCCCGAGCCTAATAACGGATCGAATAACGGCCCCCTTAGAGAGGGGAAATCTTCTATTTACGAGGGAGGAAATCGTATTCCTTTTGCCATGCAATGGCCCAAGGAAATCTCACCTATGGTGTACGATCATCCCATTTCGAGTATTGACATACTGGCGACCATCGCCGAATTGACTCATGCTCCAATCGATCAGGACAGACCCTTGGATGGAGTAAACATCATTCCTTATCTGAAAGGTAAAAAACAAGGGAGACCTCATCAGACACTTTATGTACGAAAATTTGACAATGATCTTTATTCTGTGAGAGACGGAGACCTAAAATTGGTCACTAAGAAAAAAAATACGGTCAAGGAATTGTATAATCTCCGAGAAGACTTGAGTGAGGAAAACGATCTGGCGACTGAGTTTCCCGAAGAGGTCAAAAGGTTGGATTCCCTCAGGCAAAGTTGGGATGCCGAATTGATGGATCCTATTTTCCTCGGATTGATGCACACCGAAGCATGGAAAAAAAGATCCAAAAATAATCCTTAAATAAAAAAAGGGAGTGAAATTCACTCCCTTTTTTATGGGATCATCATGAATTACGCTTACCGAATTTTAAACCCTTGAGGGTTTTGAATCAACTTACTGGTAGCAATCGCTTCAGCAGGAAGTGGGGTAATGTATTGGTCTTTGGTAGGTTGTCTAACCAAAGGAACCTGCTCTTTGGGATCTCTTTTGGCAGTAACCTCCTCAAGTGTTTCGGTTCTGATCAAGTCGAACCATCTTTTGTGCTCACCGGCCAATTCCCATCCTTTTTCTGTTACAATGTCGTTAACCGTTGCAGAGGTAACATCAACTGAAGGGTTTGCAGCGTTGGGATCGAGACCTGCAGCTCTTCTCTTTACCTGATTTAAAGCCTCCAATGCAGAAGCATCCATTGATCCAGAAGCTGCTTTGGCTTCGGCATATATGAGTAAAACTTCAGCATATCGATATACCTCAATAGGTCTGAACCCGATGGTTCGCGGCCCTACGGTTAAATCTTCAGATTTAGTCCACTTTCCATACATGGGGTGGAACCTTTCAGACTTTTCCCATGAAATGGTTGCAGGGGTTTTGGTGACAATTTTACCCCCTGAAAACCCACGATTTGGAATGTCTGTCACAAATGTGGCATCTTTTCTCGCTCCTTCAGGAAAATCTTTAAAGAATTGTAATTCGGGATACATGTCAGACCATCCTCTTGCCATGTGAAAACTTGTAGCTGCAGGCATTTGATTTCCTGTAGCACCTTCTTCTTTAGAATATTGGGCAGATAATATACTTTCTTTACTATTGGCATTTTCCATAGACCAAAGTTCATTAATGGGTAATAAAGTATGGTACCCCATATCTATAACTTCTTTTGCTTTGGTTGCGGCCAAAGCATTCTTGGAAGGGTCTTTGACGGGCCATCCCGCCCAGGTAAGATAAAGATCTGCAAGGGCAGTCTTGGCAACAGAAGTAGAGGCTCTTCCAACATTTGCAGTAGATCCTGGTGCGGGCAAATTGGCCTCGGCAAACAATAAATCTACTTCGATGTGCTGATAGTTTTCAAGTACTGTGGCACGCTGCTCATCCCCAGTGGGAGTCATTCCATCCAAAATAATAGGTAAGTTTCCGTAAACCTTTACTAAACTGAGATAGGCAATAGCTCTCAAGCATCTTGCCTCTGCTTCAATGATAGCTTTTGAAGCCTCAGGGGCGGTTGAAGTCTGAAGTCCATTTACTAATGAATTAGCATGGTAAATGAGTTTCCAAAAACCTTTCCAATCATAATCTAACCAATTGATGTCTGCATTTTCTCCGTTACCGTAATTGAATCCGTCAAAAACCCTTAAAGGCGCTTTATTTCCTCCCCACCATGTAGTAAGATCATCCGATCCAAAGGTATTGGTTCTGATTAGAAAACCTCGGTAAGTGACTTGAAGTTGCTTGTAAATTGGAGTTAGTGCAGCAACAAGGTCACCCTCTGACTGAAGATTATCCAAGGATAAAATTCCGCTTCTATCTTCCTCTAAATCACTACAAGAGAAAACAAATAAAAACGAGGCAAAAATTGTAAATATTTTGTATGTGTATTTCATGTCTAAATATTTTTAAAATGTGAGATTAAATCCAATCGAAAATGATCTCGATATCGGGAAAGCATTATAATCAATCCCAAGATCAACATCAGAATTTCCTGATGCTGTAGAAACTGGGTCAAAGCCAGAGTAATCCGTGATGATGAATAAATTTTCACCATTTACAAAAACTTTGAATTGCTCCACACCCAAGACACTCAAAGTATCTTTTAGATTGTAAGTTAGAGAAGCACTTCGAAGGGTGGTGTAGGAACCGTCTTCTAACCACTGTGAGGACAACCATTGATTCGCATCACGCGCAGCCTGAGTCCCCGCATGAATAGTATTACTTGGGTTGGTAGTGGACCAACTATCCCTAAAGTCTGCGTGAACAGCATGAAACTGCGCTGATCCAAGTCCCATCATTCTCATTCTTTGGAAATTATATATTTCATTTCCTTGCGCTCCCTCAAATACCATGTTTAGGTTCAAATCTTTATAATCGAGATTTAAATTCCACCCCCAAGTAAAGTCAGGATTTCCATCTCCAATATTACCAATGTCCTCAGAGGTGATTTGGTTATCGTTGTTAAGATCACGATATTTTGCATGACCTGGAGTGCCCTGTGCATCTCCAGTTTGATAAACACCCTCAAAATGGTATCCCCTAAAAGTACTGATGGGTTGACCTACTTCAACTCTAGTTGGATTTACAGGAAAAGTTGAATCATAATAAATATTCCCCAAAACCATACTTTCAATGCCATCAACCAATTTAACAACTTTATTTTTATTGGCAGAAAGGTTAAAATTGGAGTTGATTGACCAATCGTTTTTCTCGTACAATACTGTATTTAATGAAATATCAAACCCTTTGTTTTCTACCTCTCCAGCATTTTGTGTAATCGACGTTGGCCCTACAAATTCTGGCAAAACTCTGGACAAAAGAATATCTTCTGTTTTTTTTGAATAGTAATCTACAGAGAGCAACGCTTTAGAGTCCCACAACCCTATGTCAAATCCAATATTGAATTGGGTAGTAGTTTCCCAAGTAAGGTCTGGATTGGGCATTTGAGTGGAAGGGGCAACGCCAATAGAGGGAATACCCCCTGTGAAAGGATAATTATTTTCGGAAGAAATTCCAGGAATTGAGATAGTAGAAAATGGATCAACGGCCTGGCTACCCGTAACTCCAAAACTTGCTCGAGCCTTTAATGAGCTGATGGTGGAATGGTCTTTAAGAAAATCTTCTTGAGAGATTCTCCAAGCAAGCGAACCGGATGGGAAAGTTCCCCAACGATTGTCTTTATTGAATTTACTGGATCCGTCTGCTCTTACAGAAGCCGTAAATAAATATTTCTCATATAAAGAATAATTGATTCTTGCCAGAAAAGACTCTAGCTTTTCGTTTGATATTCCACTGTCTGTATTTTGAATTCCTGCCAACGACAACTCTTTAAAATTAGTAGAGTCCGTGAAGAAGTCACTTGCCGTTGCTTCTCTAAAGGTCATTTCGAAAGACTGCTGCTCATGAACTAAATCGGCTTGGAAAGCGTGATCAGGATTGTCATTCTTATAAGAAAGTCTGTTGGTGTTTTGTAAACGCAGTGCTTGCTGATCTTTCACTACTGCTTTATTAGGACCGGTTATACCATGTTCATAACTACTGTTCGTGAAATCTATTTTTTCTATACCTGCAGAAATATTCAATGTAATTTGATCGGTGATATTATAATTAGCGTAAATACTTGAAATCAATTGGTCTGAAATATTTTCAACTGAATTATTTTCTGGAACTAATAGGGGCATATTGGTGCCATTCCCGACCCCTGGAACTAGTGGAATAGAGTTGTATTCACCACTTGAATTTTGAGGTGGAGTATTCATATCCCATGCAATACCAGTGGCTAAATTAACTCTTGCTCCAGTATTCTCAGAACGACTTACAAAGTTGTTGATTCCAACTTTAAGTTTATCATTCAGTTGAGCGTTGATATTGGCTCTTAAATTCAATCGGTTAAAATCCTGATTAATAACCGTAGCCTTTGCTTTGTAGGTATTTGCAGAAATATAATAATCTATATCATCAGATCCACCTCTCGCAGAAACAACAATATTAGAGAAGGGTGCACTTCTGAAGAAATAGTCTTGCCAGTTTACTCCTGCTCCAGCTCTCAGTTCAGCAATTCTATCCGCATCAATAGTGGCGGGTTTTCCTGGCGCAGCATCCCTTAAATTTACACCCTCAGCAAATTCGGCTGGAGTCATAACAGGAATGTTCTGCACTACTTGAGAAGTTCCAAAAAA
Source organism: Flavobacteriaceae bacterium (assembly GCA_030830625.1). Classification (GTDB taxonomy): domain Bacteria; phylum Bacteroidota; class Bacteroidia; order Flavobacteriales; family Flavobacteriaceae; genus UBA8316. The sequence continues at coordinate 12,517 of JAURMQ010000035.1, forward strand.
GGAATCTACTTGAATTTTGGCTTTGCCTTTTTTCCCAGATTTTGTAGTAATAAGAACCACTCCATTAGCCCCCCTGTTTCCATAAATGGCCGTTGCGGAGGCGTCTTTTAAGACTTCCATTGAACTGATGTCGCTGGCGTTCAAGTTGTTGATGTTTCCTACTACAAGCCCATCAACCACATAGAGCGGATTGTTGTTCCCTGTAATGGAATTGGCACCACGAATTCTGATTTTATATCCTGCACCAGGCGCTCCACTGGTTTGTGTAACCGCAACCCCTGCTGCTCTGGCTTGCAATGCTTGATCAACTCGAATGAGCGGTTGATTTTCAAAGTCAGCTGAACTCACAGAAGCGATAGAGCCCGTCAAGTCACTCTTTTTGACTTGTGAACCGTAACCTGTAATCACAACCTCATCCAAGGCAGAAATATCTTCCTCAAGTGAAATATTGATGTTCGTTTGCCCCGAAACCGCTATACTTTGCGATTGATAACCGATAAAACTTACTTTTATCGTTCCATCTGAAGGAACACTTATGGTATAGTTACCGTCAAAATCGGTAACCGTTCCATTCGTTTTATTGTTGTCGTCCAAAATCGTAACCCCTGGTATAGGCTGTCCGTCTTGATCAACAATAGTTCCTGAAACACTAAGTTGAGCAAATAAAGTATTGCAAAACGCTATAAGTAAAGTGATTAGGAAAAATTTAGTTTTTGTTTGTTTCATGGATTTTGTTTTAAATAATCATAAAACTAAACATTATTTGATTGAAATAATGGCTTTGCAATAAAAAGGTGTGTTCAAATTTTCCATAATTTATGGGTGCATCTTTATGAGATAGATTTTGTAATTACTCAAAAATTTGCATCCCTATTTCGCACTTAGGGTTTTCCTTTTTGGAGTCAATCCACTACATTAGATGGCCCGTTTTATTTTTTTCTCAACCTTAATTTCTGACTTTGGAAAACAGAATTTTTAATTTGATCAACCAAATTGATATCACTACAATTAGCGATTCTCGTATATCTTTACTCCTTCCCCTCTGTGATTACATCCAAACTAAAGTCAAACAAAAGACAGAAGCGAATCTCATCTTTATCTGTACTCATAATTCCCGCAGAAGCCAACTCTCCCAAATGTGGGCCAAAGTGATTGCAGATTTCTATGGTATTGACATTAAAACTTTCTCTGGAGGCACTGAAATCACCGCTTGTAATGAGCGAACCATTGAGTCTTTTAAACGCATGGGGTTTATCATTCACAATCCAGGGGGCCAAAATCCCCACTACGAGTTAATTTATCACCCCCACAAACCCTCACTCCTCTTTTTTTCAAAAATTTATGACGATGCTCCCAATCCAAAAGAGAATTTTGCGGCAATACTAACCTGCACTGATGCGGATGAAAACTGCCCCTTTATTGAAGGGGCAGAAAAAAGAATTTCACTCCCTTATGAAGATCCAAAGGCTTTCGATGATACTGCCTATGAAGCCAAATTATATGACGAAAGGTCGATTCAGATTGCCACAGAAATGAAATATGTTTTTAGTAGGTTATTGGGGTAAAGCCTTTACCTCATCGGCCCCAAAGTACATCTTTCCTATCAAGGAAATTACTTCATCTGTGAGCTTAGTGGCAGATATATTTTGAGGCATTTCAAATACAGATCCATCCATAGACTGAAGTTGGTTGGTGGGTTGGTTGAGAAAAATGGCCGTGTGCAACCTATCCCTTATCACGTATTCTAACGACATGGCTGTGCCTTTATACATTTGACGGAATGCTTGGATATGGTCAATAGATGTGTACAGTATTCTTTTTTGGGTATCAAATTTCAGATCTGTCCTCAACCTCAATGCATCAAAAAAATTTTCTTCTTCCCTTTCATCAAGCGAAATATTATTTTGTGGCGCAGTGACATTTCCGTTTTGCTGTGCACAAGAATAACATCCAATCAAAAAGGAAATCGCGCTGTAAAACAAAATAGGGTTGCTCTCAAACCGCATCATATCTTATTCATACTAAAGCTTTCGCAACCATATATTCCGGAAGGATACAGGATTGCTGTGTTCTTGAAGTAAGAGTTTTTTGGGTGTTTTAATATTTCTTAAGTTGGGATGCCCCCGGTACTCGGTCGTCCCCTGAATTTCGGTGTTATTTTGTACCAAAACTCCATTGTGAAAAACAGTTAATGTTCCCTTTTTTAGGCGGTTGCCTTTTTCGTCATACTCAGGCTCATTGAAAATAATGTCATAGGTTTGCCATTCTCCCGGTGGCCTCGAGGCATTGACCAATGGGAGAGATTGCTTATAGATGGAAGCCGCCTGTCCATTGGAATAAGTAATATTGTTGTAGCTGTCCAAAACTTGAACCTCATAAACTTTTTGAAAAAAAACACCACTGTTACCTCTTCCTTGACCTTTCCCTTCTATTTTTTGGGGAGTCTTCCACTCAATATGGAGCTGGATCGATCCAAATTCTTCTTTGGTTTCTATCCCTCCCTTTTTATTGACAGTCATAGATCCATCAGGATTGATGGTCCAATGTGCCGCCTCTCCATTGGAAACACTGGTCCATTGTGAGAGATCGCTTCCGTCAAAAAGTATAATGGCGTCGCTTGGAGGAGTCGATGAATTTCCAGGATCTACAATTTCGGGGACCGGTTCCCAAAACTCAGTCATTTCGGGTTTCATTTTTTCTTGAGCTAGAAGGGGTAAGGAGAGAAGGACAAAAAATAGAGGTCTCATAGGGTGTTGGATTAGTTTTAAAGCGTGGAAAAGCCCATGACTTTCCCACGCTTTGAATGGATTTAATGGTTAGGCGGTTTTATCCTGTCGTAATTCTACTATTAATCGGGCTCCAAATAATACGATTAAAATTGCAGGGAGTATTGCCATCCTGTAAAGGGTATCCGAACCGGAAGCATCCATGTCCATGACCAGACCCATTGCCCATAAAACAATAGCTACAGAGAACATTCCCAATCCACCCATCAGGGACAAACCAAGGGCTCCACTGCTGGGAATTTTTTCCGCTACAAAAGACAGCATGGTAGGCCAGAAATAACAGACTCCAATCGCAAAAACGGCAGCGGCCATAAAAGAGGCAGCCCCAGTAGCACTAGACAACCACAGCAATCCTAAAAAAGAGAATATTGCGGAGAAAAATAACATTTTGGTAATGCTTAAGCGATGGACTACATCTCCGGCAAATAGACGTCCTAACATCATGATCCCGTTGATAAAGGCCAATACCAATATAGGATTGGAAACGGTTTTTTCCAACAAAGAGGAAATTCTTTGGGTAGTAGCCAATTCTGTAGAGGCGGTCAATAACATACAAAAACCTATGAACCAAAAAAGGGGATTGGCGAAACAGGCTTTTAGCATATCACTATACGTCACACCACTGGATACCCTTTCGGTGGCAGGGAACTCTTGCCCCTTGAACAAGTAAATGTAAATTAAAAGTGGAATGAATAGCGTTCCTACCAATACCATCCAACTCAAACCCATTAGGTCAACGATGAAATAGGCCAGAATGCTTCCAATGACGATTCCTCCTGGGAACCAAACATGAAAACGGTTGAGCATTTTGGTTTTTTCTTTGGGATACAAAGTTGCAATGAGGGGATTACAAGCCGCTTCTACCATACCATTTCCAATTCCAATCAATAAAGTTCCTGAAAACAGCATCCAAAAATCTCTGGCAAATAGGGTCAAAATAATTCCTCCTAAATGTCCAATAAAAGCTAAGTTCATAATTTTTTTCATCCCAAAGAGATCTACTAAAAATCCTCCAACGATCATGGCCAAAGTAAACCCGTAAAAGGCAGGCCCAAAGGCGATACCAATTTGTTCAAGTGTTAAGCCGTAATCATTGTTAAAAACCAGCTCAATTTTTGCACGTACTGCAAAGGTCATTGCCGTAGTAATCAGCGCAAAGCAACTTGCGTTAAATAGTTTAGATTTCATAATGAGTAATTGTTTGGTTTATTTTTCTACAATTTATAAATATTATTGAAATGTCCATTAAAAACTATTCGCCAAGATGCTTTCGTAAAGTTCTTGCTTACCACTGGTATGAGCAATTTCTCCCTGATTTATCCCTATTTTGTAGAGGTCAGCGATAGACAATTTCCCTTTTTCAAACGCTTTTCCATCTCCACTGTCATAGGATTGGTAGCGTTCTTTTAACAGGTCTGAATATGCCGTATGGGTCAAAATATGTTCGGCCGCCAATAATGCTCTGGCAAAGGTATCTGCTCCTTGAATGTGGGCAATGAATAAATCTTCCAAGTCTGTGGAATTTCTTCTGACCTTTGCGTCAAAATTGATCCCTCCTCCTTGAAGACCTCCCGATTTGAGGAAAACCAACATGGCTTCAATCGTCTCGTAAAGGTTGATGGAAAATTGATCTGTATCCCAACCGTTTTGATTGTCCCCTCGGTTGGCATCGATACTCCCCAGCATCCCAGCATTGGCAGCAACTTGTAGTTCATGTTCAAAAGTGTGTTGGGCCAAAGTAGCATGATTTACCTCGATGTTCAATTTGAAATGATCTTGCAAACCATACTGATTAAGAAAGCCTATTACGGTAGCAGAATCAAAATCATATTGATGTTTGGTGGGTTCAGCGGGTTTGGGTTCTATAAAGAAGTTTCCCTTAAAACCTTGTTGTTTTGCATAGTCCACCATTTTATTAAAAAATACCCCTAAGTGTTCCACTTCTCGCTTCATGTCGGTATTCAAAAGAGACAAATATCCTTCTCGACCCCCCCAAAAAACATAGTTTTCTGCACCCAATTCCATGGAGGCATCAAAAGCAATTTTGATTTGGGCGGCTGCTCTGGAAGCAACCCTAAAGTCAGGGTTGGTAATGGCCCCATTCATATAGACGGGGTTGGAGAAGCAGTTGGCAGTTCCCCAAAGAACTTTGATCCCCGTTTGCTGTTGTTTTTCTTTGAGGTAAGCCACAATTTGGGAAACTCTTTTTTCTGTCTCAGCCAAAGAATTTCCCTCGGCAACCAAATCAATGTCGTGAAAACAAAAATAATCAAAACCCATTTTTTCGAGAAACTCAAAAGCCGCATCGGCTCTGTTTTTGGCTTGTTGCATGACATGGGTTTCTTGATTCCAAGGATAGTGGTTGGTCAACCTTCCAAAAGGATCGGCACCATTATCGTTCATACTGTGCCAATAGGCCATGGCAAATTTAAAATGCTCTCGCATGGTCTTGTCCATTACTTTTTGGTCGGCATCATAATATTTGTATGCCAAAGGATGGTTGGATGCCTTGCCTTCGAAAGCTATTTTTTGAATGTTTTTAAAGTAATTGTTTTCCATTTTATATGATATTATTGAACAGTTGTGTTTTCCATTTCACGAAAGCGTTTATGCTTTGCTCTTGTAACGGGAGGTTGGGTTCTATGGTTTTGGTTATATCGATGTAGTCCTTGCTTTGTATCCCTCTGAGCCCATCGATACTGGCTTTGGCTGCTCCCTCTGCCCCTGTAGCTTCAAGCATTTGAATTGAAATTCCCAAAGTGTCTGCAATTGTTTTTGAAAATACGTCGGATAAAAATAAGTTGTCATTCCCTACTTTAAGGTTTTCGATGACTATCCCGTCATTTTTTAGAATCTCTATCCCGTAGATCAAAGCGAATGCGATTCCCTCTAAGGTAGCTCTCACCATATGATCTTTGTCGTGAATGTTGAAATTAATGTTGCTTATATGCCCGTTCACAATTTGATTGTCGAGCATTCGTTCCGCTCCATTTCCAAATGGGAAAACGTGTAATCCATTGCTTCCAATGGGAACTTGCGCGGCCATATGGTTGAGCCTATCATAATCCACCCCTCCCATTAATTGATGCAACCAACGGTATTGTATTCCAGCTCCATTGAGGTTGAGGAGTTTACCAAACATTTTTTGTTCGGGTAGATAATCCACATGGGCAAAGGTATTGACTTTGGTCAACTCCCGACCAGACAATTGATCGGTCAAAGCATACACTACCCCCGATGTTCCTCCAGTTGCGACTACATCACCGGCATTTCTGGCGCCTAAGGTATAGGCATTGTTGGGTTGGTCTCCAGCCCTGTAGGTGATCGGTGTCCCTTCTCTCAACCCTGTGGAATGGGCACCCCACTTGGAGACGGTAGACTGAACCCCAAAATTGGAAACGATATCCGGTACCAAACTTTGATCAATCTTATAATGATCGAAAAGCGCAGCCGCAGTCTGGTCATTTTTAAAATCCCAGAAAATCCCCTCCGACAGACCCGTGATGGTAGTTTGTGGAATTCCAGATAGTTTGGCTGCTAAAAAGTCCCCAGGCAACATGAATTTATATGCCTTTTGATACAGCTCTGGTTCATTTTCAATTACCCAAGCGAGTTTGGAGGCCGTAAAATTACCCGGAGAATTAAGAAGAAATTTCTGACAATGGTCTTTTCCCAATGTTTCAAAAGCCTTTTCCCCGTAGGGAGTGGCCCGGCTATCACACCAAATAATGGATTTCCTTAAGGCATTCAAATCTTGATCGACAAGAACCAATCCATGCATTTGATAGGATATTCCAATACTTTTAATTTGGTCTCCACTGATTTGGGCCTCTTTTAAAAGCATTTTTGTCGCATCGCACAAGTAGTGCCACCAAAGGTTGGGGTCCTGTTCTGCCCAGCCCAATTGAAGGGCTTCCATCGGAATCTCTGTCTCAGGAACCCTAACACGATTGATGGGTTTTCCGGTTGTAACATCCACCAAGGCTGCCTTGACAAATGAACTCCCTATATCATATCCTATCGCTATCATTTTTTGTGTTCCGCTGTTATGGTGGATCCTTTTCTGAAAAAAATTAATGGGGCTATTTTTGTAAAAAGCATTTTTAATAGCTGTTTGGACCTTCTTCAAAATACTAAAATGAGAAATTAATCCATGATAGTGAAATAAAGTTCGTGATAAGTTTTAACAATACCCAAAAATGATATTATTGGTACAAAAATGATATTCAGAAAATATTTAATCGGTACTATTATGGAACGTAAACCGGCGAAATGGCATTTTCAGCGGGGTGGTATTTTCCCTCTGCAGCCCATCTGAATCCTCTCATTTGCATTTTCATAACCTCCGGCACATCAAAGTCGGTGAGGTTATGACCAATGGAAGAATAAAAAATTCTGCCTTTTCCGAAGTTTTTTTTCCAAACTACAGGCATGGTGCTTCCCGTAATTTTATTTTCTTGTTTGCCGGGTTTTTCGTATTTCTCTCTTACAAATTCGGAAATGGCTAAAACCTTGATGTTGGGGTCGATCAACATATAATATTGCTCGGTTTTTTTCAAATCAAAATCTTCAATACCTCGGGTAATGGGATCTTCTTTATCCACAATTTTAATGGAGTGATCGATCTTTCCACCTGGATGAAATGCAAATTGCCCCCCCACCATAAATTGGAATTTAAGATTGTCTCTAAAAGCATCACCCATTCCTCCATGCCATCCTGCAAAACCCGTTCCATTCATTACTGCATCTTGGAGTCCCTTAAATTGATCTTTGGTGATTTTGCCCATGGTCCAAACTTGAATGATCAAATCGGTTTCTGCCATAATTTTTTCATCGCTGTAAACCGAGAGCGTATCAAATACTTTTACATGGGCTCCTTCGGCCTTTAATTTGGGAACCATAAGATCAACACTTTCGGAAGGATGGTGTCCTTTCCATCCTCCATAGACGTAAATGACGTTTTTGCCTTTTAATGAAGGAGTGTATTCCTTTTCATTTTGAGAAATGGCATCTATGGGATAGAGCGAAATCAGGGTGAAAAAAATAAGGATAGAAAAAGATAAACAATTAAGAGACAGCATTTTCATTGCGGATGATTTGATTAATTTCTTTAATAACAAGAGGGAGGGCCGGATGCTGAAAGCTGTATCCATACCCCTCAGATAGGATGTGTTTTAGGTTTTGATGTCCTGATTCCAATCCTCCTTGAAACCCAACAACGGTTTGGAAATTTTCCATTTCTTTGGAGGAATTAAGGGCAAACTTAGCGGTTCCTTTTGGATTAGGATCAGCCTCATTTTCTTTGTAGGAACCCATATTTGTCATAAGACTATACTCCTTTGCCTCTCCCTCGGGAGTAAGGGAGAATAAGAAAAGAAGAGCCGTTATTTTGAACTTAGACAACAAGTAATTTTTATAGGTAAAATGTACAAAATAAATTAAAATCACCATCAAATACAAGGAGCTATTTAAAAGTAATGCTAGGCCCACTTTTTCCAATCATAAATCACAAATGAGTTCGTTTGAATTTAATAATTCAACTATTTTTACATCAATTTTGGCTCCGTAGTTCAACGGATAGAATAAGAGTTTCCTAAACTTTAGATACAGGTTCGATTCCTGTCGGAGCTACAACGTATAGCAATTATTATTTCTCGATTCATATTGAATCATACGTTACATAGCTTATTTTAAACCTTTTAGGGTGATGTTTTGGTAAATCAACCCTGGTATAAGAGTGTCCCAAAAAACAAGAATCTAAATCGTATTCTAAATCGCCTTGAGATTCCCTTCCACCGCTATTACAATGATGTTTCTAAAGGTTTAAATTCATCATTCAATTTTTTGAAAACATATTTTAGGGGGAAACCAAAATAATATAAGCTCCACTTTGTAGATCTAATTTTCCGTCATTTAAATCTATTTGATCCGCTTTACTCAAAAACTCTTGACCTTTTAATATACTGATTTTTTGAGATGGATTTTTGTTCAACTCTACTTGAGCGATACTTCCTTCTGGCACTGTGATTTCATATCGATAGCCTTGATCTTGTTTGCTCCACTGGGATATTATTTTCCCCGAGGGGGCATTATAGACAGCAGATAGGCTGTCCAGTCCAATAGGCGTAAAGGGCTTGATGTAAAACCTTTCGAATCCTGGGTATTTTGGCTGGGGTCTGATTCCTCCCAACCAACGGAAGAACCACTCGGTTACAGATCCAAACATTGGATGTGAATTGGAATATACATTATCGCTCTCTTTCCAGGTTTCCCATAGCGTTGTTGCCCCCCGATCGACCATATGTCCCCATCCGGGAAATTCCTTGCTGTTGACGATGTCAAAAGTAGTTTGGGGAGAAATGTATTGAGAAATCGCTTCCAAAGCAAATTGGGTTCCAAAGATTCCTGTGGTCAGATGCTGAGCCGGGGCTTTTTGTAGCGCACTTTTTAAGGAATCTTTTGCTGCTGTAATTTCGTTATCGGGAATAATATTGTGATAGAGTAGCGATGCGAACAAAGTTTGACGGTTGATCTGTCCTTCAACCTTTTTATCCCAAAATTCAGCCCTGATCTTTTTTTCCAAGCGTATGGCCAATTCATCGTAAATTACTTTTTTTTCATCATCCTCCA
>JAURMQ010000036.1 GCA_030830625.1 Flavobacteriaceae bacterium
AAAACAGTGTCTTTCAGGGCCCAATTCCAACCCAAATGCCACTTTCCTATAAAAGCGGTTTGGTAACCGTTTGATTTTAAAAAAGAGGGGACCGTAGTCCTTTCTTTGGGGATTAAAGCCTGTGAAGTACCACTCAAAACGCCTTTTTTGAGGGGACTACGCCAGTTGTACCTTCCTGTCAGTATACCGTATCGGGTGGGAGTACAAACGGAAGAGGAAGTATGAGCATCTGTGAAAATCATTCCTTGTTGCGCCATTTTATTCAAATGAGGAGTTTCGATTTTTCCCGAGGGATTGAAGGCTCCTAAGTCTCCATACCCCAAATCATCTGCCAAAATATATATGATATTGGGCGGAGGGCTTGCCGTTTCCCCTTCACATGACAATAGCATTAGATTCGCCATAATTAATAGGGTAGGAATACAGTTTTTCATAGTGATTTAGATTACATTTATTTAAATAAAAGGGTTCTCAATGTCAAACTCATGGACACAACAAAGGGGTAAATTAATCAAAAGATTTCAATTCAAAGATTTTAAAGAGGCTTTGGCATTCATCAATGCTGTGGGTGAAATCGCAGAGTCTTTGAATCATCATCCCAAAATCATTAATGTTTATAATACGGTTGTCTTAGAACTTTGGACGCATGATCAGAATGCCATTTCTGCTTTGGATCATCAATTGGCGGAAGCCATAGAACGACAAATTAAAGGGTTTTAAAAAAGCCGTTTTTTTGTCTTTTTAAGCCTTTTTAAGCCTTTTTTAGTCAAAATCAGCCCTTTTAGACTCAAAAAGAAAGATTTTTATTAAAAAATGCGCTTTTCCCGATTGTATATAAAATCCAAAATACAAGAGTCACCGACCTCATTAAAATAATTTATATTTACACATATTTAAAATTCAACATGAAAAAAACACTTTATTTAATTGCGTTCTTGAGTTGTATTTCCCTTTTTGGACAAAAGGAAATTTATGAGCTCAGAACCTATGAACTTTTCCAATCTTCTAATTTTAAGAACTTCAATAGTTATTTTAAGGATCACCTTATTCCTACTCTCAATAAACAGGGAATTGAGAACATCGGTGTATTTCAAGAGATTTCAGAGGATTTGCCCAGAAAAATATATGTTTTTATTCCCTTTAAGGACATAGAAACGTATCAAAAGACACTTCATACTACGGTGAGCGATCCTTCGATGCAAAAAATTTCGGCGGAACTCAATCCTTTGAGTAAACCCATGTTTAACCGTTATCAAACATCACTTTATGTTGCTTTCGACGGAATGCCTAAACTTTTTAAACCAGACAACAAGAACCGTTTTTTCGAATTGCGCACCTACGAAAGTCACTCTGAGGACGCCCATAGAAGAAAGGTCAATATGTTCAACGAAGGAGAGTTGGAACTTTTTGAGGAGCTCGATTTTGGGGCTGTTTTTTTTGGAGACAAAATCGCAGGCGATCGAATGCCGTGTCTGACGTATATGCTTTCGTTTGAAAGTTTAGAAGAACGCAATGAGAATTGGGGACGTTTTTCCATCCACCCTACTTGGGCAAAGTTGAAAAGCGATCCGGCCTATAAGGACAGTTGCTGTTCTTCTATTACTCGCGCCTTTTTAACTTCTTTGCCGTATTCCCAGCTTTAATTGATGAGGATTTTATTTTTATTGGGGTTGTGGTTACTGCATTCAGCCTGTAATTCAGATCAACAGTCGCTGCCCAATATAGTATGGTTGACTACAGAGGACAACTCACCCCACTTTATGAATTTGTATCATCAGGGGGGTGTACAGATGCCAGCGATTGAAAAGTTGGCAAAAGAGGGAGTTGTTTTTGATAATGCTTTTTCCAATGCGCCGGTATGTTCTGTGGCCAGAAGCACACTCATTACTGGATGTTACGCCCCTAGAATTTTTACGCAGTTTCACCGCAGGGCCGAACGAGTTCCTCTTCCAGAGGGGGTCATGCCTTTTCCCTTTTATCTCAACCAAGCGGGGTATTATACCACCAATAATCACAAAGAAGACTACAACTTTATTTTGCCAGAGGGGGTATGGGATGAATCTTCTAAAAAAGCAACCTATAAAAACAGAAAGCCAGGGCAACCTTTTTTTCATGTTCAAAACCATACCGTAACACACGAGGGAAATTTACATTTCGATCAAGAGGCCGTAGACAAAGTATCGGATGAAGTACTCGATCACATTGAAGTTTTCCCCTATCACCCTGATACCAAAACCTTCAGGTATTCTTATTTTCATTTTCAAAACAGGCATAAATTGGCGGACCAGCAAATGGCGACTTTCATTGCCGATCTCGAACAACAGGGACTAATGGAGGACACCATTATTTTTTATTTTGGAGATCACGGGGGTGTTTTGCCCCGAAGTAAAGGCTATGCCTATGAAAGCGGGTTACAGGTTCCTTTAGTGGTTTATATTCCTAAGAAGTGGGAACATTTATTTCCCTACGCCAAAGGATCAAGGGCAAAAACTTTTGTTGAGTTTGTAGATTTTGCTCCTACCGTTCTTTCTCTTGCTGGAATCTCTCCACCCAAAAGTATGGACGGGAAAGCGATTTTGGGGAAATTCTCAGATTCATCTACTCTTCAAAACAAGAATAGGGCTTTTGGTCATGCCGATCGATTTGATGAAAAATATGATTTGGTTAGGACAATCAGAGTGGGTAAATACAAGTATATTAGGAATTATCAGCCGTTTAACTTCGATGGTTTATTTAATTTTTACCGTTATAAAATGCTGGCTTTTCAGGAATGGGATGCTTTACACAGACAGGAAAAATTGAATGCACCACAGCGACAATTTTTTGAACCGAGGAGCCCAGAGGCGCTTTTTGATTTGGAGCAAGACCCTCACGAGGTCAATGATTTAGCCGATAACCCAGACCATCGTTCTGTTGTAATGCAACTGAGAGACCAACTGAATGAAAAGTTGGCCACTCTGCCCGATTTGAGTTTTTTTCCGGAATCCTATTTATTGGAAAATGCACTTGAAAATCCCACCGCTTTTGGACAAGAACACCAACAGCAAATTGAGGAATTGATCGCTGTTGCCGACCTGAATTTAATACCATTTGAAGAGGGGGCCCGTCAAATCCAAAAAGCATTGTCTGATGAGGATCCATGGAAGCGATATTGGGGCTTGATTGCCTGTACTTCATTTGGAGCGATGGCAAAAGAGTTAGTCCCTCAAATAGAAAGGATACTTCAAAATGATACGGAAAACTTAGTGAGATTACGCGCCCTTGAATATTTGGCACTTCATACGGGCTTTGATGATTATTCCATTATGGAAGGATTGTTAAAAGAGGCCCGTTCAGAAACAGAGGCCAATTTGATGCTCAATAGTCTCGCCCTCATAAAAAGTTTGAACCCCAATTTTAAATTCAGTATATCGAAACAAATTTTTCCTGCAGATTGGACGGATAATCCCAACGATTTGGTCAACAGAAGAATGGACTTTTTAACGGATAACCTTTAAAGAATGATATCAGAATCCCAACAAAAACAAACCCCTAAGATTTACCGAAAAGAAAATGGGCAGATTGTAATTGAAGGTAAAGTGAACCTCACAGACATGGAAGGAAATCCCCTAAAACACGGGAATAGATTTACGCTTTGTGGCTGTACCAAATCCAAAGAAATGCCTTTTTGTGACGGTTCTCACAAACTTTAGAATTCTCTTTTCCCAAATTCGCTGTCGATGAATTTGGATGTGTTTTTACGGTTGTTGAAATTATAGCTCAAGCCGAGCAGGACCACATCCACTTCATAAACATAATTGGTGGTGGTGTAAAACAAACCTTCTCTTTGGGTAGTGATGCGCTGTTCGTTGGAATTGATCAGCCCCATATCGATATTTTTCCACTGTAGTGTTGCGGTCCATTGATTGTTCCAAAAGCGTTTGCTAAAGGTTAAATTTGGGGAGTAGAATCGAGAATCTTCTCCCTGAGCGGTAATTCTTCTGGAAAGATAATTGAAGTTAAACTGTGCAAAAGCAGTCTCTGAAAAATCATAGGAACTGTTGAGGTTGAAGCTGTAAACATACCCTTGGGTATCTACAGGAAGATTGTCGAATGACCCTTCGATGATATAATAGTAAAAGTTAGAAGAATAAAAGACGTTTAACTTTTTACCGATGGAATACTCGCTCCCCATTTCTCTTCCGAAAGCCTTGGCCGTTCCCACATTGGAATAAATCCGATTTAAAATGGTGTCGTTGTAAACCGAATTGACTCGGTTGATCAAATGATTGACATTGCGATAGTAAAGGGAAGAAAAGTAAGAGTTTCCTTTTTTGGTTTTAAGATTCACACCCAATTCTACCTGATCGATCAATTCGGGTTGTAGGTTGGGATCGCCTTGTTCTAAAGTTTCGGAATGTTCTCGTTCTGGGAAAGGATTCATTTTAAAGGTCGTCGTTCTTTCGATTCTTTTGCTGTAGGCGAGATTAAAAGCGACCCTCTCTTTCCATTGATAGTTGAGACTGGCTGAGGGGAACAGCTTGTTAAAATTCAAGCGGTAGTCTTCATCGATTTGTCCAGTTTTGTCTTTTAGAGACAGTTCACGCGTCATATTTTCCATCCGAAGTCCGGCTGCAAAATCCCATTTGTCAGTACTGCCGTTGTATTGTAAATAAGCCGCATGTATAGATCGTTTAAGATTGACCTCACTCGAAAATTCTGGAACCAACTCAAAAAGTTGAGTGTTGTTGTTTTTGCGCTCATAAACAAAATCTCCCGTATGGTCGAGATTTCGAAATTGATAACCCATTTTCAATGTTCCGAAAGAAAGGGGTTGGAAGTTATAGTCAAGGTTAAACCGTAAACCGTATAAAGGATTGTCGTTGGTATTATATTCGTCTTGGTAGACTATGGAATGGTCTGGATGTCCAAGATTTCTGTTGGTGGTAGGCCCCCCCAAAAGGGTGTATTCATAAAGCAAAGAGGTATGTAGTTGAGCAGAATTATTAAAATTCCGGTCGAAGTCCAAACTTCCTAATGCAAAATCACTTTTTCTGATTCTGAGGTTTTCATTGTAGTATTGAAATGTATAGTCCATTTTATCGTTGAGCCCATAATTTGCATAATACAATAAATCGGCCGTTCGCTCTTTTGTTCTTTTTCCGGCAAAAAGCCCAAATGAAATTAAATCATGATCCGAAAGTTGGTAATCTGCGGTCAAGCGCCCGGAGAAATTGATTTCATCAAAACTACGTTCACCGTCGGAGGGAAAACGGGTGTATTGATCGCCAATAGTAGTATAAACATCTCCCTCTCTTCTTCCAGAAATGTCATTTCTTTGAAAGCTGATTCCAGAGGAAAGATTCCATTTTTCCCGAACCGTATTGTAGGTAATATCTGTGCCAAAACGTTGAGCGTTTTGGGCGTTGTTGTAGTCTTCAATAGAGGGGGCACCAAGAAGGGTGTTGACTTGAAAATAGTCCCCCTGTATGCTGTTTTTGAGGGTTAAAATATTGATAATTCCAGCTTTTCCTTCTGCATCGTATTGGGCAGAGGGAGCGGTGATGATTTCGATATTTTTGATGCTGTTGGCCGGAATTTGACTCAATAAGCTTTGTACGTCGGATTGAATGGGTTTGTTGTTCAATAGAACGACAAAACCACTGCTTCCTCTTACGCTTATTTCCCCTAAGCCATTGATGGATACGGAGGGTAGATTTCGGATTACGTCCATTCCATTGCCCCCCACTGCTGTCGAAAACTCTTTGGCCGAATATACTTTTCGATCGATTTTGTTTTGAAAAGGAGAGGTTTTGGCTTGTAGCACTACTTCTTCAAGTAAATTTTGACTGGGCAGCAGCCCAATTGTTCCTGTGTCGTAGGAGCCATTTGTTTTGGCATTTACATCACGGGTAAGTGTTTGATATCCTAAAAACGATACCTCTATTGAAAAGGGGGCACTCACGCTTGTGGGCATCACAAAACTTCCGTCGGGTTTTGAGACTGTTCCCTCCAAAACTTCATCTCCCTGTTTTAGAATGATTGTGGCGTATTCTATGGGTGTTTGGGTATTTTTATCCGTTACAATTCCGGTGATTTGACTGTGAACATTCAATGAAATTAAACCGAAAAATAGGAGGCCGAGAGAATTTGTTTTAAACATTATATAGATACAAATATATTTTGATGGATGAATGGTAAAATCATTACACATTACACAATGTAAAAGTAATACTTAAACTTATTTAAATTGATAGAGCCCGTTCTTTCTTCTCTCGATTAATGGACTTAATCTTTTCATCACCAATGGGGGGATACTTTCAAGATCTTTCTTTTCAATGATGACGGTGAGTGCAGTAGAGTCGATGAGCATTTCTTCCAATCTGTTGTTTGTAATGAGTTTAATTTTTCCTTTGGAGTAAAATTGACTGGAATAGGATTTGTAGTTCAAGGTATATAGGCTTGAAAGGTCAACTTCGGGATGTCTGACCAGTTCTTTATCTGTAGTATTATACAATTCAACTTGGATGGGCTTCAAAAAATAAAGACCCAACAATAAAACGGGCAGACCCACTGCAATGTAGAGTAAAGGTTTCTTTCTTTTCATTGTCGACCAATGATCGGTGATGAGAAGTGCGACAGGAACCATGACCGGAAGGGTATAGGTATGGATAAAGCTGTTTGAAAATGTAAAGAAGAAGGGAGTCCAAAGGATCCACAACCAAAGGAAAAGCTTCCAAGGGTCATTCCAAATAGTTCTCAATCCTTTTTTCAATTGTGCTAACAATGCAACTGACCAAGGCAGGGCACCGGCCAGTAGGAAGAGCCAAATGATACCCCAGGGTTGTTGTTTTGGAAACCCGTATTTATCTCCAGACCAAGAGGAATCTATGAATCTAAGAAAGTGTTCCCCTACCAAGAAGTAGTCGATAAAACCTGGGGAGTTGATTTCCATCAGATAATACCAAGGAAAGGCAATTAAAAGGCTAAGAAATCCACCGATAAACCAGGGAATTTGAAATAATTTTTTGAATGAAACTTTACAACAAATGCACCAAATGAACAGAGGAGGAAAACAGAGTATCGCAATAATAGGGCCTTTGGCCAAAAGGCCCAAACCGATTCCAACAAAAAAGAGCATTCCATAAATCCTGCTGTTTTTTGAATGCATGAACTCCCAAAAGCCCATCATGGTCAAAGCAACAGAAAAGGAGAGCATCATATCGGTTGAAAGAACTCCGGCGTGAAGAAAAAACTCAGGGAGAGAAAAGAGGACAATGCCCGGGATCAAACCATTGATTTTTTTTTGATGACCATATGGGATGAGCAGCAAAGCCATCAGTACTGCAATGATCCAATAGGGAAGTCTCAGGGCAAATTCGTAATCGCCGAATAAGCTAACAGCTCCAGCTGAAAGCCAAGTGGACAAAGGAGGCTTGGCCCAAAAAGGAACGCCATAATTTATTTGTGGGACAATCCAGTTTCCCGTTTCGGCCATCAATCGGGCGATTTCACCATAACGGGCCTCCGTTTTGTCGGTCAAAGGAATTATCGCGTTGAAAAACAATCGGATTCCGACCAGCAGGAGGAATATCCACCCATAGGGAGATCTAATGTCACTTTTTATTCTTTCGGTAAAGCTCAACGTTTATATTTTTTTGAGATTTTGAAAAGGTCCCACCACAACTTAAAAAAATACAATGGACTCACTCTCGAATCGGGGGTATCTACCCATTTTTTGAGAGGAATTTCTCTCAGATGATTTTGAATTTCATTTTTGCCATAGAGTCGAATCATTCGGAAGAAAATTTCAACATCAAAGAGCCATTTAGAAATAAAAGCTTGATCGAAAACTTTCTTAGCGGTAGAGCTTTCAAAAATTTTACATCCACATTGAGAATCGTATATACTAAGTTTTAGAGACCAGGAGATGGCGGTCGCCACCAGTCTCCCCAATATAAAACGGTACCATTTTCTTTTGATTTGGTTGTCCAGTTTTAAAATTCGGGATCCAAAAGCCAGTACTATTTTTTCTTTAACAGATTTTGATAAGCGCAAACATTCCTCTAAACTGGTGGCTAAATCAGCATCCAAATAGGCTACTTTAGGGTAGTGATTTTTTTCCAAAACCCATTGCATTCCTCGGAAAACGGCATTCGCTTTTCCTTGATTTTGTTCTAAGTTTAGAATTTCAATTTGGTGGGTAAATCTATTTTTTAGGGTCGACAAAACAGCTTCGGTTGTATCATTGGAGCCGTCATTGACAAAAAAAACAGACACATTAGGGTGGGAGGGTAAAAAGCGTTCAAACTGAGAGATGGGTAAACGATCAGCCTCATTATAGCAGGGGATCACAATGGCCAATTTTTCTGTTTGCATGAGGCTAAATATAGGGATAATTATAATTTTTTTTCAACCCAATAAATCATATCCAAAGAAAGCCAAAAAAAAAGGCAAGCCCATCGGCTCGCCTTTAAACCTATAGATAAGGATCGATTAGAACAGAGTACCGGTGGGTATCTGTAGCCCTATTTTCCTTAAATTACATATTATGTAAGACATTTGACACCTCCTTTCTACATTAGTTAAACATAGCTGTTGTCACAGCATTAACGACTCTATACCAAAGATAAGGATAGCATTTTTTTTGGCCAGCTATTTCACAATATTTTTTAAGGTCAATCCTTGACCCAATATCGTAAACAAAACAATGATATAGGTCAGAAAAAGAATGAGTCCTTTTCCCTCTCCAATGGAATCGGGTAGATTGAGTGCCAAAGCGACACTTAGGCCTCCCCTTAGCCCTCCCCATGTAATGATTAAAGCAGTTTTCTTCTCAAATTTTTTGAACAAGGATAAAAAGGCAATGGGAATACTTACCCCTATACCTCTGGAGACCACGACCAAAATAATGACCAAAAATGAAATGGAAATGAAGGGCAGTTGGAACGATTCAAAAACCATAATGATTTCTAATCCAATGAGGATGAACAAAATGGCATTCAATGTTTCGTCCAAAAGGTGCCAAAATTTGTAAACATAGTTCCCCATGGCTTTTTGGACCCCTTCTTGATTTTGGTCCATGTCTAGATTTTGATTTAAGAACAATCCCATCATGACGACCCCC
The DNA here is from genome assembly GCA_030830625.1 of Flavobacteriaceae bacterium. Classification (GTDB taxonomy): domain Bacteria; phylum Bacteroidota; class Bacteroidia; order Flavobacteriales; family Flavobacteriaceae; genus UBA8316. Next base: position 9,107 of record JAURMQ010000036.1, read on the forward strand.
AATACGGCCGAAAAATGAAAATAATGAGAAATGATAGGCAGCAGCATTACCAGTGAGATGGTGACCAAAACCTCCAGTTCGGTGTGTTCATTTTCAATATATTTCAGAAGCTTTAGACCCAAATAACCCATCAGCGAACCTAAAGCAATCCCTCCTACTACTTCGGTAACAAAAAGTCCACCGATATCAGCGGCGGTAATATTTTCTACACCCTCTTGTTTGATTCCCAATAAGGAGAGAAAAACAACGACTCCAATTCCGTCATTGAAAAGGGATTCTCCTGCAATTCGAGTTTCGGTAATGGAAGACAAGTTCATTTTTTTGATCATGGCCAATACCGCTATAGGATCGGTGGGGGCAATCAAAGCACCAAATAAAAGACAATCAATGTAGGTCAATCCCAAGCTGGCAAGACCGAAAACGGGTTGTTGTATCAACCAATATAGACCAGATCCTACCGTAAAAGTTGAAAAAAGTACCCCAAAACTTGCTAAAAGTAAGATCGTAACTTTATCTTTCAAGAGTTCGTGAACATTAACGCTGATCGCTCCTGCGAAGAGCAAAAAAGGCAACATCACATCGACCAGTAGTTCGCTAAAATCAAATTCTCGGGTAATTTCAGTGACCGTTTTGAATACACTTGGAAAAATAATACCTACCACGGTAACAACAAAAGAGAGGATGAGTGCCAATATCATTAAACCAATGGTTTGCGGCAACTTTAACAGTCGAATGTTGATGAGTGTAAAAATAGACGCTAGGGAAAGAAGAATAGTTGACAGTTCAAGGATATCCATGGTTAATAGTTTTCATAAATATACTCGATTTATTAATGGGCGTGCAAACGGTGTAATTTAGAAATGTATTTTCCAATCACATCGAATTCCAAGTTTACCGAATCCCCTTTCTGAATCAGATGAAAATTGGTGTGCTCATAGGTATAAGGAATGATGGCAACCGAAAAATGATGCCATCCAGAATCGACCACTGTGAGGCTTACACCGTTTACGCAAATGGACCCTTTTTCGATGGTGATATTTTTTTGATGGGGCTCGTATTCAAAGTCAAAAAACCAACTGCCCTCTCTAAAATGGACTCCCGTGCACCAACCCACTTGATCGACATGACCTTGGACGATGTGTCCATCCAATCGATGGTTCATCATCATGGCTCTTTCCAGGTTGATCAAATGGCCTATTTGCAGTCCGCCAAGGGTAGACTTTTCCAAAGTTTCTTGAATGGCCGTAACGGTGTACCGATGGCCATCGATCGCAACTACTGTAAGACAGACGCCATTGTGGGCCAAACTTTGATCTATCTTTAATTCTTGGGTCAAACGACTTTCAAGGCTAAGGTGGAGGTTCTTTTGTTCTTTTTCCAAATGAACCACTTTTCCAAAGGCCTCAATGATTCCTGTAAACATCAGCGAGATTTAATTACATTTGTGAGTAAAATTAGCAATAAAAAGCGACACCAATGTTGGGTAAAATTAAGCTTGGAATTTCAATGGGCGATCCCAACGGGATTGGAATCGAAATCATATTAAAGATTTTTGAAGACAAAAGACTCTTTGATTTCTTTATTCCACTAATTTTTGCGCCTGTCAAGCTGTTAGAAAAACAAAAAAAACATTTTCAACTCAACACAAATTTTGTCGTAATCAATAAAAATCAACGACTCCACAAGGCAAATCTTAACGTATCCGACCTTCCCATGCCCGAAGGAGAGTTGGTTTTTGGAGCGGTATCAAAAAGCGCAGGTAAGCTGGCATTCGAGTCTTTTAAATCGGCTACCACAGCCCTTAAAAATCGAGAAGTGGATGCATTGGTCACTGCTCCAATCAACAAGGAAAGCATTCAATCTGAGGATTTTAACTTTCCGGGTCATACCGATTACTTGGCCAAAGAACTCGAAGGAAACAGTTTGATGTTTATGGTGTCTGATCCATTAAAAGTAGCCTTGGTGAGTGATCATATCGCAGTAAAGGATATTTCCAGAACGCTTTCCCGTGAGTTGCTGAAAAAAAAGATAGATCAGCTGTCCCATTCCTTAAAGGAAGATTTCAACATCAACCGCCCCAAAATAGCAGTATTGGGCCTTAACCCTCATTCAGGGGACAATGGATTAATCGGCCAGGAAGATCATCAAATTATTCGTCCACTGATAAAAGAATTATTCAATGCGGGCCAATTGGTTTATGGTCCTTATGCTGCCGATAGTTTTTTTGGTCATCAGACTCATCTTCAATTTGATGCTATTTTGGCGATTTATCACGATCAAGGCTTGATTCCATTCAAAACTTTAACTTTTGGAGAAGGCGTCAATTTTACCGCTGGACTCAATCGGGTGAGAACTTCTCCCGACCATGGAACTGCATTTGATATCGCAGGAAAAGGAAAGGCCGAAATCGAATCTTTCAGAAATGCAATGTTTACGGCAAGGGCTATTTTTTTTAATAGAGAAGAGAAAAAAGAGCCCCACTTTTCAAATAAGAACGAAAAATAGCAATCGCTCGCCGATTAAAGGTTTTTTTTTATAAATTTGCACGCTTAAAAGTCGGAAAGATGGGGCAATTTTTAGCGTTCTTGATACCGTTTATCGGATTAAAGGATGGCATCCACCGCTTCGATTTCAAAGTGGATAATAAGTTCTTTGAAGGTTTTGATTTTTTAGATTTTCAAAATTCAAATGTTGAGGTCGATTTAGTTTTTGAAAAAAAACCAACGCTTTTGGAATTGAATTTTAGAGCCAAAGGACAAGTGACCGTTCCGTGTGACATCACTACAGAATTTTTTGATATGCCCATAGATACTGCTTTTAGACTGGTAGTTAAATTCGGTTCAGAAGAAAATTTGGAGGATGACGAGATTTTGATTCTCCCGCATGGTTCTTATGAGATTCAGGTGGCTCAATACATTTACGAAATGATTGTGTTGTCGATTCCTCAAAAAAAAGTTCACCCCGGAATTGCCGAGGGAACATTGAAATCAGAAATTTTGGAAAAACTAAAAGACTTAGAGCCTCAAGAAAATCCCTCGTTGGAGGGAATTGATCCCAGATGGGATAAACTGAAAGATTTATTATAAAGTAAAAATTAAACTAAAAAGCGACAAAAATGGCGCATCCTAAAAGAAAAATATCGAAAACCAGAAGGGACAAAAGAAGAACGCACATCAAAGCGGTTACCCCTCAAATAGGGACTTGTGTAACCACAGGCGAAGCCCATTTATACCACCGTGCTCACTGGCATGAAGGTAAACTTTACTACAGAGGTAAAGTTTTGATTGACAATAATGAAGCGATCGAAGCCTAGCTCAGCACCACCATATTTTCAAAGCTCTTCTTTATTCCTGAAGGGCTTTTTTTGTAAACAAAGATTTTGTTTGCTCTAAAAAACTACTATCTTCACATTTAATAATGACGGTTCAAAAGGAATTGCTCTACTGATGAATTATATGAATCCAAGCCCCATAAAGGCTGCAATAACTGCGGTAGGAGCATATGTTCCAGAGGATAAGCTAACCAATGCAGACCTTGAGAAGATGGTAGATACCAACGATGAATGGATTGTTGCTCGTACGGGCATTAAAGAGAGAAGAATCCTTAAAGACCCTTCCAAAGGTACCTCGTTTATGGCCATCAAAGCTGCCGAAGACCTTATAAAAAAGAATAATATAGATCCCACCGAAATTGAAGCGGTGATAGTTGCTACGGTTACCCCCGACATGCATGTTGCGGCTACCGCTGCCTATGTGGCCTCAAAGATAGGGGCAACCCATGCTTTTGGCTATGATCTTCAAGCTGCATGTTCAGGCTTTCTTTATGGAATGTCTAATGCTTCCAATATGATTGCGGGAGGCCGATATCGGAAAGTTTTGCTCATAGGGGCAGACAAAATGTCTTCTATAGTTGATTACACCGATCGAACCACCTGTATCATCTTTGGAGATGCTGCGGGGGCTGTATTGTTTGAAGCCAGCTCATCTGGGTATGGATGGGAGGACGAATACTTTAGGTCGGATGGAAATGGCAGATTGTTTCTGAACATCAAAGCAGGTGGGTCTTTGTTCCCCACTTCTAAGGAATCGATTGAGGGGGGGATGCACAACCTCTATCAAGACGGAAAGACGGTTTTTAAATTCGCTGTTTCGGAGATGACTCATGCAGCCGAACAAATCATGCAACGCAATGACATCGATGCAAACACCATTACCTACTTGGTTCCTCATCAAGCCAACAAAAGAATTATTGATGCGGTGGCCAAACGAATTAATCTGTCGCACGACAAGGTAATGTCTAATATTGAATATTTCGGAAATACTACCGCGGCGACACTGCCTTTATTACTAAGAGATTACGAATCAAAATTAAGCCCTGGAGACCGATTGGTTTTCGCTGCTTTTGGTGGAGGTTTCACCTGGGGAGCAGCCTATTTAACATGGGCCTATTAAAATTTAAATCATTTGAATAATGGAAATTAAAGAAATTCAAAACTTGATCAAATTTGTAGCTAAGTCGGGAGCTCATGAAGTAAAGCTTGAAACAGACGATTTCAAAATCACCATCAAAACCCATGCCGATGCCCCGTATTTAGATTCTCAAACAACGGTACAAGCGGTTCCCAGTGGAGTCGTTCAAGTAGCGCAAGAATTGGCCAGCCCAGTGGCAACAATAGAAACCCAGTCAACCGCAACAACTCAGGCGAGCAAGGATGTGGCCGACCATCTGCTGACCATTAAATCTCCGATGATTGGAACTTTTTACAGAAAACCTTCTCCAGACAAGGATCTTTTTGTTGAGGTGGGAGATGTCATCAAGGAAGGAGACGTATTGTGTGTGATTGAGGCCATGAAGTTGTTCAATGAAATTGAATCCGAAGTTAGTGGTAAAATTGTTAAAATTTTGGTTGATGATTCCTCTCCAGTGGAATTCGACCAACCCTTGTTTTTAGTTGAACCGGCTTAAACTTCATTGTAATGTTTAAAAAGATTTTAATTGCCAATCGCGGTGAGATTGCCATGCGATTGATCAGGACTTGTAAAGAAATGGGGATCAAAACCGTTGCGGTATATTCCACAGCCGATCAGGAAAGTCTTCATGTTCGATTTGCCGATGAGGCAGTTTGTATTGGTCCTCCCTCCAGTTCAGAGTCCTATCTGAAAATAGCTAATATTATTGCGGCGGCAGAGATCTGTAATGCCGATGCCATTCATCCCGGTTATGGATTTTTGTCTGAAAATTCCAAATTCTCTAAGATTTGTAAAGAACACGGAGTCAAATTTATTGGGGCCTCTTCAGAGATGATCGAAAAAATGGGAGATAAAGCTACCGCAAAAGCAACCATGAAGGCCGCTGGAGTTCCAACCATACCTGGATCCGAAGGCCTCATCGAAACCTTTGATCAAGCCAAAAAAATTGCCTTAGAGACAGGATACCCCGTTATGTTAAAAGCAACTGCTGGAGGTGGGGGAAAGGGAATGCGTGCCGTATGGAAAGAGAAAGAGCTGCTCAAAGCCTGGGAAAGTGGCCGTCAAGAAGCTTCGGCCTCCTTTGGCAATGACGGGATGTACATGGAAAAACTGATTGAAGAGCCACGTCATATTGAGATTCAAATCGTAGGCGATTCAAGGGGAAAGGCCTGTCATTTATCCGAACGGGATTGTTCTGTTCAGAGAAGACATCAAAAACTGACTGAAGAAACTCCATCGCCTTTTATGACCCCCGAACTCAGAGAAGAAATGGGAGCCGCTGCTGTAAAAGCTGCAGAATATATCAAATACGAAGGGGCCGGAACAGTAGAATTTTTGGTCGATAAACACCGCAAATTCTATTTTATGGAAATGAACACACGCATACAAGTAGAACACCCCATTACAGAGCAAGTCATCAATATTGACTTGATAAGGGAACAGATTATGGTCGCATACGGTGTTCCTATTTCTGGAAAAAACTATTTTCCGAAGATGCATTCTATCGAATGCAGAATCAATGCGGAAGATCCTTATAATGATTTTAGACCCAGTCCAGGAAGAATTACAACCCTTCATTTTCCTGGAGGTCATGGGGTGAGATTGGACACTCATATATATGGAGGCTATGTTATACCCCCCCATTACGATTCTATGATTGCCAAGCTTATTACTACGGCACAGACCAGAGAAGAGGCCATCAACAAAATGAGACGGGCTTTGGATGAGTTTGTCATTGAAGGCATCAAAACCACCATTCCTTTTCATCGTAAACTTATGGACCATCCCGATTATATTTCAGGGAACTATACAACTAAGTTTATGGAGAATTTCTCGATGGAAGATCAGTAGGTTTTTTTTTCAATTGTCCCAGAGACTTTACTAAGCCCGTCATTTGTTCTCTTATCTCTTCATTTTCTTTTCTCAACCCTTCAATCCTTTCCTCCAGTTCAGAGACCAATGGAAGTATTGCTGCGATTGTTTTTGAAGATTTATCACCACTAATAAAATAGGCCATCTGGGACTCTTTTAAAGTGTTGTTCTGATCTTTGAGCATCAAACCTTCCCCCGTAATGAACCAATGGGCGTTGATATTGGTATTCTGGATCAGCTTTTGGGTTTGTTCTAACGTAATGATTCGTTGTCCTGTAAGGAGTTTGGACACTACCTGAAGGGGTTGATCCATCAATAGACCTATTTCGGTTTTGGAATGAACGGTCTCACTCATAGTAAGGTATTTTACCACTTCAATAAATCTTTGGGTCATTTCAGTCTTAAAATCTTTACTGGCCATAGGTACAAATTGTCTGGGATTAGTAATAAAAATTGAGTGGATCAAACCGAAGAAAAGCAATCTTGTAATGTAAAAACCTAAACACTAAATTTATTTACTATATTAATATATCTGCCTCCTTCATTTACCTACTTCAAATTAATATAAATTTTTAAGATTTGAATAATTTTTTATTCTTTGTTTCCAAATGGACTCAAAGTTTCCAAATAAGAAACAAATATTGATTATATTTGAACTGTTCCAAATCGATTTATCATGAAAAAATACACCCTTAATCGTCCCCATTCCTTATTCCGCTTTTGCGGTAATACAGACATTGTTTTGTTTCTATTACAAAAAGAACTCAAAGGGGTAAAAGTTTCACATTTATGTACTCCTCTGGGGATCAGCTCAGATTTCTTTTATCCAAACTTGGGAACTCTGATCCTTTCATTAATGGATTTGCCCTACAGGTCGGAGTCTTTTATGGCATGGTACGAAAAGAAATTACAAAAATGGTCGGCAAAAGTGGATTTAGAAAACAACAGCGCTACGGCCGAACTTACACTGGATTTCTACCATTATTTAAAGAAAAAATTCAAAAACGTTTCCAAAGACTAAATTAAATTTTGCTTCAGTAAATGTTCGGCAATTTGAATGGTATTGGTAGCCGCTCCTTTCCTTAAATTATCGGCGACTACCCACAAGTTTATGGTTTTTTCTTGGGATTCGTCTTTCCTTATTCTTCCCACAAAAACGTCATTTTTACCCTCGGCATAAATGGGCATGGGATAGGTGTGGGTATCAGGATGGTCTTGAACAACGATTCCAGGGCTGTCGTTCAATAATTTTCTGATGTCCTCCAATTCAAAGTCATTTTTTAATTGAACATTGATCGATTCGCTATGTCCTCCTACTACAGGTATTCTAATGGCCGTAGCCGAAACCCCTATGGAGTAATCGTTCAAAATTTTATGGGTCTCGTTGACCAATTTCATCTCTTCTTTGGTGTAGCCATTGTCCATAAACTTATCAATTTGCGGTAACACGTTAAACGCAATCTGCTTTGAGTAAGTTTTTGGTTCAACGGGTAAACCTTGAAGCAACTTAGAGCACTGCGTAGCTAACTCTTCAACTGACTGTTTACCAGAACCTGATACTGACTGGTAAGTCGCAACGTTAATACGCGAGATCCCATAAGCATCATGAATCGGCTTCAACGCGA
>JAURMQ010000037.1 GCA_030830625.1 Flavobacteriaceae bacterium
GTATTTACGGAGGAGATCTGGTGAAGAGAACCAAACCCGTTCAAGAAAAACTCAACAACAATGGAGTTTACTACAAGGATTATTTCAGTAATGCTGCAGACGATTACGCTTCATTGGAGGATCCTCAAAACTATGTTTACACCGACTCAGACAATTATACCAGCCATAACGGCAACAACAATGTGAGGGTGAATTCTCAGGCTCCATGGGGAGATCGTACCACCCGAACAGAGGTGTATTTCATCAACAACAATCCGTGGGGATATTTTAATGCAAACTGGGGATTTTATAATTCCTTTTACGACCCTTTTTGGGGATACAGTCCCTACTTTAGAGGGTACTACCGAAATCCCTACTGGGGGCTTGGCTTTTACGATCCTTTTTACCGTTTTGGTTATGGATATTATGGCCTCCCTTATCATTATTATCCCAGATACCGTGGATATTACGGCAATCAATACGACAGGGGTTATGCTCGGTCCTCCTATTCAAGAGGATCCTCCCGCTATTCGAATACAAATACCTCAAGAGGAGGTCGTGCTTCTCAATACTACTCCGAATCCTCTAATTCGCGAGTCAACCTTAACAATAAGAGTACGGCCAATTCAAATTCTTCGAATGCAAATCGTTACAACGTAGGCAGGAAACCTCAAAACGAGAATTCCAGAACCAACTCCAGTCAGGGCGTGAGCAGGAGCTCCAGTTCCTCAAATTCATATTCCAACAGCCGCTCGCGAAATAGGGAAAACAATTACAATGCGGGAAGAAGCTATAGTCCTTCACGATCCTCTTATTCCAATAGTGGCATGTCTTCCTCCAGCTACAGCTCTGGATCAAGAGGCTCAAGTGGAAGCATTAGAAGCAGCTCAAGCGGAAGAAGATAACATCTAAATACTCCAAAACTATGAAAAAGTACATCCCTCATGTTCTCATGATATCTTTATACTCATTGGGCACCTTTGCACAATCTATGGATGACGTTTTACACTTTGTACGACCTGAATTAAAAGGAACAGCACGATACGTGGGTATGGGGGGAGCCTTCAATGCTTTGGGCGGTGATCTTTCAGCCGTTGGCGATAATCCTGCGGCAGCAGCGGTATTCCTCAATTCAGAGGTTGGATTAACCTTAAACCTATTGGAAAACAAGAATAATGCCAATTACTTTGGTAACTCCAACGATGTAGAATCAGAATCTATCCAATTGGATCAATTCGGAGTGGTATTCGTGCTCTACAACGATGATGGAAATGATTTTACAAAACTAAGTCTGGCTTATAATCACAAAAAAGAGCAAATATTTGATAATAAATTCAATGCAATCGGAGTCAATTCTAACCGAAGTCTAGAGGATTACTTTTTGGCCTTTGCCAATGGCATTCCCTATTCGGACATAAAAACCTATGATGATGAGAGATTATCCGATTCCTACAAGTTTTTGGGAGAAAATCGCGGATTTTCAAGTCAACAGGCTTTCTTGGGTTTTCAAAGTTATATGATCAATCCCGTTGAATTGGACGACGACAATACCCAATACGTTTCTAACAGCAACCCCCAGGGTCAAGCTGTAAACCATAATTATTTTGTTACCCAAACTGGAAAAAACAACAAAAACAGTATCACATTGGCCAGTCAGTACAAACAAAATCTTTATTTGGGGATCAATCTTAATTCTCACCAAACCCGACTCCGAAGAATTTACAACCTCATTGAAAACAATTATGGTTCGGGCTCCACTTTCAACTATTCAGAATTTGAGAATGATCTTTTGACTGTTGGCGAAGGGTTTTCCTTCCAATTAGGTCTCATTTACAAGCCCCAAAAAAACATAAGAATGGGACTGAGTTACCAAAGTCCTGTTTGGTATCAAATGTCTGACGAATTGTTACAGACCCTCATTACTTCTAAAGATAATGGTACCGACACTATTGATCCTCAAATCATAAATTTTTACGAGTACGATTTTTCAACTCCCTCAGTACTTTCGGGAGGATTGGCCTATGTTTTCGGAACCAAAGGTTTGATCAGTCTTCAATACGATCGTGTTAATTTCCAAAACATTTCCTTTGATATTAAAAATGGAGATGCCAATTTTATCAACCAAAATAAAAAAATAAAAAACAGCTTAAAATCGGCCGGTACCCTCAAATTGGGTGCAGAATATCGAATCGATCGATTGAGTCTCAGAGGGGGCTATTTCAAACGACAAAATTTCAACCAATCAGCACAAGACGTCTGTATAGGAATGTCTTCTGGATTGAGTTATGATTTTGGAGGAAGTGTTTTAAGTTTTGCTCTTTCAAAAGTAGAATACGAACGATCGGAATCCATGTACCAAGAGGGGTTAACGGATTTCATTCAACTCAAAAACAACCAACTGCAATTTTTAGTTTCATACGCTCTCAAACTTTAGTCTTTTACCAGAGCTTTTCTGGTGCAAAACGTCCCACAACATTTATGGATAAATAACTATCTTTGTACCTCTTATACAGCTATGAAATTAGAAAAATTATTGACGGAGCAATTAGATGAAGTGGGAGATCAGCATCAATGGGGATCCAAAGAGACACCCCTGCGGCTCGGTGCTTTTGATCGAACCAATGCAGAAAAAACCTTACTCATCGAAGAAAAAGTCCATGAAATATTACACATTTTAGGCATGGATCTTACCGACGACAGTCTGAAAGGAACCCCAAAAAGAGTCGCCAAGATGTTTGTGAATGAAATTTTCAGTGGCCTTCATCCCGACAATCAACCCAAATCGTCAACCTTCGAAAATAAATACAAGTACGGAGAAATGTTGGTCGAAAAGAACATTACCCTCTACTCCACTTGCGAACACCATTTACTTCCTATAGTAGGAAAAGCCCACGTGGCATACATATCCAATGGTACGGTAGTAGGACTGTCCAAAATGAACAGAATTGTTGACTATTTTGCCAAACGTCCACAAGTACAGGAACGATTGACCCTACAAGTCGTAGAAGAACTTCAAAAGATATTGAATACCGAAAGTGTAGCCTGTGTGATCGACGCTAAACACCTTTGTGTCAACTCCCGTGGCATCAGCGATATTTCCAGCAGCACCATTACCTCCGAATTTGGTGGCCGCTTCAAGGAATTAGAAATCAAGAGAGAATTTTTGGATTATATCAAATTAGAAACTGAGTTTTGATCGACAACGCCCTGGTGGTTTTAAATTCCCTGAGCGGAAAAAAAGAAGCTTTTGAGCCAATCAATCCTGGCCATGTGGGCATGTATGTTTGCGGCCCAACCGTATACAGCAATGTACATTTAGGAAATTGCAGAACTTTTATTTCATTCGATTTAATCTATCGCTATCTCAAACACCTTGGGTACAAAGTGCGGTATGTACGTAACATTACCGATGCTGGACACCTCGAAAACGACGAGGATACAGGGGAAGACAGAATCGCCAAAAAAGCACGAATCGAAAAAATTGAACCCATGGAAGTCGTTCAATTTTATACCGTAGATTTCCACCAAACGCTCGAAAAATTCAATACCCTCCCCCCTGGGATCGAACCTACTGCAACGGGGCACATCATAGAACAAATCGAACTCATCAAAGAAATACTGGAAGCTGGATATGCCTACCAGGTCAATGGGTCGGTGTATTTCGATGTTTTAAAATACAATGAAACCCATCACTACGGTAAACTGAGTGGACGTAAAATAGAGGATTTGATTCACAACACTCGAAGCCTCGAGGGTCAGAGTGATAAAAAAAATCCTCAGGACTTTGCACTCTGGAAAAAAGCAGAACCCCAACACATCATGCGCTGGCCCTCCCCTTGGAGTGACGGTTTTCCCGGTTGGCACCTCGAGTGTACTGCAATGAGTACCAAATACCTAGGGGCTTCCTTCGACATACACGGGGGAGGTATGGACCTTAAATTTCCACACCACGAATGTGAAATTGCCCAGTCACAAGCCATTCACCAGCAGCCACCCGTAAAATACTGGTTGCACGCCAATATGCTGACCCTCAATGGTAAAAAAATGGCGAAATCTACTGGGAATAACATCCTCCCAATGGATATTTTCACAGGAAACAACGATAAGTTCAAAAAACCTTACAGTCCTCAGGTCGTGCGCTTTTTTATGTTACAAGCCCACTACACCAGTATATTAGACATTAGCGAGGCAGCCTTGGATGCTGCCGAAAAAGGATACCACAAGATGGTCAAAGCCGTGGACCAACTCTCCACGATCGAACCGGGAGAAAAAGAGGGAGATTTTGATACGGATCAATGGTTGAAAAAATGCTATGCCGCTATGGATGACGACTTCAACAGTCCGTCTTTGATCGCCCAACTTTTTGATGCGGTGAATTTCATCAACACCATTCTGCACAAAGACCACCCCATCCATAAAACCCAATGGGAAACCCTACACAAAATGATGAACGTTTTCATCCATGATGTATTGGGGATTGCGCCAGAGAAAAAATCCAATGACGCCACAGAATCTAAACTCAACAAAACCATAGAGTTGCTGATCGAATTGAGAAATAAAGCAAGAGTCAGCAAAGATTTTGAAACTTCTGACCAAATCAGAGACCAACTCATGGAATATGGCATTCAGCTCAAAGACGGTAAAGAGGGAACCCAATTTACGCTCCACTAAAAGATGATTAGAAAAATATTGATCTTTCCTTTTGTCTCACTCATCAAAAGCTATCAATATCTGATCTCACCCCTGCTTCCCCCCACTTGTAGGTTTACGCCCACCTGCTCCCAATATGGTTTAGAAGCTTTTCGTCGTCACGGGCTTTTTAAAGGATTCTATTTGACGGCAAAAAGAATTTCCAAATGCCACCCTTGGGGCAAAAGCGGCTATGACCCCGTTCCCTAATTTTTCTTCCTCCATCTCTATAAGAATGATTACTTTTAACCCACAATTCAACAAAACATGACTTTTCTAAAATTCAATTGGGCACCCAGCGAAAAATTATTCGAAATCGGTGGGTTTGGTGTTCACATATACAGTTTGATGTTCATCATCGCTTTTCTCTTGGGACTGCGTATTTACAAAAAGATGTTCATTAAGGAAAATGTAGATCAAAAATATTTGGAACCCCTATTCATCTATATGGTGGTTTCTACCCTGCTGGGGGCTCGACTGGGAGAGGTCTTTTTTTACAATTGGGATTATTTTCAAAACCACCTGATCGAAATATTACTACCCATCAAAAAACAAGCAGATGGATCGGGCTATGATTTTATTGGTTTTAGGGGATTGGCCAGCCACGGAGCCACGATTGGTATTTTGATTGGAATTTACTTATACCAACGCAATTACAAGTTCAAACCCCTTATTTGGATTCTCGATCGATTGACCATACCCGTTGCCATTGGTGGTTTTTTTGTGCGAACTGGAAACTTTTTCAACTCCGAGATTGTCGGTAAATACACCGGATCTAATTTTGGTGTAGTATTCGAAAATAGAGGTGAAATACTCCCCCGTTATCCCGCTCAGATGTATGAAGCTTTTGGCTACCTTATCTTATTCTTTGTCCTTAGTAAAATATACAATTCTCACTACAGAGACCAAGGAGGTTTCCTATTGGGATTGTTCTTTACCGGTTTGTTCAGCATTCGATTCATTGTTGAATTTGTAAAAGAAAGTCAAGGAGGATTTGAGGATCTGATGCCCATGTTCTCAACAGGTCAGTGGCTGAGTATTCCTTTCATCCTCTTGGGATTGATAATGTTGGCTCTATCTTTCCGTAAAAAACCCGCTTAAAATCTACTAAAATGGACGATGCTGCACTAGAAAAACTGAAATTCCCCGTGGGTAAATTTCAATGGATAGATCGCCTAAGTGACGAAAAAATAAAATTGTACATCCAACAAATAAGACATTTTCCTACCCAATTAGAAGAGCAGATTGGAAGGCTCAATACCGAAGATTTTAAAAAACCTTATCGCCCTGGAGGTTGGCAAATAGGCCAGCTGGTCCACCATTTGGCGGACAGCCACATGCATTGCTACCTGCGATTTAAACAAGCCTTGATCCAAGACACCCCCAGCATTATGGACTACGATCAAGACCAATGGGCAGTTCTTCCCGATGCACTCAATTTGGAGCTGCAAAGCAGTATCGAGATGTTAAAGGGCATTCATAAACGTTGGTCGGATCTCATGGAAACACTCAATCCAATTCAGTGGGAGAGACAATATTACCATCCCGCTCGAGATAAATATTATCCCCTAGCCACAGTATTAGCACTTTACGCTTGGCATGGTCAGCACCACCTCGCCCATATCAAAAATACGGTCTGAAAAATTCTTCATTCCTACTTACTCATAGTTGACGTTTTTGTTTACATATAGTTTATACATATATTAAATAAAATTCGGCTGAGCCACTCCCTACAGCTCATGGTAAGGATTCTGAACGTAGAATGAGGACTAAATATTTTATATATTTGTTATACCAAATCCTACTGCTGCCTTGAGTTCACTCCGGTAAAAGTTGTATCATTTTGGGGAGCCTAAGGAAAAAGTAGTTGCGATCAGCCAACCCTTTGGGTTCTGAATGCCTTTTTTCTTTTATATTCCTATTGAATCCTTAGGGAAATA
>JAURMQ010000038.1 GCA_030830625.1 Flavobacteriaceae bacterium
CGTAATCTGTTTTTTGTTCCACCCGATAGTTCTCGATGCTGTATTTTACATTTTTAACAGGTGTAAAGATCGAATCGATGGCTATAACACCAAATGGAGCATTGGCTTTTTTGTTTTCCTCAGCGGGAACATATCCTCTCCCTTTTTCGATGGTGATTTCAATGTTCAATCGAACCCCTTTTTCTATATTACAGATTACCAAGTCGGGGTTGAGTACTTGAAATCCAGAAATATATTTCTGTAAATCCGCAGCTTTGAACTGGTCTTGTCCCCCAACCATTACGGTAACTTTTTCGTCCTCTACATCTTCGATCTGTCTTTTGAATCTCACCTGCTTGAGATTGAGGATGATTTCGGTAACATCTTCCACTATCCCCGGGATGGTAGAGAATTCGTGTTCTATATTTTCAATTTTAATTGAAGTAATTGCAAAACCTTCCAATGAAGATAATAGAACTCTTCTCAGTGCATTTCCCACAGTAAGACCATATCCTGGTTCTAAAGGTCGGAATTCAAATTTGCCCTCGAACTCAGAAGAGTCGATCATGATTACCTTATCGGGTTTTTGGAAATTTAATATTGCCATAATTTTTTTCTTCCTGTGATTAAATTATTTAGAGTACAATTCAACGATTAACTGTTCTTTTATGTTTTCTGGAATTTGAATACGTTGAGGGATACTGATAAAGTTTCCTTCAAATATTTCTCCATTCCAGTTCATCCACTCATAAACTGAAGAATTGGATTGCAAAGAAGTAGTGATGGCTTGAAGAGACTTGGATTTTTCTCTCACTCCAACAGTATCACCGGGATTCAATGTATAGGAAGGTATATTAACCACCTTGCCATTGACGGTAACGTGACGGTGTGACACCAATTGGCGTGCAGCGTTTCGGGAGGGGGCAATTCCCATGCGATACACTACATTGTCCAACCTGGACTCACACAACTGAAGTAATACTTCACCAGTAACGCCTTTGCTACTGCTCGCTTTTTCAAAGATATTTCTGAACTGACGCTCTAAAATACCGTAGGTGTATTTTGCTTTTTGTTTTTCAAGCAACTGAATTGCATATTCAGATTTTTTTCCTCTCCTTCTGTTGTTTCCGTGTTGGCCAGGAGGGTAATTCCTTTTTTCAAAAGCCTTGTCTGGTCCGAAGATTGCTTCTCCGAACTTTCTAGCAATTTTTGATTTTGGACCGGTATATCTTGCCATATAAAGTGTTTGTGTTATGAATTAAGGTCTAATCCTTCGATAACAGGTTAAAAATAATTATACTCTTCGTCTTTTGGGAGGGCGACACCCGTTGTGTGGTAGTGGAGTAACGTCGACGATCTCGGTTACCTCAATACCATTGTTGTGTAAAGTTCTGATGGCCGACTCACGTCCGTTACCAGGTCCTTTCACATACACTTTCACTTTCCTTAAGCCTGCTTCCAAAGCTACTTTTGAAACATCTTCAGCAGCGGTTTGAGCAGCATAGGGAGTGTTTTTCTTTGATCCTCTAAAGCCCATCTTCCCAGCCGATGACCAGGTGATGACCTCTCCTTTGTTGTTGGTCAAAGAGATGATAATATTGTTGAACGATGCATTGATATGAGCTTCGCCAAAAGCTTCAACAATGACTTTACGTTTTTTAGTAGTTACTTTTGCCATGGTTAATTGCTGTTATTTAGTGGCTTTCTTTTTGTTTGCAACGGTTTTCCTTTTCCCTTTTCGGGTTCGGGAGTTGTTTTTGGTGCGTTGACCTCTCAAAGGCAAGCCCACTCTGTGACGAATACCTCTGTAACAACCTATATCCATCAAACGCTTGATGTTGAGTTGCAACTCTGATCGTAGTTCACCTTCTATCTTAAAGCTGCCCACAGCTTCTCGGATTCTCCCTGTTTCCTCATCTGTCCAATCAGACACCTTAGTATCTTCACTGACTTTGGAAATTGCCAATATGTCTTGTGCACGGCTCTTGCCAATACCATAGATATAGGTAAGTGCGATTACACCTCTTTTTTGTTTGGGAATGTCTACTCCTGAAATTCTAGCCATAATTTAACCTTGTCTTTGTTTGAATCGAGGATTTTTTTTGTTAATTACAAACAAACGCCCTTTTCTTCGGACGATCTTGCAATCCACACTTCGTTTTTTTAAAGAAGCTCTTATTTTCATTTTTCTATTTTAAAATCTATAAGTGATCCTTGCTTTTGATAAATCGTAAGGACTCATTTCTAATTTAACTTTATCACCTGGCAACAACTTGATATAGTGCAAACGCATCTTTCCAGAAATATGGGCTGTTACTACATGTCCATTTTCCAGCTCAACACGAAACATGGCGTTCGATAAAGCCTCGATGATGGTACCCTCTTGTTCTATTGCCGCTTGCTTTGCCATATTATATTGTTCCCGCTCTTCTGTTTCTACTGGTTTTGGACATCAATCCGTCGTAATGACGGTTCAGCAAATAGGAATTCACTTGTTGTATGGTATCGATCGCCACCCCCACCATAATGAGGAGAGAAGTACCGCCATAAAACAAGGCCCAACCTTGTTGCATGCCTATTAATTTTACTACTACTGCCGGAAAAACCGCAATGGCTGCCAAATATAAAGATCCAGGGAAAGTGATGTGCGACATGACCGTATCCAAAAACTCTGAGGTCTCATTACCTGGACGAATACCAGGCACAAAGCCACCACTTCTTTTCAAGTCATCCGACATCTTGTTGGTTGGAACGGTAATGGCAGTATAGAAATAGGTAAATACAATGATCAATACGGCAAACAATACGTTGTACCATAAACCAAAAATATCAGAAAAATTGGTCTGTAACCATTGGCCTACATTAGAATCTCCAAAAGCTCCTCCTATATATGCAGGGGCAAACATCAAGGCTTGTGCAAAGATGATGGGCATTACACCAGAGGCGTTAAGTTTTAATGGGATGTATTGTCGGGATCCGAATACATTTTTTTCGTTGGTTCCAGCAGCAGTTCTTCGAGCATATTGAACGGGAATCTGCCTGACCGCCATTACCAAAAGGATGCTCAGTAATATGATGACCACCCACAACACCAATTCGATCAATATCATCATTAAACCTCCGTTATTTTCTGAAACACGGGAAACAAACTCCTGTGTAAAGGAAAGGGGAAGGTTGGCAATGATCCCTACCATAATCAACAATGAAATACCGTTACCGATCCCTTTGTCGGTTATTTTTTCACCCAGCCACATGGCAAATATGGTTCCCGTCACCAAAATGATGACAGAGGAAATCATAAACAATGGTCCTCTACCAATTACAAAGGCACTGTCGGGGACACCCAGAGCAGAAAGTCCATACAAATAGGCAGGGGCCTGAATTATACAAATCAATATGGTGAGCCAACGGGTAATTTGATTTCTTTTTTTATTCCCACTCTCTCCTTCTTTTTGAAGTTTCTGTAGATACGGAACCGCAATTCCCATCAACTGAACAACAATAGAAGCAGAAATATAGGGCATGATCCCTAAAGCAAAAACAGAGGCGTTGGCAAAAGCTCCCCCTGTGAAGGCATTGAGAATTCCTAATAAACCTCCGCCGTCGGTTCGGTTGGCCAATTCAGACAACTGCACTGAATCAATTCCGGGTAAGACGACTTGAGCCCCTAAACGATAAACCAACAAAAGGGTTAGGGTGGTCAGAATACGCCCACGTAACTCTTCGATGTTGTAAATATTTAAAAGGGTCTCAATAAATTTTTTCATCTCTTAGGGTTAAATTGTAATGGCTTCACCTCCTGCTGCTTCAATTGCTGCTTTTGCAGTGGCTGAAAATTTGTGAGCGGATACTTTTAGAGGAGTCTCTAATTTTCCTCTACCTAATATTTTTACCAATTCGTTTTTACCGGCCAAACGCAGTTCGACCATGGTTTTGAAAGTAACTTCATTTTTAACTTTCTTATTTTCAGCAAGTCCTTGTAGCGTGTCTAAATTGATTCCTTTGTATTCGACTCGGTTGATGTTTTTGAAACCGAATTTGGGGACACGTCTTTGCAAAGGCATCTGACCTCCCTCAAATCCAATTTTTTTGGAGTATCCTGAACGGGACTTGGCTCCATTATGACCTCTTGCTGCGGTTCCGCCTTTACCGGAACCTTCACCTCGTCCCAAACGTTTACCTTGTCTTTGGGTAGAACCCTCTGCTGGTTTTAAATTTTCTAAACTCATTTTTAAACTTGTGTGGTTATAACCAAATGTTTTACTTTATCAATCATTCCAAGAATGTTGGGGGTTGCTAAATGGGTAACCTCTTTTCCAATCCCTCTTAAACCCAATGCTTCGAGGGTTCTTTTTTGAGATTGCATTCTTTTAATGCTGCTTTTGACTTGTGTAACTTTTATCTTGGTCATGATCTGAATTCTTATCCGTTAAAAACTTTTTCCAAACTGATTCCTCTTTGTTGGGCAATGGTTTGGGGGCTTCTGAGTTGTAAAAGAGCATCAAATGTTGCTTTTACGACATTATGAGGGTTAGAAGATCCTTGAGATTTTGACAATACATTGTGAACCCCAACGGCTTCGAGAACGGCACGAACTGCCCCACCGGCTATAACTCCAGTACCTTCAGAAGCGGGCTTCAAAAACACCTTAGCCCCTCCGTATTTTCCTTTCTGTTCGTGGGGTAATGTTCCTTTGGCAATAGGGATACGAACCAAGTTTTTCTTAGCATCTTCAACCGCTTTGGCAATGGCCTCAGAAACTTCTTTTGATTTTCCAAGCCCTTGACCCACAACACCATTTTCGTCTCCTACTACAACAATAGCAGAAAATCCAAATGCACGACCACCTTTGGTCACTTTGGTTACACGCTGAACACCTACCAAGCGGTCCTTTAAATCCAGACCAGCAGGTTTTACCAATTCAACATTTTTATAATCTTGATACATATTTTTTAATTAAAAATTTAAACCTGCTTCGCGTGCGCCGTCGGCAAGTGATTTTACTCTTCCGTGATATAAATAGCCACCTCGATCAAAACCGATGGTACTTACACCCGCTTTTTTAGCACGTTCTCCAATCAACTTTCCAACCAATTGAGCTTCAACTACTTTGTTGTCAACTTTTGCATCTGCAATTTCTTTTTCTCTAGAAGAAGCAGAGGCAATGGTTTTTCCATTTACATCGTCAATGACTTGCGCATAGATTTCCTTATTACTGCGATAAACAGACAAACGGGGTTTTACTGCCGTACCCTGAATGGTTTTTCTGATCCTTAAATGGATTCTATTTCTTCTTGCTGATTTTGTTAATCCCATGACGTATTGATTATGCAGACTTACCTGCTTTTCTTCTAATTTGTTCTCCTACAAACTTGACTCCTTTTCCTTTGTAAGGTTCGGGTTTTCTGAAGGATCTTATTTTTCCTGCTACATAGCCCAACAACTGCTTGTCGTGAGAAGTGAGTTTGATGATAGGGTTTTTCCCCTTCTCGGATATGGTTTCTACTTTTACCTCAGGGGCAATATCAAATAGAATGTTGTGAGAAAAACCGAGCGCAAGATCCAATTTTTGTCCTTGGTTGCTGGCACGATATCCTACACCTACCAATTCTAATTCCTTTGCGAAACCTTGGGAAACTCCTTCTACCATGTTGTTGACCAAGGCACGGTAAAGACCGTGTTTTGATTTATGGTCTTTAGAGTCGGAAGGACGATTTACCGTTAGGATATTATCGTTCACTTCAAAAGATACGTCGCTATAGTCTTGTATCAATTCTCCCAATTTTCCCTTAACAACGATTTTATCGGCTTGGATGTCAATGCTGACACCTTCGGGGATACTGATGGGATTGTTACCTATTCTAGACATTTTTGTTCTTTTTACTTCTGTTTAATATACGTAGCAAAGTAATTCTCCCCCCACATGCTGAAGCGAAGCTTGCTTTCCGGTCATTACTCCTTTTGAAGTAGAGACGATTGAGATCCCTAATCCATTCAAAATTCTAGGGTAACTTTCTGCGGAAGCATACTTTCTTAAACCAGGGGTACTGATTCTCTGTATTTTTTTTATCACGGGCTCTTTGGTCATCTTATTGTACTTAAGAGCGATTTTGATATTACCTTGGTGATTATCGGTTTCTTCAAACTTATAACTCAAGATGAAACCTTGATCGTATAATATTTTGGTGATCTCTTTTTTCAATTTTGAAGCAGGGATATCCACCACCATATGTCCAGCAGCACTGGCATTTCGGATACGGGTCAAATAATCTGCAATAGGATCTGTAAACATATATTTTAATTATTGAATTACCAGCTTGCTTTTGTTACTCCTGGAATTAATCCTTTGTTGGCCATTTCTCTAAACGTTACCCTTGATATTCCAAATTGACGGATGTATCCTTTTGGACGACCTGTCAATTTACAACGGTTGTGCATTCTCACTGGAGAAGCGTTACGCGGCAATTTTTGTAAAGCTTCGTGATCCCCAGCTTCTTTGAGGGCTTTTCTTTTTGCAGCGTACTTGGCAACAGTTTTAGCTCTTTTTCTCTCACGAGCTTTCATTGATTCTTTAGCCATAATTAACTCTTTTTAAAGGGCAATCCCAATTCACTCAACAATGACTTTGCCTCTTTGTCTGTTTTGGCAGACGTTATAAAGGATATATCCATTCCTGAAATTTTATTTACCTTATCTATATCAATTTCAGGGAAGATGATTTGTTCGGTAATTCCTAAATTGTAATTACCTCTTCCGTCAAAACCGTTGGCTTTAACCCCTTGAAAATCTCTTACTCTGGGTAAAGCCGTAGTGACCAAACGATCTAAGAATTCGAACATACGCTCTCCTCTTAGGGTCACTTTGGCACCGATGGGCATTCCTTTACGTAACTTGAAAGCAGCCACGTCTTTTTTGGAAATGGTGGCCACGGCCTTCTGTCCGGTAATGCCTGTCAATTCGTCGAGGGCATAATCAATTAATTTTTTGTCGGCAACAGCCCCGCCTACACCTCTACTGACGACGATCTTTTCCAGTTTGGGAACTTGCATTACATTCACGTAACCAAACTCTTCCTTCAACGCCGATATGATGCGTTCGTTGTATTCTTTCTTAAGTCTTGCTTGATAACTCATTACACTACTTCATTATTTTTTTTCGCAAAACGAACCTTGTTTCCTTCTTCCATTCTGTACCCTACTCGAGTGGCTTGCCCATCGTTAGTGATCAAAGAAAGGTTAGAAATATGGATCGGTGCTTCTTTTTCTATAATACCACCTTGAGGGTTTTGGGCACTGGGCTTGGCGTGTTTTTTGATCAAATTCACGCCTTCAACGATGGCCTTATTTTTTTCGCGTATCATTTTAACCACTTTGCCTTCCGAACCTTTGTGTTCGCCGGCAATGACCCGTACTTTATCGTCTCTTCTTATTTTTATCTTTCCCATAATAAAGGATTAAAGCACCTCGGGTGCTAATGATACGATTTTCATAAACTGTTTGTCGCGAAGCTCTCTGGCAACGGGTCCAAACACACGTGTTCCTCTCATTTCGCCTGTTGGATTCAACAATACGCAAGCATTGTCGTCGAAACGAATATAAGAACCATCGGCACGACGCACCTCTTTGGTGGTTCGAACAACAACTGCTTGAGATACTTGTCCTTTTTTGACCGTTCCCGAGGGAGAGGCTTCTTTTACGGTAACCACAATCTTGTCTCCCAAGGAAGCGTATCTCCTTTTGGTTCCTCCCAATACTCTAATCGCCAAAACTTCTTTGGCTCCGGTATTGTCAGCTACTTTTAATCTGGATTCTTGTTGTAACATGATTATTTAGCTCTTTCTATTATTTGGACCAACCGCCAGCATTTTGACTTACTCAAAGGGCGTGTTTCCATTATTTTTACAGTATCTCCAACATTACAATCGTTGAGATCGTCGTGAGCTACGTATTTTTTTGTTTTTAAAACGTATTTACCGTACATAGGATGTTTTACCCTTTTGACCTCTGAAACAACAATAGATTTTTCCATTTTGTTGCTGGTCACTATACCGATACGCTCTTTTCTTAAATTTCTATTTTCCATATCCTCAGGCGGTCATTTGATTTTGCTTGGCGGTAATAGCCGTTAATAATCTGGCTACAACTCTTCTTGCCGATTTAATCTGCAACGGGTTTTCGAGCGGACTTACCGCATGATTCATCTTCAAATCGGAGAGCTGTTTTTTGTACTCCGCCAATTTGTCTTGCAGGTCCTCAAGGGATAATTTTTCGATTTCTGATGTTTTCATTTTCTTCTAAAATTATGCTTAAAAATCTCTAGCAATGATGAATTTAGTTTTGACAGGTAATTTTTGAGCTGCCAATCTTAAAGCCTCCTTGGCGATGTCTAAGGGGACACCGGCAATCTCGAACATGATTCGACCGGGCTTTACGATGGCCACAAAATATTCTGGAGCTCCTTTTCCCTTACCCATACGAACTTCTAAAGGTTTTTTGGTAATGGGTTTGTCTGGAAAGATTTTGATCCACAATTGTCCCTCCCGCTTCATGTATCGCGTGGCGGCAATCCTTGCGGCTTCAATTTGTCTGGAGGTAATGAATTTTGAATCCAAAGACTTGATGCCAAACATACCATTGGAGAGTTGGTTTCCTCTTTGGGAAATTCCCTTCATGCGACCTTTTTGCGCTTTTCGGAATTTGGTTCTTTTAGGTTGTAACATTTTACCTATCTATTATTGTTGTTTCTTCTTCTGGGTTGGCGTCCACCAGCTCCAACGCCTTTATTGTTTGCAGCACCTGTCTTTTTAGACATACCGACCAATGGTGAAAGCTCTCTTTTTCCAAAGACCTCACCTTTCATGATCCATACCTTGATCCCCAAACGGCCATAGGTGGTGTGGGCTTCTACCAAGGCGTAATCGATGTCTGCTCTAAAAGTTGACAAAGGAATTCTTCCTTCTTTATAGGATTCGGAACGCGCCATTTCTGCACCATTCAAACGACCGGAAATTTGAATTTTAATTCCTTCGGCATTCATACGAATAGAGGCAGCGATGGCCATTTTGATGGCACGACGGTAAGAGATTCTACTCTCAATCTGACGGGCCACACTGGCGGCTACTAAGTGGGCATCCAATTCGGGACGTTTGATTTCAAAAATATTGA
>JAURMQ010000039.1 GCA_030830625.1 Flavobacteriaceae bacterium
CTTCTTTTTTTGATTTTTTATCTAAATACAATGCAGTACCCAAGGAGAAACTATCCCCCAAATCGTGGATGGCATCAGAAACTATGGCCACACTATTAAAATAATAACCCCCTATCAACTCAAAGAGGGTAAATCCCAAATTCACAAAAAAGGCAATCTTGAGATTTTGTTTGGAATCGCTTTGATTTGGATGATGTTCCATAATGAGGTTTAATTGAACTAAATTACAAATCTATGCCAGTTCACGCAGATCGCTCTCTAAAGTTTTCGTATTGTCAGGATGTACAAATTCGGCAAAGCTAGATGCATTGGCCCTCTGTATGCCTACCGCAATCGCCCCCTCCCCAATTGAAAATTGTTTTACGGTTGAAGCATCCCCAACATTTCTATCGAGAGATCAACCCCAACACCGAGGGTTGGCGGATCAGATCAGAAGTGTACCACTCCGTTTCAAATAGTCTCTGCCATGTTTGTTTTCTTTCGGTTACTTGAATATACGGATTGCATCACTTTGTTTTCAATTATGGCGTTTATCCATTTTATGTTAAAATCATATAATAAACTGAAAATCAATTTAATATACTCTTTTTTAAATGATAATGAATTCATCAAAAGCGAATGTTTTTTCCTATCAAGGCTGAATCCCTTGGGAGGATTTGATACCCAAACGGTTCATTATGCTTCCTGAATATCGATGGAGAAATCATTTTTAGTTGGTTTCGGGGAAGCCACTCATTGGTCTCAAATAGCAGATGATTTAAACGTAATTTTTTGCAGGGTAAAAAGATTTAGATTTACCATTGCCTTGAAGATTTAGAGACACTCAAGGCTGGTGTTTTTCTTTTACGGGGGTATTTTTGTTTTCATATGTTTATGTTTTTACCACTCACTATACGAAAGGAATTTATGAGATTAATCATCACTCCGCTGTGTATTTAAAAAATTAGTATAGACGTTTCATTTCATGTTCATTTCAAACAGCAGCAGGATCGTTAAATAAAAATCATCGTGGAATCCTCCCCAAAAGGGTTTATAATTATCTTTGCCCTTTATATGGAATCCTTAGAACAATCACTTTCCCAATCGGTCTCAGATCATCTCTGTTCAGCATATGATCTATTGGATCCAAAGCTTGAATTTCAGGCCACCAGAAAAGATTTTGAGGGAGACATTACTTTGGTGCTCTTTCCTTTGTTAAAATTGACCCGTCAAAATCCCATGGTTTTGGGAGAAAAAATAGGGGCTTACTTAGTGGAGCAGACCAAAGAAGTTTCGCACTTCAATGTGGTGAGTGGTTTTTTAAACCTCACCATTTCAGAAGCTTATTATTTAAGATTTTTAGAAGCGTTTCTCAAGCTACCCCATTACGGTCATATTAAGCCCGGCTCGGACGCACCTACGGTGATGGTAGAGTTTTCTTCTCCCAATACCAATAAACCTTTACACTTAGGTCACATCAGGAACAATCTTTTGGGCGATTCGGTGTCCAAAATTTTGGAAGCCAATGGTCATCATGTGATCAAAACGCAAATCATCAACGACCGAGGCATACATATTTGTAAATCAATGTTGGCTTGGCAGCGCTATGGTGGGGTAGAAACCCCCGAAAGTTCGGGTTTAAAAGGCGATCAACTGGTTGGAAAATATTATGTATTGTTCGAAAAAAAATACCGTGAGCAAGTAGCCCAATTGGTAGCTCAGGGGAAATTTGAGGCAGCAAGCGAAAAAGAAGCTCCATTACTGTTGGAAGCCCAGCAAATGCTTAGAGAGTGGGAGAATAACGATCCCGAAGTAAGAAAACTCTGGGCACAAATGAATCAGTGGGTGTATGAGGGTTTTGAGTCAACCTACCACAAACTGGGTATTGATTTTGATTCTTATTATTACGAGAGTGAAACCTATTTGTTGGGAAAATCCATTATTGAACAGGGATTGGATAAAGGGGTTTTTTATAAGCAGGAAGACGAATCGGTATGGATTGATCTCACCGATGAAGGTTTGGACGAAAAGTTGTTGTTACGTTCAGATGGAACTGCGGTATATATGACACAAGATATTGGTACGGCGACCCAACGGGTTAGTGATCATCCCAAAGTAGAGGGTATGGTATATACGGTAGGGAATGAGCAGGATTATCATTTTAAGGTGTTGTTTTTGGTATTGAAAAAATTGGGCTATTCTTGGGCCGAATCCTTATTTCATCTGAGTTATGGTATGGTGGATTTGCCCAGTGGTAAAATGAAAAGCCGAGAAGGTACTGTAGTCGATGCCGATGATCTGATCGATCAAATGAAAAATACAGCAGGTAAAATTGCTGCTGAACACGGAAAAATTGAAGGTCTCGACGAGGAGCAAAGAGAGGCGCTTTATCAAAAAATAGGTTTGGGGGCTTTGAAGTATTTTATCTTAAAGGTTGACCCCAAAAAGAGAATATTGTTTGATCCTGAGGCTTCAGTCGATTTTAATGGCAATACGGGTCCTTTTATTCAGTATGCCTATGCTCGGATTCAATCGTTGATACGAAAGGTAGAGGGGGAGCTCCAACTCAATCTCGATTTGAATTTGGTGGATAAAGAAAAAGAAATCCTCAAACATTTAAGCACCTATCCCACCTTGATTAGGACTGCTGGAGAGCAATACAGTCCTGCTTTGGTGGCCAATTATTTGTTCGACTTGGTCAAGCTTTTTAATTCTTTTTACCAAAATGTAAGTGTATTTGGCGAACAAGATCAAGAGTTACAATCCCTACGCTTATTACTTTGCCAAGCCGTAGCAAACAATATTGAATCAGCCTGTGGTTTGTTGGGCATCCCTTTGCCCGATAGTATGTAAAAAAAAATCGCTCCGAAGAGCGATTTTTTAAATTGAGCAGTCAGACTGCTGCTTTTGAAACTATTTGGAACTAACAGCCAAGTTGTAAACAACCAAACCGAATCCGATTTTGTTGATCGCATCCCCAACGTTATAAATAACGTCCATAGGAAGACCACCAAAGATACCGCTGTACCATCCTTCAGTACCTGCCATGTATCCAATAGGATAGATCGCCCACCCGATGAATACAAACTTCAAAAGTGTTTTGTGAGCAGAAAGTACGGCTCCACCAGCCGCTTCCGCAAGCTTAGCAGCTCCACCTTTCCAGATTTCAAATACAATAGCGAAATAAGCCAAACCAGAGATAAGACCCCATACAGCAGGACCATTACCTGTTGTGTGAACTGCTTCTCCGAAATAACCTGTTACTAACATGATTACAGAAAGGAAAATAAGTTTCCACATCAAGGATTTAGTAGCTCCAGCTGCTCTAAGAATCAGATAGAACTCTACACACATTAATGGCACTGTCAACACCCAATCTACATAACGAAAGAAAGTTGGAGAGGTGGCGTTTGTGGCCCAGTAGTCTCTCATGTACCAATAGTGTACTGCAGCGATAAAGGTAATCAAACCTGATACCAAAATAGAAGTTCTCCATTTGTTGTCAAATGAGCTCAATGAAAGGAAGAAAAACGCTGATGCTGCCATCATTGCCATACATCCTACAAAGAATGTGAACCCTACATAATCGTCTGTAGCCATCGCAGGGGCTACAGCTGATAAATTAAAAAGATTTTCCATAATTAAATTAATTATTTATTTTGTTTAGGTAAATTTAAAAAAAATTAAACTTACTTACTATATTAATATAAATTTTTTAGTAAAAATTTTAATGAATTGATATCTCTTGCTACCAAATATTTCCAAATTAGCAGTATAGCAACTTTTTTATTTATTCTGCTTGTACCTTCATTGTCAAATAGTTTAGTTGATTTGATAGGGGCGTTTTTCGTATTCACTTTGGGTATTTTGCACGGTGCAAATGATCTTGAAATAATTGCTAAAAATTTTGAAGGAAAGTTCAATCGGCTTTACTTTAAGTCAGTTGTTCTGTATATAGGAGTCGTTTTGATCGGGGCAGTCTTCTTTTTTTTGCTCCCGGCCTTAGCATTACTCTTATTTGTGATGTTTAGCAGCTATCATTTTGGCGAGCAGCACTGGGAAGATCGTTTGCTAATGAGCCCTTTCCACTTTGCCTTCTATATATTGTATGGTGCTTTTATCTTTTTTTTGATGTTTACGCTTCAATACGAATCTGTAGTTGAGGTTATTGAAAAAATATCGGGTTACCGATTGAATTTTGAAGTTTTTCTGTACACCCTTATGAGTCTGGGGGCATTGCTGTGCATTGCCATGTTAGCAACCCCCAGTATAAGACGAGAGTTCATTAAAGAATGCTTGTTGCTTTTGCTTTTGGGAGGTATTTTTTATGTGGGTTCGTTGATGTTTGCTTTTGCGTTTTATTTTGTGGTATGGCACAGCTTACCTTCTTTATTGGATCAGCTCAAATATCTGTACGGTGAGATGAGCATGAGTTCTTTTGTCAAATACCTGAAAAGCTCGATAATTTACTGGTTGGCTTCCCTGGTCTCTTTGTATTGTGTCTATCGTTATATAGATTTCGAAGCAGATTACTTTATGCCTTTATTTTTTTCTTTTTTGGCTGCAATCACCTTCCCGCACACCGTAGTGATGGGTTTGATGAAACACAAAAATGGATGATGCTTCAGGGTTTCAAATAGAATTGAAAACAGTAAATTTGTTCCTATCAAAATACTCAACCCATGTTTGATAGCCTAAGTAATAAATTGGAGAGTGCCTTTAAACTTTTAAAAGGGCACGGAAAAATCACCGAAATCAACGTAGCCGAAACCCTTAAAGAGGTGAGAAGGGCTTTGTTGGATGCGGATGTAAATTTTAAAATTGCCAAGGAATTCACCAATCGAATCAAGGAAAAGGCCCTGGGTCAGAAAGTACTGACCAGTCTTCAGCCGGGGCAGCTATTGGTTAAAATCGTCAAAGATGAATTGACAGAACTGATGGGCAGTAGTGCAGAAGAATTGACACTAACTGAAAAGCCATCGGTTATTTTGATGTCGGGTTTGCAAGGGTCGGGTAAAACTACTTTTAGCGGGAAACTGGCCTTATATCTCAAAAACAAAAAAAACAAAAAACCTTTACTGGTTGCCTGTGATGTGTACCGTCCTGCTGCCATAGACCAGTTGGGGGTACTTGGAAAACAAATTGATGTTCCTGTTTACATGGATCTCGATGAGAAAAATCCAGTTAAGATTGCTCAGGCGGCCCTAAAACAAGCCCAACAGCAAAACTACGATGTGGTAATCATTGATACGGCAGGTCGATTGGCCGTAGATGAAGTTTTGATGAAAGAGATTTCAGACATTCACCAATCGGTAAAACCTCAAGAAACCCTTTTTGTGGTGGATGCCATGACGGGACAAGATGCTGTAAATACGGCAAAAGCCTTTCATGAAACGCTAAATTTTGACGGCGTTATATTGACCAAACTCGATGGAGATACACGAGGTGGAGCAGCGTTGTCGATCAAATCGGTAGTCCATAAACCGATAAAGTTTATTGGAACAGGAGAGAAAATGGAAGCCTTGGATGTGTTTTATCCCGAGCGGATGGCCGATCGAATCTTAGGTATGGGAGATGTAGTTTCGCTGGTAGAAAGAGCTCAGGAGCAATTTGATGAGGAGCAAGCCCGAAAAATCAATAAAAAAATTGCTAAAAATCAATTTGGTTTTGACGATTTCCTTTCCCAAATACAGCAATTGAAGAAAATGGGAAACATGAAGGATTTGATGGGAATGATCCCCGGTGCTGGAAAAATGATGGGAGATGTGGATATTGATAACGATTCGTTTAAATACATAGAGGCCATCATTGGCTCGATGACTCCCAAAGAGCGGTCGCAGCCCAGTTTGCTCAATCACAGTAGAAAAATTAGAATTGCAAAAGGTTGCGGTAGGGACATTAGTGAGGTCAATCAATTGATCAAACAATTTGAACAAATGAGTAAAATGATGAAGATGATGCAGGGCGGAAAGGGAAAGCAAATGATGCAAATGCTTCAAGGATCTAAATAGATTATGGAAATACTGGACGGAAAAAAAATATCCCAAGAAATCAAAGAAGAAATCAAGCAAGCCGTTGGCCTGCGGAAGGAAAAAGGGCAAAAAATCCCTCATTTGGCCGCAATTTTGGTGGGAAATGATGGAGCCAGCCTTACCTATGTAGGGAGTAAAGTTCGTTCTTGCGAGCAAGTGGGTTTCAAGTCCACCCTCATACGTTTGGAGAGTTCTATTACCGAACAGGCTTTGCTGTCAAAAATAAAAGAGCTTAATAATGATGATACCTTAGATGGTTATATCGTACAACTCCCTCTTCCCAAGCATATTGATGAGGAGAAAATTTTGCTGGCAGTCGATCCTAAAAAAGATGTTGATGGCTTCCATCCTTCCAACTTTGGTCGTATGGCTCTGGAAATGGACTCTTTTATTCCTGCTACTCCTTTTGGAATCATGGAGATGTTGAGAAGAAATGAGATTGATATTTCTGGAAAACACTGTGTAGTGATCGGCAGGAGTCATATTGTAGGAAGACCCATCAGTATTTTGATGAGTCAAAAAGGGAAACCCGGTAATGCTACTGTTACTCTTGCTCACAGCCGAACCCAAAACATCAAAGAACTGACACAAAAGGCGGATATTATCGTTTCTGCTCTGGGTATTCCCGAATTTTTAAAAGCCGATATGGTCAAGGAGGGCGTTATTGTTATAGATGTTGGAATCACTCGAGTTTCGGATGCGTCTCATCCCAAAGGTTATGTCATCAAAGGAGATGTGGCTTTTGACGAAGTGGCTAAAAAATCGAGTTATATTACCCCTGTACCTGGAGGTGTTGGTCCCATGACCATTGCCATGCTGTTGCAGAATACTTTGCTCTCTTGCGAGCGAAAGTCGGTATCTTAATTCGTTAACTTCTTTTTTTTATCAGTGGATTTTCTTCCATGTTGTAAATGGTGAGTATCAACAAGCCAAAGGCAACACTTGAAATAATTAGGATTACATTGGTAAGCCCGGATACTCCAAAGGAAAGCCTGATCAATATGGTGCAAATCACAAACCCAGTGTTTCGAATAAGCTGACTATAACGCTCGGTATATTGAAAAGAGAGGAGGAGGATGAGTACGTCTGCCAAAATAAGAATGGTGAAAAATTCGTTATAAAATATGGCATTGATATCTGTAGTTAATTGAAGATACATCAGTCCATAAATCCAATTGAAAATACTGACCAATGAGGTAAGGATTAATATGGGTAGTAAAAAAAGACTGACTATTTTTTTGGAAGCGACAAAACTTTGAATATTGGGATTGATGGGCAATACAGGCAATCGAGACCTCGCTTTGTTGAAGAGAAAAATCAGAAAAAAAATGATCAATACTCCCAAAACATCATAAATCAATTGGACATTTTCTTGGGTATTCATCCAGTTGGCATTTAAATCGATTTTGGGGATGTCTGCAAAAATTCTTCGAATGAGGATCAGTGAGATGATTTCAAACTGTTTGGAAACCGAAGTGGTAAACGATCGAGGGAGATTGACTACCAAAAGGTAGATTTCATAGACCAGGATGATGGAAAATGGGGTATAAATAGATGAAATGGGGTCGATCAAAAGACTGCTTTCGAAAGGCACCTCAAACCAAGCATATTTTTTGGCATAGATAAGAATCAAATGAATGATGAAACCGATCATGGACAACCACAAGGTGGCACGTTCCACTTTCTTTTGATTTTTATCGGAAAAAACCGTTAAAAAAATCTTATCAATAAATTGGTGCCAAGCCTTCATAGGGTTTTCAATTAGTCATTTTTTGAGGCTCTCTCAAATATACCTTTTTTTTGTTTACAGTTTGTGAAGCTATGGTTTATCTTTGCTTTAATGGACATTAAAACGCAAGCTAAAATGCTGGCCGAAGGAACTCTCCTTCCGTTGATGGAGGCATTCTATACCCTACAAGGTGAGGGATATCATAAGGGAAGTGCCGCTTATTTTATCAGGGTAGGAGGGTGTGATGTAGGGTGCCATTGGTGTGATGTCAAAGAAAGTTGGAATCCCAAATCACATCCTCCTACCCCAGTGGATGAAATTATTAAAACAGCGAAAAATTACTCCGATACTATAGTGGTAACAGGTGGAGAGCCTCTGATGTGGAATATGGACCCCCTTACTCAAGGGTTGAAATCGCTAGCGATGAATACCCATATAGAAACCTCGGGCGCTTACCCTTTGTCGGGTCAATGGGATTGGTTTTGTTTGTCTCCCAAGAAAAACAAACTCCCCCATGAAGCGGCTTATGATCGCGCCGATGAATTGAAAATGATCATTCACAATACAGATGATTTGAATTTTGCCGAACAACAGGCACAAAAAGTAGGGCAGCATTGTAAGTTATACCTTCAGCCCGAATGGAGTAAGCGCGAGAAAATGATGCCTTTGATAGTGGATTATGTGATGAAAAATACCCATTGGAAAGTTTCCTTACAAACCCATAAGTATCTCAATATTCCTTAGTCAATCGGGCTAAGTAATCCCAATTATTTCCTTCCATAACCCTATGGGCAGTTAATCCTACTTGCTCGGCCGTATGGCTCAATAGATCAAAGTCAACATAAAGCCAAGGAAACGTCTCGGTGAGATCTCCAAATCGAATTCCGTATTCCAGTTCGCCATAATATTTTGAGGCAGGGATTATTTTTTCCCCTTCAGGGGTTTGGTCGAATAAATAAATCAAATCTGAAGAATCCAGAAGTATTTGTCCCTCGGGATTGAGCAAAGATTTCAGTTTTTGAAGTAAGGGTTTTAGCTTTTTCAATTTACCGCATATTCCCGATCCATTCATTAAAAGCAATAGAGTATCGAAGGTGTCCTGTTGATAATCAAAAATAGATTGATTTACGGTATTGACTACCCCCCTTTCGGATGCAGTCTTGATGGCCCCGGTGGAGTTGTCAAGACCCACTAGGTCTAATTTTTTTTGATTTTGCAAGTACAGACTATGTCCACCTGCACCACATCCTACGTCGAGCACTCTTCCGCGGGCTAATTCCAGCGCTTTTTGTTCCAGAGGGGGCATTTGGTCAAATGTTCTAAAAAAATAGCTGAGGGGTACTGGGTCCTCTTCTGTCCAACTGGTCCATGTAATGAGTTCTTGATGGTTGGGGGATTGGTGGAATTCCCATAGAGCAGTTCCAAAGACATCTTTTTTTTGGGTCATTTTGGAGCGGTTTAGGGATAGATCAAGTACTTTTTTCTGATTTTTTTGAATTCCTTTAAATCGCTTTCCCAGGTTTTTCGAATTTGATTTTCACTCATTCCTTGTTCCAATTGTTTTTGCAGCTTTTTATTCCCTGCAATCCTGAAAAACCCCTTTTTAAAAAAATTTTCTTTGTCGGGGAAGTTCCTATACGACTGGATTAACCATTGCAATTCTATTCTTTTTGGTCGATCAAAGTTTCTTAAATCTAGACCATAACAAAGCTGGCCTTTTAGTTTAGGATTTTTGGCACCGTAATTGGGCTGTGGAGTAAATGTAAAGATCGTCTTGGGTAATTTGGGATGCCCCAATATTTGAAACTGCATTTCTGTTCCTCTTCCCACGCTGATTGCGGTAGGTTCGAGAAGACACAAACTGGGGTAGAGCGCAATAGAATGCGCGTTGGGTAGGTTGGGGGAGGGTCTTAACGGAATTTCGTAGGGCGTTTGATGGGTGTAGTTTTTTAAAGGCACGACTTTCAGATCGCATTGAATTTCAGCGTTCAGCCATCTTTCTCCGTTGATCATTTGGGCGTATTCTCCAATGGTCATTCCAGGTACAATTGGCACAGGGTGCATGCCTACAAAGCTTTTGCAATCCTCTTCCAGAACGGGGCCATCGGTATAATGAGCATTGGGATTGGGTCGGTCCAGAATGATCAATGAAATTCCCTTTTCGGCACAAGCCTCCATCATGTAGTGCAAGGTAGAAAGGTAGGTGTAAAACCTTACGCCTACATCTTGTAAATCGAACAGCATGACAGAAATACCTTCTAAACTTTCGGGAGAGGGTTTTTTATTGTTTCCATAAAGAGATAAGATGGGAAGTCCTGTTTGGATGTCTTTTTCGTCTGCAACGGTTTCACCAGCATCGGCATCTCCTCTGAATCCGTGCTCGGGTGCGAATACTTTTTTGATATGGATATTTAAAGCCAATAGGGAATCGACCAGATGGGTTTTGCCTACTCGACTGGCTTGATGGGCTAAAATTCCTACATTTTCTCCCACCAATTTTTGGAGGTAGTTGTCGAATTGAGCTGCTCCTGGGACGATATTATTTTGTGCGTGAAGGAGGGGAAGCACTCCCCCAAAAAGAAAAAATAAAAACGTAATTTTGAGTATGCCTTTCACTAAACACATTTAATTTGAATTTACCCTTTTTTATCGCAAAAAGGATGCGATTTGATCCTTATCACAAAGGTAGTGTTTCTGTACAGATTATTAAAATTGCCAAGGTAGCGGTGGCATTGGGTATGTCAATGATTTTGATTGCTGTGGCAACAGGCAAGGGGTTACAAAAGGAGATACAAAATAAAACGGTGGCTCTTAATGGTCATTTGGTTGTTACTCCTTTCGAAAATAGCGAATCTCAGATTTCGATACTACCGATAAAAGATGAACCTCATACGCTCGAAATGTTGAAAAGCGAGGAGGGGGTCACCCAGGTTCATCGAGTTGCTCTAAAGGGAGGGCTTTTAAAGTCTACCGATCAATTTGAGGGGATAATTCTCAAAGGGGTAGGTAGAGAGTACCAATGGGAAAAATTGAAGGGTTTTTTGGTGGAAGGACGTTTTCCTGTTTTGGGAGAAAAAACATCAAACGAAATACTCTTGTCACAGCGAATTGCCCGGCGTTTGTCCGTCGATTTGGGAGATGAACTTACGGCTTATTTTCAGAATTCTCAAAATCAGCAATTGCCCAATGTGAGAAAGTTCAAAGTGGTGGGTATGTTTTTGTCGGGTTTTCCTGATTTTGATGAAAACTTTGTTTTGGGCGACCTGCGTCACATTCAGCGGATCAATCAATGGGAGGAGGATCAAATCGGTGCCTATGAGGTTTTTACTACCGACCTCAATGCAGCGACAAAGGCAGGCTCTTCGATCTACCTCAAACTTCCTTCGGAAATGGATGTGATTGAGATCAACCGCCAATATGCTACCATTTTTCAATGGATTTCTCTTTTTGATTTCAATATTTTGATCATCATTATTGTCATGATTGTGGTTGGGGTGATCAATATGTCCACTGCTTTGATGGTTTTAATTTTGGAACGTTCCAACATGATCGGTTTATTTAAATCCTTAGGCGCTGGAAATCGATTGATTCAGAAAGTATTTTTATACAATGGAGTCACCATTATGAGTCAAGGTTTATTTTGGGGAAATTTGGTGGGGATTCTTTTCTATTTAACCCAAAAGTATTGGGGTTGGATCCGTTTGGATCCAGAGACTTATTATGTATATATCGCCCCCGTTTCTATTGAATTCTGGGATTTTTTGGGGTTG
Source organism: Flavobacteriaceae bacterium (assembly GCA_030830625.1). Lineage (GTDB taxonomy): Bacteria > Bacteroidota > Bacteroidia > Flavobacteriales > Flavobacteriaceae > UBA8316. Next base: position 11,511 of record JAURMQ010000039.1, read on the forward strand.
AATTTAGGCTTTTTAGGGGTGAGTAGTTTCTTGCTTTGGATTCCCTCTATGATCATAAGTTCCATCAGCCCGGCAAGGGTATTACGATTTCGATAGTTTATTTCCTTTTTGCAAAGTATATGGTATCTTTGTATTGAAACAATTTTCATGAATTACTCCAACAATATTTTAGAGACCATAGGGAACACACCCATGGTTAGGTTGAATAGGATCACTGAATCTATTCCTGCATTGGTTTTGGCCAAAATTGAAAGCTTTAATCCTGGTAATTCGGTCAAGGACCGAATGGCCTTAAAAATGGTGGAAGATGCAGAGGCCGATGGGCGTCTTCAACCTGGTGGGGTTATTATAGAAGGCACTTCAGGAAATACCGGAATGGGATTGGCGTTGGCCGCCATTGTTAAAGGATATCGATTGGTGTGCGTATCCAATGACAAACAATCCAAAGAGAAGTTTGATGTTTTACGTGCCATGGGGGCTGAGGTTGTGGTTTGCCCTACAGCGGTCGCTCCCAATGATCCACGTTCCTATTACAGTGTATCCAAACGATTGGCGGAGGAAACACCCAATTCTTGGTATGTAAACCAGTATGATAATCCTTCTAATAGTGTAGCACACTATGAGCAGACTGGGCCCGAAATATGGGAGCAAACGGAGGGAAAAATTACTCATTTTGTGGTGGGCGTAGGCACTGGAGGTACCATTTCGGGTGTGGCTAAATACCTAAAAGAAAAAAATCCTGATATTAAAATATTTGGAATCGATACCTATGGTTCTGTTTTCAAAAAGTATCATGAGACGGGTATTTTTGATGAAAACGAAATCTATCCCTATATTACCGAAGGGATAGGAGAGGACATTCTTCCTGAAAATGTGGATTTTAAACTCATTGATCGTTTTGAAAAGGTTACCGATAAGGACGCAGCTCTTTTTACTCGAAAACTGGCTCGTGAGGAGGGTATTTTTGCGGGAAACTCATGTGGAGCTGCGATTAAGGGGGTTTTGCAATTGAAAGACCACTTCAGTGCAGATGATGTTGTCGTGGTTTTACTCCACGATTCCGGTAGTCGTTATATCGGAAAAATATACAACGACGATTGGATGATCGAAAAAGGATTTTTGGAAAAGTAATCGATTAATAGTAATTGTCGATTTGTAGTTTTTTATTCAAACCTCTGTTGTTTCGACGGTAAATACTAAAATCAAATATGATACTGAATTCAAATATACTTGGAGAAAACACACTCCCAGGTTTTTGGTTTTGGAAATTATAGTGCAGACCAAAGTCGAAGTTTTCGAAAGCTAAGCCGGTAGTAATTCCAATATTATTGATTGAAAAAGAGCTGACAGAACCTCCTTGTTGAGTTAATCCGACAGAGAAGGGGCCCAGTTGGAATTCTTCTCCCAAAGCGAAGTATATCGATTCGCCATATTTTTTTATGTTTAAATACGTAAACAGGTATGAATATCGGGGTAAAAGACTTCTTTCATAAGGGTTGATATTGAATTCATATGCCCCTTGTAAACCAATGGAAATAGGTTTGACAACGGGAGCTTCTTTGTTGTAAGATATATTCGGTTTGTTGAGGTGTTTGAGACTCAGTCCTATCATATAAAATTCATTGTGAATGATGAAAGAGGCCCCTAAATCGTAATAGTTTACCCCACCGATGATAGGCGCCAGTGGATCAATAGATTCAGAACTGATGAATCCTGTGTTGGTATTCAATTGATCTTCGAATATCAAATTTTCTACGTTAATTCTTGAACTTCCCAGACCAATGGTTACTGCTGGGAGAAAATAGGTGTAATTGGTTAACTGAATTTTATAGATATAGTTTAAGCTGGCGAGGGAAGATGAGAGTCCTATTTCATCCAAACTGAAAGAATTTACATCTACACCAATAGTGAAATTTTTATCTTGAAAGGAAATAGCGCCAAAAGCATATTTATTATCCATAGAAGTGGCTTCGTTAATTTTGAGACTATTGTAGAGCACACCAACCCTATTGAGTTGGTTCATCCCAAAAAAACTAGCATTTGATTTTTGTAAAAACTTGGCTTGATTAACAATATGGTCTTCCTGTCCATTCCCTTTGAATGAAAAGGCAAAAACTGCGATTGTTAGTATGAAGCTGTTGATACGCATCATTTGATCATTATAAATGTTCCACTTTTTTGCACTTCTATGTTTCCGAATAAGGTTACGCCGTAAACGGAGTAGATGTAATAGGGGGATTCTGTTGCTACATCTCCACTCCACCCGGTCAGGCTAATAGGTTGGAATGGTTTTGCTGGATCAGAAAGTGATTCTTCCATGTACAACATATTGCCTCGGTAATCGTATATGTTCATTTGAATGGAGTTGAATCCGCTGAATAAGGGTCTGAACGTGTCATTATAGGTATCTCCGTTGGGGGTGAAGACATTAGGAACAAGAATATTATAGCCTTTTCCAACCATCAATGTTTTGATGACTTCTTGATAACAACCCACTGCGTTGTACAACCTCAGTTTGGCATAATAGGTGCCGGAGATACCATAAATGTGGGTTACTGGTGATGTGGATCCCGCCAATGGAATGTATCGTTCAACAGGACTTCCATCTCCAAAGTCCCATTCTACATAGGAGAAGGTACCGCTGGAGGTGTTGGTGAAAGTAACTTCCTCTCTCGCCAAAATCAATGGCATTTGAGTTTGTGTTGAATTACCAGTAATCTGAGAGTTTAGAGAACTGTAACTGAAATTGGGTGTCCCGATTTCGAGTCTAATTTCCTTCGATATTTTACATCCTTCTTCATTTTCCACCGTCAGATCGCCAACAGCAATAGAGGAGGATATTTGGATTTTATAGGAGGTATTGTCAATCTTTTCATGGGGAACCAAAGTATTTTGGGTAGGATAATAAAAATTGAGTGTTCCTTCATAATTATCAAAAACCTTTATGTATAAATATCCCGCGCCTCCAACTTCACAAATGGTAAGCTGATTGGGATCCGAAAAGTCATATTCACTAACGTCAATAACAGGACCGTTGGTGATAACCAGATCTTCATTTTGAGCAACTGTAATGTATTCAATGGCACCTATAGATTCGTATGGATTTACCCCAACACAGTCCCAGTTGAGGGGAGCTACACTAATCTTATATTGTCCAGGAGTTAGATTATTGGAAAAGGTTTGCATGTATAGATTGTCTTGCCCATTGGTCCCATCTTGAATATTATAATTTCCAGTAGAGGCATCGTATTTTTCCCAAATGATTTCGTAGGGGTACTGACTTCCAAGAGGAGATTCTCCTCCCGTAACTTCAAATTTTATTTTTCCATCGTCTCTCTTGGAATTCTGACATGAAGGTTCTTCAGAGAATTCACCACTGGGGAGAGCCGCTATAATTTCGTAAGGTGTAATATTTTCGGTAATTTTAATAGGAGTGGTTTCGGTGACATTTATTTTACATCCGCTACTGTCAGAAATCGTTAGGTATAAATCTCCTGCTTGACTGATCGTGATGTCTTTTCCAATATAATTGAAAGTGTTACCCCCTCCTAAATCTAAAGTCCATGAATAACTGTAGAAAGAGTCTCCACTAGCCGAAATAAAAGGAACTCCACCTTGAACATCGGCAGTAATATCAATTTTGCCAGTACAGTTGTCCAACACATATTCTAATTCTCCAACATATTCAAGCGACTGAATTTCTGGGATGAAAATGGCTTGGTTGGTTTCACAAACGGTTTGGGTTGCAGTTCCAGTTTCCCTTACGACCATTTGATATTCTCCGAAAGGCACATCTGATATAGTATAGGCTCCGCTACCACCATTGGAAGCATTGTTGGGGTTTAAATTTGCGGATTGATAGGTTGTATTGAATGGTTTTCCATAATTACTAATTTTTGTAAGAACAATTTCTAAACCGTTACCAGAGGTGTCTGCAAGATTGTTTTCCAAAGTAAATTTTATATCGTATAAGAAGTCAGTCACATCATTACAATCCCGTGAGGCTTCTTCGTATCTAATATTTTTTACGATTATACCGGCAGAATTTCCAATGATAATGGAGCGAGTGGTAAAATTATCGTTTCCACAAAGTCCTCCCGTATTAGCATTGATTTTTGCACGATAAGATCCATTTTCTAAACCACTTACGGTAAGGTTCCCATTTTTACTAGGGAGTACTTTCCATTCTTGAGTGGTGGAGGAACTTGTCGTTGTGGTTATTAATTTTTCCCAATTGATTTCGAGGGAAGGAGGGATTGTAGATTCTTCAAAAACGAGTTGAATCAACCCAGTCTCTACCCCACATCCGGGTTGAGTGGTTTTAATGTCATTAAGAATCAATTGATCGCCGGCATTATCTTTAATTTCGAAACTCCCTGAATCTATATCGCAAATGGCTGTACTGGTAGTATTGCCCGATACAGGGGTTCCAATAATTTTATACGTGTATGTTCCTGCTCTGGGTAGGCTTATGGTAGGGTTTCCACCCCCAGCCGAAGCATTGGCCCAATTGGTAAAATAATTGTAGTTGAGTACGGTCGATTCAATTCTAATTCCCAAGGTGGAAAGATCGGGTGATCCTTTAGCTAAGGAAAATTCCACACTGCCCTGTTGACTCTGAGCACAATCAAAATCAGTGGTAGTCACTTGGAAAGCCAGCTCCTCATAGTTGGGTAGTGTTATAGGAGTGTTGAATGTACCGCTGTATGAGCAGCCATTAGCGTTACTAATCGTATAATTGGAAATGGTTCCGATATTATTGGTGTCAATATTAGAAATGGTAATTTCTCTCGATGTAGCGTTTGCTGAACTGCCTGTTAGAGTTCCGCCTTGAAGCGTTAATGTATAGGGGCCACTGTTGTCGCTTCCTCCTATTACATTGAACACGAGTTGTGCACCATCATTCGAACATGCGGGAATAATTCTTTTGCTGTTTATTTCGGTAACTATCATTGCAGTTGGTCCCTCAATTGTAAAAGAGGTAGTGGCTTCACAATACATATCACTTGTCGAATTGATATGAGCGGGAAGCAAGTTGGGGTCGTTAGGGAAATTTACCTCAGCTATAATGGAATAAACACCAGTTTGGGTGGTTGTATAACTATTTTGAGCTCCACTGGCAATTTGTACTCCATTTCTAAACCATGTATATGTGTAATTGTTAAACATACCTCCGGCGGCTTGAACAGCCATTTTGACTTCTTCGCCATGACAGTTTAAAGTAATCTTGCCAGCTACAGGGGCGGGTGTTGTAATTCCCGAATCCGCAACAGTTAGGGTAGCGGCGGGGCCACCTACAGTAAATGTTTGTGTATCATCACATCCCAATTGGTTGTCTGTAACTGTAACGGTATACACCCCAGGAACGAGATTGGATATGTTCATAGTGCTATTGGAATAATTATTGGGCCCTACCCATATGAAGCTGAATTGATCAGAACCACCCGTGAAAGCCATTCCATTGATATCCATTTCTATACTTCCTCCTCCCAGATTTGTTGGACTTTCACGGCAATAATCATCAACGACTCGAGTTTTACTCACATCAAAGTTCAATCCATAGGGCATAAGGATGTTGATAAATTGCATTTGTGCGCAAGAGCTATCCAAAACCTCCAATCGATAATTGGCTCCCGCTGCCAGACCGGTGTATCTTTTTCCTCCGTTGCTGTTTACTTGATCAATTTGTGCATTATTGGCATCAAAAAGCGTAAGGGTATAGGGTGCAACTCCACCCGAAACAGTCGCAGAAAGCACCCCTTGACAGGCCGTGTAGGAGACCGTCAACGCGTCAGGTTCTTCAATAGTGAAGGATACTGTATTTGCCACACAAGAGTTGATGGAGACTTCAAGAGTATAGTCTCCAGCGGTAACGTTTTCTAAAGAAGCCTGGTTTCCAACCAATAAATTGCTGGAGTTGTACCAATTGAAAGTATAATTGAGAGCGACATTGCTCACTACTGAACTAACCAGGGTCGTTATTGTGTTAGTTCCCGATATAACAGTAGTTCCGGATACAGTAAACCCAATACCTGCCGTATCGGCTTCAATTCTCAAAGCGGGAGTATTGATTACAGAGGCAAATACATCCACCTTAGAGGAGTTAACTCCAAAATTAATCTGATCGGCTAAACTCTGTAGAACAGTTGATGTTGTTTGGCCTGCTCCTGCAACCGCTTCAAAGGAGTTTCCATCAATAAATACTCTGATGATATTACCACCACTCAAATTACTTGTTGCAGAAATAGTTACGGAATCGGTCTGTTTTGCTGCAAGCTGTCCCCCTTTTATTCTTTTTTCAAATTCAATGGTTGGAGAAACAGGAATGATAATGGAACCGTCTGTTCCACCCTTACAACTTACATTCGTTATATCATTTAATTGTATAAAATTACCATCGATTTGTGGACCTGGAATTACTCTGATTGTGCCCGTGAAGCCTACAGGATCAACGCAAGTTCCTGGCCTGAATATATTGATTTTATAGGGGTAGTCAGTCGCTACGAGAATATTGTTGGTTGGTCCAGAAATGGTCCAGTTGGTATTGGTCCCATCGGGTGTTACGGATACATTAGCAAGTTGTTGGTTTGTAGTCCAAGTCAAGGATACTTGTGCGGCTTCTTCTCCTCCAATAACACTGAACTTTATGTCTTGGATGGGGTCACCATTACATATGGCATTGGAATTAATTTGATTTATTCTGCCTGGGGTTGAAATGTTGTAAGCCAGTTGAGGTAATACCGTAATTACTCCAGATACAGTATCGGCTTTACAATCATTTCCAATAGTTTTAATAATATAGGTATAGGAGGTGGTCGTGGTAATACCGCCCGTTATATTTACAGTTCCAGAAATGGTCAAAGTTTTGGAACTGGTATTTAATACATTTAATCCAATGGGTCCACCGGTCCAAGAGATGTTGTAAGTATTTACTCCACCTGAAAATGTATATTCAATGGGTTGAATCGGACTCCCAACATTACAAACAAGCTGATTGGCTTGACCTGCAGTTAATGTTATCTTATGTACAGGTTTAACCACAATCGAACCGGAAATGGTGTTGGTATTACATCCGGTTCCTTCGGTTACAAGGGTGTAATAGTAAGCGGTTGAGGTAGTCACCCCGGTATTGAGCGTTCCTTCGAGGGTAAAGGTAGCCGTTCCAATATTGTTTGAGGGAAGAGCATCAAAGGTCACGCCCCTGGGCAGAGCAGGCGACCATGTTACCTTATATCCTGTAGCTGTTCCATCCAGTACAAAGGCAGGTCCACTGAAAGTTTCTCCATCACAGAACTCTTGATTGAGTAGTGTTGGTGTAGGAGTAGAGATGATCTGATCGGGATCAACACTGATCACGGTTGAGGTGGTATAGGAGTCACATCTTTGATTGATGTTGGTCAAAACCAGAGTATAGCTTGTGGTATTGCTGATGTTCAGAGTGAGTGTCCCCGTAAGAGATAAGGTTCCTTTAACAGGAGTCGCATCGGTTACTCTAATTTTACTGTTGTTGATATGATCGACGGATCCTGCCACTGCATTTTTGTTGACCCTCACCCAGAAGACATAGTCTTTATCGATGGCGTTAATGGTAATCACCCTTCCAACAGCCGAGGCCGATACCTCAGGATCCGTATCGATTACAGCCGCCAAGGCTGAGGCCACCGCATTTGGTCCTTCAGCACCAGAAGTACTGTTCCATCTTCGGGTTCGAGCACCGCCTGGTTCAACAATTTCGATTTGGAAAGCCTCATTTACAGCAGTAGCACTGCTGACAATAGAGATTTGAACACTGGGGGTGTTGGTGTAGGAATTGGTCGTTGTCAGTCCGAGAGTGGCCAGAGTATTGGTAGAGACCAGAGTCAACCCAGAGATGCCTTCAAACTCATATTTAAGATCGATAAATGATCCATCACAGTAGGAGAGATTGGCTGCTTGTTGAGGATTGATTTGATCTCCTTCCGTATTGGGATGCACCACAATAGAACCGGAAATGGTATCATTTGTACACAGAGTGCCTGTAGTAGTAATAGTATAATAAAATACAGTTGAAGTTACAACTCCCATGTTGATGGTTCCCCCCAAAGTAAAGGAAGTAGTAGATCCAAAAACAGCTCCAGCATTTGGAAGAGTTGTAATTCCAGGGGGTTTGTAGGGTGACCAAACGATATTTTCGTAATCTCTCGCTCCTCCAGAAAGATTGAATACAATAGAACTTAGAGCCGTTCCATCGCAAACTTCCTGATTGAGAAGCGTTGGGGTCGTGGTTTGAATTTTGTGGTTGGGTTTATATAAAATTCGTATTTCTCCTAAATTTGTTGTACAGGAGGGGCTTGAGCTTATAGCAAATAAATCAAATCGGTGATCCTGAGCTAAATTAAGAATTCCACCTGGGCCTAAATAAGAGGTGCTGGTGACAGTCAATGTTTCAGAAATACTACCCGATATGGTTAGTTTACCTGCTCTAGCAGATGTATTGGGTTGCGTAAGGAAATAACGACTGAAGCGCTGACTGTTTGTTGCAATATTAAATCTAACACTATTATTTAATCCCAAAATTTCAATGGTACTTGAATTATTACCCGTTGTAGAAGTTACAGTACCCACTTCTGGAGCACGACTTATCAAGCTTACCAGTTCAGATGTGATCTGACTTAAAGTTGCCGACTGACTGACGGTTAGCGAATAATCGGTATAATTTATAGATACTATATATTTCAATTTAGAATTATCGATAACTCCACCTCTAGGTCTTACTCTGAAAGTCGACGATTGAATCCCTGCTGTATAACTGGCTGTTAAGCCTAGTGGTAAATCCGAACTGTTTATACCTAAAACCGAATAACCAGTAACGTCAAAAGTGATTGGAGTTATTTGTTCGCCTTGGCAAACCTCTTCAGCGGTTACAGTAGAAGTTAAGGTCATTAATGGTTTATCCGGTATGGTAACGGTAAAATACCTTATTCCGGTCGAACACTCAGTTGTTTCAGCGCTTACCCATGCGGTTCCATCAAATCCATTTTTCCAAACGACTTCTAAAAATTCCTTTCCACCAATAACTTTCGTAGAAGTACTCGCTATAGCTATTGCCGGTTGTACATTCCAATTGACAGAAACAATAGGATCTACATTGAAGAGAGAACTCACTGTTCCAGCAGCAGGAATAGGACAAACCGGAAGATTAGTGGCTTTAATCGTGGGAATATCTACTAAGGGATCGATGGTGATGGTTCTACACACCCAACCCGTTTCGTCATTAAACCCATCGTTGTTGGAGTCTGTTGAGTTGTCACAAGCTACCGGTCGAACACAAACATCGAATTGACCGTAAAAACCAGGAGCCCAATTTATTATACCATAGTCGGGATCTATACCATTATTCCACAAATAATTGAGACCAGGATAATCAACTCCTGGGTCGCCTTGTACAATATTTTGAATTTTCCATTCCAAATATCCGAATGTTTGAGATGACGCTGCTGTGGGCGCAGAATAGAAAATGGTTTGCCAATTTAAGTTTTCTGGAATTTCACAAGTTGGAATCGCATTGTACACCTGATCTTGACATACACTGATTGTATTATCGCCTGGTCCAGTATCAAAAACAATAGGTTCTCTCAATGTAGGGAGTGGGTGAGGAGGGTTTTGTTCTTGAACAATAAATAGGGGCACTTCATACCAACTACTTGATGTGACTGAACACTGAGAGGATATTGCTCTCACCTTCAGGGTTGCTGTTACCCCCCCGCTAGTGTTGGTTGTCGTTCCAAAATCTGGATTGAAAACCAGCTGAACAAGATTATTTTTTAAGGGATAATTATATATTGGAGAATCTAATAAAAACTCTGCATTGTTAGGGTTTTGAATGGAAAGTCTGAAGTAACCTGCATCTCCTGCTGTGTCAGCAGTAAACACTAGAGTGTCGTCTTTACCATCCCCGCTACTGTCGGATAGGGTAACATTTACATAATCTAGACTTCCATTTATTTTATTTCTCAAATCAATTAATAGGTTGTCGTAATTATCGTTAATACTATTGTAATTAAAAGAATCAATCGTTCCGTCGGGTCCTGTTATGGAAATGGGATAAGTGAGTCCAGCCGTAAAAGTCACAGCACCAGAAACATTACTAACTCTAACATTGGCAATTAATTTTTGGGTGCCTCCGCTTGGAAAGGTCATACTTTGAATTGCAGAGGGTGGATTAACCTCCCAATCAAAAGTTACGTCCATAAGACTCGAATCATTGGTATAACAAGCCGCAAATTGATATCCTAAAGCTGGGTTGTCTGGGGGAACATCTGAATCATCCTGGCATACGGTATTGTTAAACCATGTTCCATCGTAATTGAATATTTTGTATCTATCATTTACGCTCCTTCCTTTTTGTGCTACATTTCTGTAGATCAAGTCAGGTGTATCGGGATCATTAACAGTCTGAATCAAATAATTGAATTCAGCTTCAGTTCTACAAAGTCCATCAGTTCGTATTCTAATAAACATTCTAGTTCCGTCTGCAAGAGTAGGGGTACCCGTGATAGTAAATTGGTCTGTATTACTAACGGTCCAGATACCAGCATTATAGGAAACTGAACCTCCTCCTACAGGAGATACGTTAAAGGAGGGGGAGGATATAGTACTAATTGAAATAGAGTTGTAAGATCCTTCTACCTTGAAGGTAATGGGATCTATAGGATTGTCTTTACATATAGTTTGCCCATCGAAGACCCCTGCTATTTGCTTGATAGTGGGAGACTCATGTACAACCAATTTTAGAACATTACTGTAGGCCGAACAATAATCTTCCGATGCGTCATTGGTATGAGCAATAATTTTTAGAAATAAAGTATTACTTACCCCGTTGGAAGAACTTATTACAGATACATTTTCGGTATACTCATTTACAGTGATGATATTATGATCTTGAGAATAAGAGGCATTATAGCCAGGTATTGCGGAAATTTGATTGGCCATTTCTGCACCAATAAGATCGGTTGTGTTAAGGATGGCTGAAGTTTGTACACGGGCGAGAACCCCACCAATATATATGTCATAAGTTTCTCCATTAGAAATTCCATTGCCAGTTTCAAACAAACTGAATGCAAGGGTGGATGATACTGCCGAAACTGGGGTTCCTCCAGAAGAAATCATTACTCTGTAATAAGTAGTTTGGGTTGGAGTGTTGGAGGAACCAAATGATAACTGTTGATTACTGGTTGAAGAGGGTACTCTTCTCCAGTTAATTTGGTCCGTAGATTCTTGCCAGGTATAGGTTACGATCCCTGCAACAGGAAGGGTAGCATTTCTAAGTGTTAAATCATCTGGGCTATCTTGACCTTCACAGATGTAATAATTTAAGGGGGCTACATTACTAAAACCGAGATCACCCGTATCGATCAATGGGGCTATGGTAATCGTAACAATATTGGTGGGGGCAGAAATACAAACACCGTTTAAAGCCACCCTCTGATAGGTATAGCGTGTCGTCTGATTGGTAGGACTGGAAACCAATGCTGGGGGTTGATAGGACCGCCCTGTTGCTCCTGGAATA
>JAURMQ010000040.1 GCA_030830625.1 Flavobacteriaceae bacterium
ACATTATCCATTTTCATGAATAAAGTGAGGTAATTCTCAGGATCGGGTACCGTATTGAGTAAAAGAACACCACCTGCCTGTGCCATAGCTTCGATTTGCAAAACTCCTGGCATAACGGGAGCCCCAGGAAAATGCCCTACAAAGAAGGGCTCATTCATGGTCACATTTTTTAATCCGATAACATGGGTCTCCGAAATTTCAAATATTTTATCGACCAAAAGAAAGGGGGGCCGATGAGGCAACATTTTAATGATGTCATTGACATCCATCAAAGGTTCTGAGTTGATATCAATCTTAGGCGCATTTATGCGACGCTCTTGCTTAATGATTTGAGATAATTTTTTTGAAAATTCTGTATTTACTTTGTGCCCAGGCTTGTGCGCAAAAACTTTTCCTCTTATGGGTACACCCACTAATGCCAGATCACCGATAACATCAAGTAATTTGTGTCTTGCGGCTTCATTCGAGAAATGTAAACTTAAGTTGTCCAGAATACCATTGGGCTTTACCGCAATTTTATCCTTGCCAAAAGCTTCTTTCAAACGATCCATATTGCTTTCAGACAAAGGCTTGTCCACATAAACAATGGCATTGTTTAAATCTCCTCCTTTGATCAAACCGTTTTCCAAGAGCATTTCCAACTCATGTAAAAAACTAAACGTTCGGGAGGGTGCAATGTTGTCCTTGAACTCACTGATAGTGTCAAGTGAAGCATTTTGGGTCCCCAAAACTTTGGTTTCAAAGTCAACCATTGTAGTCACTTGGAATTCATCGGAGGGTATTAAAGTAATTTCACTGCCCGTCTTTTCATCTTTGTAAGAGATTAATTCGCTTACAATATATTCATCCCTGTATTTGCCTTGTGTTTTGAGACCTACCGATTCAATGGCTTCAACAAAAAACTTTGAAGAACCATCCATAATGGGGGATTCGGCGGCATCAAGTTCAATAAAACAATTGTCCACTCCCATTCCCACCAATGCAGCCAAAACGTGCTCGGAAGTCTGAATTTTAGCTCCATCTTTTTCGAGATTGGTTCCACGATCTGTATTGATCACATATTGTACATCTGCTGGAATTTCAACAGCAGGGGTTAAATCTGTTCGAATGAATCGGTAACCCGTATCCTCGGGAGCAGGGCAAAAAGTGAGCTTTACAGACTTTCCTGTGTGAAGTCCAACCCCATCAAGGGTAACTTTTTCATTAAGTGTTTTTTGGTAAGATTTTTTTTTTGTCATGGGTCAAGTTTCTTTATCACTTGGTTTACCTCTTTCGCAAGATTGGGTAAATTTTTAAAATATACATAAGATTTGTTATAGGCATTGTAAGAAAAAGCAGGAGTGCCTTGTATTACGGACTCATCTTTAATATTACTGATGACTCCCGATTGCCCCTGAATTTTCACGTTGTCTCCAATATTTAAATGGCCTGCTATACCAACCTGTCCTCCTATCACGCAATTCTTTCCGATTTTGGAAGATCCTGCAATTCCCGTTTGAGCGGCAATAACCGTATTTTCTCCAATTTCAACATTGTGGGCTATTTGTATCTGATTATCGAGTTTCACGCCATTGCCTACTGAGGTAACCCCCAGAGTAGCCCGATCTATGGTCGAATTGGCTCCAACGTCAACATAATCACCCAATACAACAATTCCTGTTTGCGGAATTTTTTTGTAATCACCTTTTTCCTGTGGAGCAAACCCAAAACCATCTGATCCAATAACTGCCCCGCTATGGATCACACAATTTTTACCAATTATAGAATCGTCTAAAATTTTGGCACCCGCAAAAACAATAGTACCCATTCCTATGGTAACATTGCTCCCTATGTAGGACTGCGGGAAAATCTTAACATCCTCTCCTATTTCGGTATTCTCTTCAATACAACACAAATTACCTACAAAACAATTTTTTCCCAATTGTACAGACGGATCAATGACAGCAGATTTAGCAATACCCGATTTAAGAGTCTTTACTTTGTTGTAGTAATCCAAAAGAATAGAAAAAGAATCGTAAGCATTGGAAACTCTAACCAAGGTGGTGGAAAGATTATCTTCGGCAACAAAATCCTCATTTACGATCGTAACAGAGGCTTGCGTTTTATAAATAAAAGGCGTGTACTTGGGATTGGACAAAAAAGTCAACGATCCTTTTTGAGCATCTTCAATTTTTGAAAGTTGAAAAATCTCTACATTAGGATCACCTTCTACAGTTCCTTCCAATTGTGCAGCGATCTGTTGGGCAGTAAATTTCATCAGTGCAAAAATATGAAATTTAAGTCAGATGTTTGTCCCTTGGAAAACATAAAAAATACTTCTGCTGAACGCGTGAAAGTTCCTCAGAGTTGAAGAAAGCATCGACCTCTTGTAGCTCTTTTAATTTGCCTTTTTTGGTCAAGATCAATATTTCATTATCCTGAGGGACAAAAGTTTGGTTTGAAATCACTCCTGTAAAAACAAAATATTTAAAATCTTCTTTGGACAGACCCTGCTTTTCCAATCGCTCGTATTTACGTGCTATGGATTTCTTTTCAAAAGGTTCATTTTGAATTTTAATTTTAAGTAGGTTTCTGTTAATCAGCATATTAGACATCTTCGATAATACTTTGTCTTCCTCCACTTGCCATGATTTCAACCCTTGTATAATGTCTGAGTCGTCCAATAAAAGAAATTTTTCGAGTTGAAGATCAGAAAGACTGGTATTCCTATGATTTTGAGACAAGAAATAGCCCAAAGGAGCAGACGTTTTGGGTGTTAAATGGTTTTGAAAACAAAACCGAACCCTTACCAGAACTTTAGTCAAAAGAAATTCTGCTGACAGGCTGGTCTTATGAAGGTAAACCTGCCAGTACATCAATCTTCGCGCCATAAGAAACTTCTCAATCGAATAAAGACTTTTCTCCTCAAAGGCCAATTGATCCTCTACCACCACCATCATTTCAATGATTCGCTTGCTATTGATGTTCCCCTCTGTAGCTCCAGAATAAAAACTATCTCTTTTTAGATAGTCCATGCGGTCCAAGTCAATTTGCCCCACTATCAGTTGGTGCATGAATTTTCTTTTATAGGTATTGGTGAAAATAGCAATCGCCAAATCTAAGGCACCGTTCCATTCATCATTGAGTTTATGCATTATCCCCAAGGAAATCTCCTCATGGCTGATGGGTCCTGCCAATAGCGCTTCGGTGGTATGAGAAAAGGGTCCATGACCCACGTCATGCAGTAGAATGGCCAATTGTAAGGCTTCTGATTCCTCTTCACCGATTTCCACCCCCTTTTTTTGTAACACCTCGATTACCTCCTGCATTAAATGCATGGCTCCCAGTGCGTGCTCAAAACGGGTATGGTGCGCTCCAGGGTAAACATAGCAGGAAAAACCCATTTGGGAAATCCTTCTCAAACGCTGAAACCAGGGATGTGAAATAACCTTAAAGACTAATGGAGAACGAATACTAATAAATCCGTAAATTGGGTCATTTAAAAGGGTTACCTTTTTTGTTTTCAAAATTGTTAATCTTGTTGCAAAGATATACAATATGACTCCAATCAAAATTCTATGGGTTGACGATGAAATAGAATTGCTCAAACCCCATTTTTTATTCCTACAAAGCAAAGGTTACCAAACCACTGCTTGTAACAATGGTCAAGAGGCATTATTGACCTTAAAAGACCAGAATTTCGATGTTGTTTTATTGGATGAGAATATGCCTGGATTGGGAGGCCTGGAGACACTCAGCGAAATCAAATTGCAGTTTCCCAACCTTCCTGTCATCATGATCACCAAAAATGAAGAAGAAAAAATAATGGAGGAAGCCATTGGGGCAAAAATATCAGACTACCTGATTAAGCCGGTTAATCCAAATCAAATTTTACTCGCACTTAAAAAATTGCTCCAACACAAAAATTTGATAGCCGAAAAAACCATCACCAACTACCAACAAGCTTTTCGGCGCATATCAATATCCCTTAACGACTTAAAAACCCACAGCGATTGGGCTGATTTTTATACCCAAATGCTCTATTGGGAAATGGAATTAGAAAGCTTAGAAGATTTGGCCATGTTGGAAATTTTTCAAAATCAAATGAAAGAAGCCAATCGTCTATTTGCGAAGTTCATAGAAAACAATTACCAAAGCTGGATCGATAATGAAACGGGACCCCTAATGTCTCACCAAATTCTTAAAGAAAAGCTATTTCCTATTCTGAAAAACAAATCCAGCAAAACGACTATGATGCTGGTGATCGACAATCTCCGATTCGACCAATGGAAAATGATCTCGCCCATCATCGAAAACTTATATCACAAAGAGGAAGAGATTAGTTATTACAGTATTCTTCCTACTGCAACCCATTATGCTAGAAATGCAATGTTTTCTGGAATGATGCCTTTGGAGATGCAAAAAAAACACCCCGAATTGTGGGTCAATGAAAACGAAGAAGGAGGAAAAAATCTTAATGAAGCCTCTTTTCTTAAAGCCCAATTGCTGCGGTGGGGAATGACATCTAAAATGAGCTACTCTAAGATCACCCATCTCAAAGCTGGAAAAGAATTAATCCAATCGCTACACAATCACCAAAAAGAGGACTTGATGGTGGTTGTTTATAATTTTGTAGACATGATCTCTCATGCCAAAACCGAAATGGAGATCATCAAGGAATTAGCATCGGACAATAAAGCCTTCAGATCCCTCACCCTATCCTGGTTCAAAAATTCTCCCCTACTGGAAATTCTCCTACAGGCTAAAAAATTAGGGTTCAATTTAGTGGTCACCACCGACCATGGTACCATCAATGTTGATCAAGCCTTAGAAATCAAGGGGGATCGAGAAGTAAGCACCAACCTCAGGTATAAAGCAGGGCAAAATCTCAGCTATAACGCCAAATCTGTAATGGAAATCAATGATCCCAAAGCGATTCAATTGCCAGCCCCACATCTCAACAGTAAGTTTATTTTTGCCAAAGAACACCAGTATTTTGTCTATCAGAATAACTTCAATCATTATGCCAATCATTTTCGAAACACTTTTCAACACGGCGGAATATCCATGGAAGAAATGATCGTTCCTTTTGTTGTAATGCGTCCCCGATAGTATTAAATTTGCACCATGTCTTTTCGATTTCATTTAGAACAAATCGACGCTGCAGTCGATTATTTGGACGAGCATTTATCCGCTTCTGTCATCTGTTTTGATGGGCCAATGGGAGCTGGAAAAACAACACTGATCTCAGAATTATGTAAAAAATGGAAAGTCACCGATACTGTTTCTAGCCCTACTTTTTCGATTGTCAATCATTATGAAAGCGAAATCAAAGGACGCCTCTATCACTTTGATTTTTATCGTCTGAACGACATAAACGAGGCATTGGATATTGGAGTAGAAGAGTATTTAGATTCCGAAAATTACTGCTTGATAGAATGGGGAGAAAGGATCAGTCCTCTTTTGCCGCACAAGCGATCCATCGTAAAAATAGAGGTTGATGAGGATCAATCAAGAACTATAAGTATAGTAAGTATATGAATTTATTCTATCGATTGGGGTTTTATTTAGCAGGGTTTTCTATAGGGCTCATTTTTTTGACCGTCATTCTAAAGGGTAAAAAAACAAGCTGTAATTATGGCCCCAACGACAGGGTGATCAGTAATCTCTCCAAAAAAAGCTGGAAAATGAAAAACAATACTATTGCCGCTTTCGATTCCCTGGCTTTTCATCAATTTCTTAACAAGGCAAGGGTTGATTTTGGCAAAAGTAATACCCAAAAAAACAGTTGTAAAACGTATTTCATCAACGGATATTGGGGTGATAAGCCCATATCAATAGAGGTGGAAAATTGCGAAAAAACGGTAGAAGTGCTTCAACTCCTTTACCGCAGTGAGTGATCGAATTACTGTTCCAATTCAATCTAATGTTTTACTTTTGCAAACATGAAAAAAGCATCATCGGCAATTATTGGAGAGGGATATAAGGTTTTATTCTCTAAAACAGCCTACGATGATCTCCGTTCCATGTTGGAGACTATGGCCTACTCCTCTATTTTTATTTTAGTAGACACCAATACCGAAAAACACTGCCTTCCCCTATTTTTGAATAATTTTTCAGATTTAAAGCAGTCCAACGTCCTCAAGATTGATGCCGGTGAGGAGAATAAAAATTTAGAAAGCTGCCAGGGAGTTTGGCAAAAACTTTCCGATTTAGGGGCAGATCGAAAAAGTTTATTGATCAATTTAGGAGGTGGAGTAGTAACTGACTTGGGCGGTTTTGTAGCCGCTGCTTTCAAAAGAGGTATCGATTTTGTAAACGTCCCCACTACCCTATTGTCCATGGTTGATGCCTCGGTGGGAGGAAAAACCGGAGTAGATTTGGGAGGACTCAAAAATCAAATAGGCATCATTACCCATCCAAAAATGGTGATTATTGACGTTGAGTACCTAAATACCTTGCCCGATAACGAATACAAAAGTGGATATGCCGAAATGTTGAAGCATGGGATCATACAAGACAAGGATTATTTTCACGAGTTATCCGAATTCAAGTCGCTGAAAGAAGGAAATATTGAAGACTACATTCATCATTCTGTTGAAATTAAAAATGCAGTGGTCACTCAAGATCTTTACGAATCTAAGCTGAGAAAAATCCTCAACTTCGGTCATACATTGGGACATGCCATTGAAACACATTCCCTTACCCAAACGAATAAAAAAAATCTACTCCACGGCGAAGCCATTGCCATTGGAATGATTACCGAAGCTTATTTGGCGACTCAACTGAGTGGTCTCGACATGAAAGAAGCTGAAGAAATTAAAAACGTATTCTTAAGTATTTTCCCTAGGGTAAATTTCACCAAAGAAGATTTGACCTCCATCATAGATTTATTGAGGTATGACAAAAAAAACAGTCACGGCAAAGTAAAGTTTGTACTCTTGCACCGAATAGGCCATCCTGCTATTGACGTAGAAGTTCAACAAGAATATTTTACAGAAGCATTTGACTTTTACGAACGCAATTAAGCAGAGTTTCTGCTGGCGTTTATATTTCCAAACAACGATCGGGTTACCATTTTCTCATACAACTCCAAAGTCTGTGAAAAAATCGGATTCTTCAGCAACCTGCCCAATGCTGGTAGTAGTAGTAGTA
>JAURMQ010000041.1 GCA_030830625.1 Flavobacteriaceae bacterium
CGTGCCACTTCAGTTGTTAGAATTCTACAAAAAGATTATGGTGTCAACCCAGAGAGAATGACTGCTGCTGGACGTAGCTACTACATTCCTCTTGTTGACAACGACAATGCGGCCAACAGAGCTAGAAACAGAAGAACTCGAATAGTTGTGCTTCCAAAACTAGATCAGTTCTACGATTTGATCCAAAAAGGTATGCAATAGTACATTGCGATAAGTTTAAAAAAAGCATCCTCATCTAAGGATGCTTTTTTTTTATAATGAATCCAAATCTCCTTTCCCTTCTCTCACAATCTCTGGGACTGGTCCGCTAAGATCAACTACTGTTGAAGGGACATTTCCTCCAAAACCATCCTCTAACATCAGATCAATTTTACTTTCCCAGCGTTCAAAAATCAAATCAGGATCTGTAGAATATTCTAATATTTGGTCTTGATCGTGCAATGAAGTAGTAATAAGGGGTACTTTTAGAAAACTCATTAGGGCCTCCAATATGGGATGAGCCGCCATTCTAACCCCTATTGACTTGCGCTTTTCAAAAGGTTGGGGGAGTTTTAAACAAGGAAGAATAAAAGTATAGGGTCCCGGTAGACAGCGTTTTAAAAGTTTAAACGTAGTGTTGTCTATAGGTTTAACGTAATGAGACAGATCATTAAAGTCTCTAATAAAAAAACTAAAGGGAGCTTTGTCTAATTTTACGCCTTTAATATCAGCCAAACGTTGGAGACCAGCTTTGTTATTACTCAGGCAACCCAATGCATAAACCGTATCGGTTGGATAAATGATAAGCCCCCCCTTCTCCAATACAGAAGCGGTATGTTTTAAGTATTTGAGATTAGGGTTGGATTGGTAGAAATTTAAAAGTTCTGCCATCAATTTTTGATTTTAAGTTTGGCAAAACGCAACAGCAAATGTTTTTCTCCCACTCCTCTAAAATCGATAAGAGCTTTCTTATCATTGGCTTTTCCTTCAATAGAAACGACCTTCCCATAACCAAATCGGGCGTGCTCTACAGTCATACCTGCTTCAAGACTTGCTATTTCGGTTGGAACCGCAGCGGATTGAGAAGTATCTGAAGCATTGATTTTTCTAAGTTTACCCAATTGATTTTGACTTGGTGCAGTATTTATTTTGGTCGAATCGGGCTGTTGTACTCTTGATTTTTTTGGTGGATCGAACCCTCCAAAAACGCCCTTATCAATCATCGGTTTAAAAACGTAATCGTCTTTCGGAATCACATAATCCAAATATAGATTGTCCATTTCCTCAATAAAGCGGCTGGGCTCTGCCTCTACGAGTTTTCCCCAACGGTATCGAGAGAGAGTATAAGTAAGAATTGCCTTTTGTTCTGCACGGGTCAAAGCGACATAGAACAATCGACGTTCTTCTTCCAATTCACTTCTGGTATTCAAACTCAAAGCTGAAGGAAATAAATCTTCTTCTAAGCCAACAATAAAGACTACAGGAAATTCCAAGCCTTTGGATAAGTGAATTGTCATCAAATAAACACAATCTACATCACCGTCTTTTTCATTTTCAAAATCGGTTGCCAGAGCGACATCCTCCATAAATTCAGACAAACTTCCACTAGTATCTGCCAATTCCTTTTGTCCCTCAACAAAATCGCGAATACCATTCAGTAATTCCTCTATATTTTCCACCTTAGAAACCCCTTCAGGGGTCCCATCCTTTTTTAATTCTAAAACCAGTCCACTCTTTTTAGTGACCAAATCAGCGATTTCAAAAGCATTCAATTTTTGGTTCTCAATTTGCAGACTCAAAATTAGGTTGACAAAACCTTCTAATTTATTTAAAGTCCCTGCGTTCAATGACAGATCGAGACGAGCGGCATTTTGTAGCGTTTCAAAAAGTGAAATTCCATTATTTTTAGCTCCGATGATCAATTTGTCTAAAGTCGCTTGACCAATTCCCCTAACCGGGTAATTGATCACCCTTTTGAGACTTTCCTCATCTTTAGGGTTAATGATTAAACGCAAATACGCCAGTAAATCTTTGATTTCCTTCCTCTGATAGAAGGAAAGGCCTCCGTATATGCGATAAGGAATATCACGCTTTCTCAATGCGTCCTCAAGGGCACGCGACTGAGCATTGGTTCGATACAGAATGGCGAACTCTTTGTTTTGCCGTTGCTCCTGCATTTTGAGCTCAAAAATTTGAGAGGCCACCTCTCTACCCTCGTCGGCATCGGTCGAACAGCGTTGAACCTTGATTTTATTCCCCTCCTCATTTGAAGTCCAAACGACCTTTTCAATTTTATTTTTATTGTGACTGATTATTGAATTGGCAGCATTGACAATATTTTTAGTAGAGCGGTAATTTTGTTCCAATCGATACAACTTCACATCCAGATAATCTTTCTGAAAATTCAGAATATTATTGATGTTGGCTCCGCGAAATCCGTAAATGCTTTGCGCATCGTCACCCACAACGCAAATGTTTTGAAATTTATCGGATAAAGCCCTAACAATCAAGTATTGCGAATGATTTGTGTCCTGATACTCATCCACCAATATATAACGAAAGCGTTCTTGGTATTTCGCTAACACTTGAGGATGCATATTCAATAATTCATTGGTCTTCAGCAGTAAGTCGTCAAAATCCATGGCCCCCGCTTTAAAACAGCGATCTACATATTCCTTATAAATCTCACCTATTTTGGGTCTTCGCGACATGGCATCGGCCTCCTGAAGATCGGGATCGTTGTAATAGGCCTTTACCGTAATCAAACTATTTTTAAAAGAAGATATTCGATTGCGAATCTGCTTGTACTTGTAGATGTCTTTATCCAACCCCATTTCCTTTATGATAGCCGCAATAAGTCGATTACTGTCTTGGGTATCATAAATAGTAAAATCCCTCGGAAAGCCTAATTTATCTGCTTCTTGTCGAAGTATTCTTGCAAAAACCGAATGAAAAGTTCCCATCCATAAGTTTTTGGCTTCCCCCTCACCCACCAATTCAGCAATACGGGCTTTCATTTCTCGAGAAGCTTTGTTGGTAAAAGTCAAAGACAATATAGAAAAGGCATCGACGCCCTGTTGCATCAAATAAGCAATTCGATAAGTCAAAA
>JAURMQ010000042.1 GCA_030830625.1 Flavobacteriaceae bacterium
CATGAATGCTAATATAGATTAAAAAGGCCAGTTATTAGAAGTCATCAAAACAGCTTGAGACAAAACCATTGAGGCAATGATCCATTGCCATTTGTGCTTTTCGATTTTCAACCCTCCCAATACCCATCTGTTTACCAACAGCACAAACATTACAATCAAGACTTGAGCGAACTCCACCCCAATGGCGAACTCTAATAGTGCCGCAATGGCATCCCCTTCCTGAGCGATCATTTTGAAGTAGCGTCCAAAACCAAACCCGTGAATCAATCCAAAAAACAAGGTGATGAGGTTGATCCAAATTCCTTTTTGGTGTGCGTGTTTTTTTTGAAATAATATGGAAAAACAAGTGAGGCAAATGGTTACAGGAATTAAAAACTCAACCCATGTGGAGTTGATCGTAATCCATTCAAAATGAGAAACCAATAGAGATAAAGAATGCCCAAGAGTGAAAAGACTGACCCACAACAAAAGCTTACGCCAGTTTTTAAACGCAAATGGGATGGATAGGGCCACCAGAAAGTAAAAATGGTCCAAGCCTCCCCAATCCAGAACATGTTGGAATCCTAAATTGAAATAAAACCAAAATGTTTCCATAGGTCAGTTTCAACTGTTTTTTTTGTTCATCAGTGCCTCATAGGCTTTTTGAACTTCTCTGAATTTTTCTTCTGCCCCTTTGATCATGGCAGGATCTTGCCCCCGCAGTTTGTCTGGGTGGTATTTTTTAACCATTTTTCGGTAGGCAGCTTTGATTTGATTTTCGGTAGCATCGGGTGCTATCTCCAAAATTTTATAAGCGTTATCCGTGTTTTTAATGAACATGGCTTTAATGCTTTCGAAGTCGAGTACACGCAGTCGCATGCCTGTAGCTACCTGCGAAAGCTTTTGTAATTCTACAGCAGAGATATGACCATCTGCATGGGCAATACCAAATAAAAAATGAAGGATTTGCAAACGGGTTTCATAGGGTGTTTGCTCAACAAAAACTCGTGTGAGTTGATCTAGGTGCTGCGTTTCGTTTTTGACTTGAGTGTTGAAAGTTCGAAAGATAGAATCGGCGTGTTCTTTGCCGTATTGACCAATAAAAAAGGTTCTGACGAAGTCCAATTCTTTTTGTTCAACTTTTCCGTCGGCTTTGATGATCAATGCAGAGAGTGATAATAAATTCAGCTGAAACGCTTCGGGTCTTATTGCATAAGAAGAGGTTCGTATAGTAATGGAACCCTGCTGAGTAATAAATTCTAAAAACCTACCGATAATAAAACCTAAAATGGCACCGGGGAATCTTAAAAAAGAATAACCAATAATTGCGGCCACCCACTTGATCATAAGCTTGTTTTAATGAGAATGTAAAGATACGAATGTCAATAAAAGATTGTTTACGGCTCCGGATTAAATAGGGAGTTTTTTATCTTTACCAAAAAAATAATTATGTATCCAGCTGAAATAGTTAGACCGATGAAAGAAGAGTTGACAACCATTGGCTTTCAAGAGTTGTTGTCTTCCGAAGCCGTTGAAAGCGCTTTGTCGCAAGCCGGAACGGCTCTGGTAGTCGTCAATTCTGTTTGCGGTTGTGCTGCAGCCAATGCTCGCCCTGCGGTAAGAATTTCACTCAATAATGAAAATACCCCTGATAATTTATACACTGTCTTTGCTGGAGTAGATAGGGATGCCACCGATGCTGCGAGAGCCAAAATGACTCCTTTCCCTCCTTCTTCTCCGAGTTTGGCGTTGTTCAAAGATGGTGAATTGGTGCATATGATCGAAAGACACCATATTGAAGGGCGAAGCGCAGGCATGATCGCAGATAATCTTGTAGAGGCGTTCAACGAATTTTGCCGTTAATTAATTGCGTTAGAATACCCTTGATCTGCCTAAAAGAAGTATCAAATAAGCCTCAGACGCTTGACTTTTATCGGGCGTATTAGGGACTTATTATGGCTTGAAAAAATGGGGTAGGACTCAAAACTTGGGTTTTCTTTTTTCTAAAAAAGCACCCATTCCCTCTTCAAAATCTGCAGTTCCAAAACAATCGGAAAATAGGAGCGCTTCTTCGATAAACCCCTTGGGTGATCCGTCGGCAGCATGGAGGGCTTTGATGGCATTTTTAAGCGAATGGGGTGCATTTTTCATCATTCTTTCCGCCATAGTAAGGGCCGCTTCCATTAGATGCTTTGCCGGGACTACTTGATTGACTAAACCTATTTCTAAGGCCTTTTTTGCGTCAATCATGTCTCCTGTTAAAATCATTTCCATGGCATTCCCTTTTCCGATCAAAGAAGGTAATCGTTGGGTGCCACCATAGCCAGGGATGATGCCCAAAGAAACTTCTGGAAGTCCCATTTTGGCGTGTTCAGCAGCGATTCTTATGTGGCAAGCCATGGCCAGCTCCAACCCTCCTCCCAAAGCGAAACCGTTTAGGGCTGCAATAACGGGCTTGGTGAGCTGTGCGATAAAATCAAAAAGAACTTGATTTCCATATTGTACCAATGCTGCAGCCTCTTGAGGTCCAAAACGGGAAAACTCTGTAATGTCGGCTCCAGCCACAAAAGCCTTATCTCCGCTGCCTGTAAGGATGATGACTCTCACATTGGGATCGCTTTGAAAATCAGCCAGATGATCGTGTATTTCATCAATCAAATCTCGATTTAAGGCGTTGAGTTTTCCCTCGCGATTGATTTTAAGCCAACCCACATTGTCTAGAACTTCAACCCATGTTAATTTTGCTTCCATAATCAGAGTTTTAAGGTAACCACAAAGGTGGTTCCTTTTTCACTAGTGGAATACTCTATTTTTCCGTTGTGTAAGTCAATGATGTTTTTAACGATACCCAATCCCAATCCCATTCCTTTGGATTTGGTAGTGAATTTGGGTTCAAATACTTTAGATTGAATCGATTTCGGAATCCCAATTCCATTGTCAGCGAAAGAAATTTTAACCTTTTTATCTCCTTTTTCTAGGGTTACTTTTACTATGGGCTGTTCTCCTTGTTTGACGGCTTGTAGGGCGTTTTGAACAATATTTGTCGTTACTCGAATCCATTGAGTCCGGTCCAATCGCAATCTTATTTTTTCGTCTGAAGTTTTAAACTTTATGGCATCAACTTCAAAAATCTCCAAAGCCCTGCGGGTAATTTCTACCAAATCCGCTTTGATCAGCTTGGGTTTGGGCAGCGTAGCAAAATCAGAGAAAGCATTGGCAACATCACTCATAGTGTCAATTTGCTCTAAGAGTATTTGAGAAAATTCCTCAATTTTTTTGTCATTATCAGGGTCCTCGTTAGAAAATTTTCGCTGAAAACTTTGAACCGTCAAACGCATGGGGGTCAGTGGATTTTTGATTTCATGGGCCACCTGTTTTGCCATCTCTTGCCACGCCTGTTCTCTTTGCGTTCGTGCCAATAGTGTTGCACTTTTTTCCAATTCATCAATCATCTTATTATACGAATTGATCAAACTGGCAATGTCTCGAGGAGCATTTTTAATTTGTATTTTTTCATTTTCTTTCAACAAGCCCGTTTGGTCAATCTTTTGGCGGAACGTTTCTAAGGAACGGGAAATGTATTTAGAAATAAAATAGGCCATTACGATCGCCACAACCAGCATTACCAAATAGATCTGATACAAACTCTGTAAGAACGTATTCAATTCATTTTCTGAAAAGGATACATCTTCGAAATAAGGGAAGAACAATACCCCATAAGGATCGCCAAAACCGTCTTTTAAAACGCTGTAGGAAGACTGAAATTTTCCAATTTCATCGTTGTTTTGTTCCATTACTCTTCGTCCCGATTTTTCTAAAATGGCCTTTAAAAAATCTTCTTCAATTGTGTAATCGTTGGCGATGATCTTTAAGGGCAGAAACGATTTGAATAGCGGCTTACCCTCTAAGTTAAAAACGGAATAATTTACATTGTGTATTTTTATCACTGCACTGAACTCTTCTTGGTGTTGGGCCCATACGCTATCGCTTTTTTTCAGCAAATCATTTTTATCGACCAAGTAATCAATTTGTTTTTTCAATTGATTTTCCTTTCGATCCAGCCGGAAAAGATTGTAATCAATCGACTCCTTTTGATATTGGAAATAGGTAGCCACCAAAATCAATATACAAGCCAAAAATAGCAGTAATATCATGGAGATGAAGATTTGGGTTCGGAGTGAAATGAGTCTAAACAAATTAACCTTCATCTTGTGTAGATTTCTCCCTTAATCTCTTGTATAATTTTATTGCCAGCATTAAAAACACAATCAGCCCTAATGATCCCAATACCATAAAAACCCAATGGATTGCACTTTTTACAACGGCAAGAAACACGATGGCAAACAGCATTAAAGTTGCTCCTTCATTCCATATTCGCATAAAGCTGGAGGAATGATTAATTTGATCTTTTTGCAATTGAATAAAAATCTGATGGGTTTTTAAATGGTAGGCAAACAACATTAAAACAAACCCTATTTTGACTAACATCCAAGATTCAAAAAGCCATTGGGGCATTAAAATTAAAAGCCATAGGGCAAAGATTGTCGCTAAAATAGCAGAAGGCCATGTAATGATATACCACAGTCTTCGCGACATAATTTTAAGCTGCTTCTCTAAAATTTCTTTTGCGGGAGCACTTTTTTTAGAGGCTTCAATATGGTAGATAAACAGCCGAGGTTGGTAGAACAATCCAGCAAACCATGTGATTACAAAAATTAAGTGTAACGATTTGATATAATTGTAATATTCCATTTGCTTATGGATCGGTTTGAGTCAATGGTTTGGAATCAAAAAATAAAATTACAAAGTACAAAAACTAAAATAAATCGGGACCACAATTTTGATTTCAGACGGTTAAGAATTCATGTATCTTTTGAGTTCATAAAACAAAAATCCCCCTGAAA
Organism: Flavobacteriaceae bacterium; assembly: GCA_030830625.1. Classification (GTDB taxonomy): domain Bacteria; phylum Bacteroidota; class Bacteroidia; order Flavobacteriales; family Flavobacteriaceae; genus UBA8316. The sequence goes on from JAURMQ010000042.1 coordinate 4,884, forward strand.
CCACAGCGGCTAAAAATTCTGCAATGGGAAAGGCCAGCCAAACCCCTTCAATTCCCAAAAAACGAGGAAAAACGTAGAGGAGTGGGATGAAGAAAAACCCTTGTCGGGTCAAAGTAAGCAGTAGCGCAGGACGCGCCCTTCCAATGGCCTGATAATAAGCCGCACCAATCAATTGAATTCCAACAATAGGGGTGGCGGCAAATACCCATCGAATGGCTGCAGGAGACTTTTCCAACACCAAAGGGTCGCTGGTAAAAATTCCCCCGATTGAACTTGAAAAAAAATTGATCATCAAAAAAACCAAGGTTGCAAAACCCGTCGCATAAAGTAGAGCTACTCGGATCACTTGCTCCACTCTCTTCTTATGGTTGGCTCCGAAATTGTAACCTGCAATAGGGATAAAACCTTGGGTAATCCCCAAAACGGGGAAGAGTGAAAACATCAAGAGCCGACTTATAATGGCATAAACGGCCACTGCCGATTCTCCTCCCAAACCAAAAAGTAAGTTGTTGACTAATAAAACCGATAAACTAACGACACCTTGTCTGGCCAAGGTTACAGACCCCAAAGCCCCTATTTCTTTGGTAATGCTCAGATCCAACTTAAAATCACTCAAACCCAGATGTAATTCAGAGCGTTTTGAATTGAAAAAGAATAGGATATAGACCGCACAAACTGCGTAGGAGAGTGTTGTGGCCCATGCGGCACCCTGCATTCCGAAATCAAAAATATAAATCAATACATAATCTAAAATGAGATTGGAAATCGAAGGCAGCATCATGGCATACATGGCATTTTTGGGTTTGCCTTCTGCACGAATTACATTATTGCCCATCATACAATACCCCAAAACAGGAACTCCGTAGAGCACGATGGTGTAGTAGATTTTGGCCGGTTCAAATAAGGCGCCTTTTCCTCCAAAAGCAGGAATAATACTGTCCGCAAAAATCAATCCAAAGAGGACAAAACTGATGGTGAGAGTGAAGGTCAAAACAATTTGATTTCCAAACGTTTTGGTGGCTTTAGCGAGTTTGTTTTTACCCAATGACCTTGAGATTATAGATCCACCCCCCAAACCTATGGCCATTCCCAATGCCGCAATAAAAAAAGAGACGGGCAAAACCACATTAATAGCAGCAATGGCGTTGGCACCGATCCATTGCCCCACAAAAATAGTATCGATCAATATATTCAGGGACATGACCAATATGCCAATGGAAGCAGGTACTGCTTGTTTGATCAATAATTGGGGTATGGGCTGAGAACCAAAAGAAGCCGATCCGCTTTTCATTCAGTAGTGGCTGTTTCCCCTTCGTTTGCCCATTGGTCAATCCAGCGACTCATCACATTTACCCAATCTTTTCTTGTATTGATACAAGGAACCACATGCAATTCTTCTCCCCCTTTTTCTTCAAAATCTTCTACAGCCTCCATTCCAATTTCTTCGAGAGTTTCCAAACAATCCGAAACAAAAGCCGGGGTGACAATGGCCATATTTTTGATTCCTTTTTTGGCAAAGCGCGCTACGGTTTGATCGGTGTAGGGTTGCAACCAAGGATCGACTCCCAGACGGGATTGAAAACAGGTAGAATAATGACCCTCCTTGAGCTCGAGGTATGCTGCCACCTGTCTGGTGGTCTCATAACACTGGTGTCGGTAACAATATTGGTGAGCTTCAGAGGCCGTTTGGCAGCAGCTTTTGTCCATCTTACAATGCGACTTGGTAATGTCTGATTTTCGGATGTGTCGCTCTGGAACTCCGTGGTATGAAAATAAAAGATGTTCCCATTCTTTATCTTTCAGATCTTCTTGAATACTGTCCGAAAGAACCCTAATATAGTCGGGATGATTGTAAAAAGGGGGTAAAACTGTAAATTCCAATTTGGGATATTTCTCCGCTCTTATTTGCTCGGCCAACACCAAAATGGTTTCTGTGGTAGCCATTGCAAATTGGGGATATAAGGGAATCAACATGATCTCATCTACACCCAGTTCGACCAGTTCACTGATGCCTTGTTCGATGGAGGGAGAACCGTATCGCATGGCTAAGCCCATGGGAACAGAAACTTTTTTCTGGACAGCTTCCTGCAATCTTTTCGACAAAACAATCAGGGGTGAGCCTTCTTCCCACCATATTTTTTTATACGCTTTAGCCGATTTTTTTGGACGGGTATTCAGAATGATACCTTTTACCAAAAAAGTCCTCAAGGGTTTGGGCAAGTCTATCACTCTCTCATCCATCAGGAACTCCCCTAAATATTTTTTAACGTCTTTGGGATTTGGGCTGTCGGGAGAGCCCAAGTTGATCAATAACGCACCTTTCATCTACATTTTTTTACGAAGATACTGACATTAAATATTTTTTGGGAGTCGTCCCAAACTTCTTTTTAAAAGCTGCAATAAAATGACTTGAGGTACTATAACCCAGTTTGAGACTGATTTCATTTACATTAAACTGTTTGGAGTTGAGCATACTTCTTGCCTCGTTCATTTTATGATCCAACAAATAACCATAAACCGTATCCCCATAGAGTTGTTTAAATCCTTCTTTAAGTTTATTGATGTTGAGCCCAATTTCGGCAGACAGTGCCTGAAGGGTTGGCGGTTCGCTCATTTGATTCAAGATGATCTCTTTCGCTTTTCTGATTTTTCTCACATTTTCCTCATCTACCAAAAACGGACATTGCTCCACATCGGCATCTTCGCTCTTGTTGAAAAATAAACTCAACAATTCATAGACCTTCCCTTTAAAATATAGGGATTGCATACTCTCGTGGACTTTGGTCCCCAAAATTTGACTCAAAACCACACTCATGGCAGGACTTATAGGTCGGGTATCATAGTATTTTTTGGTGTTGTTTTCTGGACTTAAAAAATGAATGTGATCCGCGTCTTCAGAAAATAAGCTGTGGAATTTTTTGATGGATATCACCAAGCTAACTACCGCCGAATCTGAGGTTAAATTTAAGTCGATGGGCAGCGCCTTTTGTGGATTGTACAACAAAATGACACTCTTGGACATTAAGGGAAGCTGATAACTCCCCTCATTGAATTCAAATGTACCCGAGCCTTTTTGACAAAAATGAAATTGGATAAACTCAGAACTCACCTGCTCTTCGTATCTCTGGGCATTCGCTTCCTCATTGGTGTATCTCAAAATGTAAAACCCCCGTTCAATAATTGTTCTCTCCATTGTACCGCTATCGTTGTTTTATCGAAATCCTTATTTAGAATAATTCTAATTAATTCAATACGAATCTCCTCAAATTTATTATATTTAAAGGTATTTTAAAAAAAAGAAAGCAAAAAAACCTCCTCTGTTATTAATAGTTCTTTTGGCGTTGTTTTTTAAATGCTCCTATATTTAATTTTGCGAGTGGATTTAGACCATACTTTTTGAGAAATACTATTCATTATTACGTAGTAGGGTTGAGTTACAAAAATGCTGACCTTTCCACTCGTGGAAATTTTAGCCTCAATAAAGTTCAAGCCCAACGATTATTGGCTCAGGCCAAGTCGGATGGACTAGAAGAGTTGATGGTGATTTCTACCTGTAACCGTACCGAATTAATGGGAGTCGTTGACGATCCCATGATTTTGATTGAATACTTGTGTAAATGGTCTGGTGGGAGCGTTTCTTTATTTTTAGAAAAAGGCTACATA
>JAURMQ010000043.1 GCA_030830625.1 Flavobacteriaceae bacterium
TGGCTTAAAAATATTTTAAAAAACAAACTCAAATACATCCCGGTTGAAGACGATGCTAAAGGTTCAAACACCCTCGGTTTTAACAGCTCCAAGACCAAAGACGGCAATACATATTTGGCCATCAATACCCATCAGCCCTTAGATGGCCCAACCTCCTGGTATGAGGTGCATCTGTGCAGCGAAGAAGGAACCAACATCATAGGGGCACTTTTTGCCGGCAGTCCCAACGTTTTGACAGGGGCCAATGAAAATATTGCTTGGACGCATACAGTCAATATTCCCGATAAAACAGATGTCTTTAAACTCGAAATGCACCCCAAAAAGAAGAGGTATTATCGAGTAGATGAGGAATATTTGAAGCTCGAGAAGCACAAGGCCAAACTGATTGTCAAGTTTTTAGGGATTTCTTTTAAAGTGCACCAAAAATATTTTGAAAGCATCTATGGTCCAACCTTAGAAAACGAAAGTGGGTATTACTCGGTGAGAACTCCTTCTTTATTCGAAATTAAAGCGTTGGAACAGTGGTGGCACATGAACAAAGCCAGTTCGTTTAGTGAATTTTATAACATTCTTAAAATGAAGGGCTTGCCTGGATATAATATTGGCTACGCCGATAAAAACGACACTATATTTTATATTTCCAACGGGTTGATTCCTAAACGAGCCCCCGGTTATGATTGGGCCAATGTAGTTCCTGGAAACACCAAGAAAACGCTTTGGACTGAGACCTATGATATCGAAGAATTACCGCAAGTCATTCAACCCCGTTCTGGTTTTTTTTACAATGCCAACCACTCCCCTTTCAAGTCATCTGATTCGCTTGACAATCCCAATGAAAGTTTGTTTTCAAAACACATGGGGTTTGAAACTTATGATAACAACAGGTCTATTCGAATCAAGCAATTGATAGATCAACATGAAAAGGTGGATTATGAAGACTTTAAAGCCATTAAGTACGACCATCAATATCCAGATCCATTGCATTACAGTTGGATGAATATCGATTCACTTTTTATGATGTCGCCTCAAAAATATCCCAAGGTTGCCCCGATTTTGGAACAAATTCAGGCTTGGGATCGGCGTGCCTCAGCCGATTCCTATGGTGCAGGGGCTTACGCCATAGTGTACCAAAAATTGTCAAAATATTTTCAAAAACTGCCTGAACCCAAAGTTTTTCCTCAAGACATACTGTACAAAGCACTGTCGGAGGCCCAAAAACATATGGTAGATTTTTTTGGCAGTACGCAAGTCCAACTGGGAACCTACCAAAAATTGGTAAGAGGAGACAAAGAATTCCCCATTTTTGGCCTTCCTGATGTCGTTACTTCTATGAAAGCGGTTCCCTATAAAGATGGGAAAACAAAAGTGACGCATGGGGAGTCCTATATCGAATTGGTAAAATTCACCCCTGAAGGAGTTGAAGTTGAATCTGTTATCTCTTATGGAAGTTCAGACGACCCAGATTCTATTCATTATTCTGATCAGATGGAGCTTTACTCACAATTTAAAACCAAAAAAATGACTTTCGACAAGGAAAAGATTTATGCAAATGCAAAGCGGATTTATCACCCTAAGTAAGCTTATTTTCCATTGCTTCGGAGTAGAGTGATTCGTAATAGGTGATTACTTTTTGAATATCAAATTTCTTGGTGGTTTCAAAAGCTTGGCGTTTGAACAACTGGTGTCGTTCTGAATCCTCTAATATATAAATGGCTTTTTCAGCCATGGCCTCGACATCACCTAAAGGACAAAGATAACCTGAAACACCCTCCTCAATGACTTCGGCCAATCCACCTACATTAGAGCAGACCACTGGAACTCCATGAACCATTGCCTCTAAGGCTGCCAACCCAAAACTCTCTTGTTCTGAGGGCAGTAAAAATAAATCTGAGAAACACAGTATCTCATTAATTTGATTGCTCTTTCCTAAAAACAAAACGGAATCCTCCATTTCATGGGCCTTGCAATAACGCATAGCACGTTCTTTTTCTGGACCATCTCCTACCATAAGTAATTTAACGTTCAATTTTTTACTTACTATTTTAAAAATTTTAAGTATATCAATGATCCGTTTTAGAGGTCTGAAATTACTGATATGGGTGATGATCAACTGATCATTGGGAGCAATTTGTTCTTTTTTGCAGGGAATATTTTTGACTTTAATTTTATCTAAATCGATAAAATTAGGAATGACTTTAATTTCGGAAGTGATGTCGAAAAGTCGCTCAGTGTCACGTTTCAAACTTTCGGAAACCGCTGTCACAAATTCGGAATGATTGATACTGAATTGAACGGCTCTTTTGTAAAAAGGATGACTCCCCACCAAAGTAATATCTGTACCATGAAGAGTGGTAATCATAGGGATTTTAATCCCTTCATCCTCCAACATTTTTTTACCCATATAAGCCGCATAGGCGTGAGGAATGGCGTAATGAACATGGAGAAGATCTATTTTATATTTCATAACCACATCAACAATCTTACTGGAAAGAGCCAATTCATATGGTTGATATTTAAACAGGTCGTAGGTTGGGACATGCACTTCATGGAAATGCAAATGAGGGGTAAGGTTTTGAATTCTTACGGGTTGCTTGTAGGTAATGAAATGAATTTCGTGACCTTTTTTAGACAAATACAAGCCCAGTTCTGTAGCTACAACTCCACTACCTCCAAAAGTTGGATAACAAACAATTATTATTTTCAATAGTTCAGATTTTAGTGGATTAATGATTTGTAAATCAGGGACTGCATTCGAGTTCTTATGTTTTTCTCCCCCAACAGATTATTGGACATGGTGGGATAGGTTCTGTTGGATAAAAATACAAAAATCAAATCTTCATCAGGATCAGCCCAAGCATAAGTTCCTGTGAATCCCATATGGCCAAAGCTTTTGGAAGTCACACATCCGCAGGTAGAGCCCTCTCCTTCTAATTGAGGTTTGTCAAAACCGACTCCTCTCCTATTCCCCTCATTACAATAATAACAATGATTAAAGCGGTCAAAAGTTTTTGAAGTAAACAATTGATTTCCATTATAATTCCCTTTTTGAAGATACATTTGCATGATCTTGAAAACCTCTTCGGCATTGGAGAACAATCCAGCGTGACCCGCAACGCCACCCAGCATGGCCGCTCCCATGTCATGTACATAACCTCTCAATTCTCGCTTTCTAAAATAATCATCTCTTTCTGAGGGAACAATTTCTGATACTGGAATTCTCTTCCAAGGATTGAATAGGGTACGTTGTAATCCTAAAGGTTCATAAAGCAATTCACGGGTCAAATCGTCCAGTGGTTTTTGGTATTTGTCTTCTAAATAATCTTTAAAAAGATAAAAAGGTAAATCTGAATATCTGTAGTACAAAGAATCTAAAAGTGGACTTTTAATGATCTCTTCTCTTATTTCTAAGTCATAATTAGACTTAAGGAACAGATTATCCGCGACAGGAATATTAAATCTAATTTTATTCCGGCTACGATAAAATTTTCTAAGCAGTTGTCCATCCTTATCAAGGGTTTCTTTATAAAATGGAATCCAAGGGGTAAGTCTTGCATAATGAGACAAAACTTCTTTGACCTTTAAATTTGCTTTATTGAATCCCTTCAAATCAGGCATCAAATCTACCAATGGGCTCTCTAAATCAAAACTTTTAAGGTCAACCTCCTTCATGATGAGAGGCAAAGTAGCCGTGATTTTGGTCAAGGAGGCCAAATCATAAAGATGATGATTTTCTACTTTATTTTTTTTCTCATAGGTGTGATAACCAAAGCTTTTATGATAAATAATTTGCCCCTTTTTGGCCACCAGAATTTGCATTCCGGGAGTAATAAGGGAATCTATGATCTGCTCGGCAAAAAGGTCGATCTCATCCAATCGATCGGGATCAAAGCCGTTTTCAATTTGTGAAATTCTTTTATTTTCTACAAAAGAATTGATTTTAATTCCTGAGCCTACAGGAAAATCATCAGAAATACCAACAGGTAATGAACCCAAAAATGTTCCCCGCCCATTCAGTAAGTCTGCACTTATTTTTTGATTGATTGGACTGTTTTGATAGCTTACCACCAATGCCTCAATTGAAGAGAGATCACCAAGACCGATCAGTGAATAGGGGTTGACAAATACATCCAAAAGAATATCGTGTTTCTGGGCTATGGCTTGGAGTAATTCGATTTCTTGTTTTGAAAAATCGGGGGATAAAAAAGGGGAACGATTGGAACGGTGGTAGCTTACAATAACTTTTTTAAAACCTTTTAGTTGTTTTAAAGTATTCTCTAGCGTAGTGGGCATTATACGTTCCAAATGAATGTACTTCCTTAACTGTTCTTCAAAAGCGCTACTATGATCGTCTCCTATCTTTAGGTGTGCATAGGAAGTGAGTGAATCTAAGGGAAGGAATTGATTTTTATTTTTCAAAAGCGTAATACTCTTGGCAAATGCTTCTTCTATCAAAAGTGAATCTTTTTTGGTATTGAGCTGCAGATGAAGATTTTGGATGTTTACTTTTTTTCTTTGGTTCAATCCTGCCTTGTATTTCGCTTTGAGAATTTTCTTGACCGATTCCTCAACGCGTGTCTTAACCATAGGGATATTGATATAAGCGGTTTTAATTTTTTCGACTCCCAGAGGAATGTCTTTGGAGATCAAAAGAACGTCATTTCCTGCTAATAGAGCCATAAGGTCCATACTGACAGAAGAATTATTCGGCTCAGCTCCTTTCATGTTGAGTGCATCCGTGACTGCCAAGCCGTTGAATCCTATTTTTTCTTTCAACAGTTGGGTCACAACTTTATTGGAAAGGGAAGTAGGCTCATCGGAAAAGGTCAATGCAGGGACATTGAGGTGGGCTGTCATCACCGAGCTTAACCCTTGTTCTATGGCTTTTCTAAAAGGGAGGAGCTCTGTATTTTCTATTCGATTCCGATCAAAGTCAACTGTAGGAAGGGTTTTGTGAGAATCTTTGGCGGTATCGCCGTGTCCAGGAAAATGCTTACCCGACGTAAGAATACCGGCCTGATGATGACCGCGCATCAGGGCAATTCCTTTTTCAGCAACACGAATGGGGTCTTCCCCAAAAGATCGGTTTCCGATGATGGGGTTTTGTGGATTGGTATTGATGTCCAGAACGGGAGCATAGCTCATATGAATCCCCAAGGTTTTCTCTTGTTCCGCCATTCTTTGCCCAATTTTTTGGACAATAGCATTCTCTTTGATGGCACCTAGGGTCATATTCCAAGGATAGGCTATAACAGAATCCAACCGCATGGCTACCCCCCACTCTGCATCCATACTGATCAACAAAGGAATTTTGGATAAAGATTGAAATTCATTCAACCATTGGGATTGTTTCACAGGCCCCCCTAAAGAAAAAATAAGACCTCCAATATGATAATCTTCTATTAAACTTTTAATTTCTTCAAAATGCTTTTCGTCTTTTTTTGAAAAAACCATGGGGGTAAAAAGTTGCCCTATCTTTTGATCCAAACTCATGGATTGAAATACACTGTCCACCCATTTTTTTTGAAGATCGGGTCGGGAAGCCATCAGAGGATCGGGTTGCTGTGCCAAGCAAATTCCCCCCGAAAGGAAAAATAAGAGGAATATATAACGCATATCAATTAAAAATATCGGGCATGCCAACTGGAGGAGGCGGGTCCCTCCCAGTGGGAATCATATTCCCTCTTATTCATTACCAAATTATTAAAAACAATAACACTCGGATCCAGTTGCTTTTTCTTTGCCATGGTTCTGAAATCCTTCAGATGAATATGATTTATGGTATTTTTATCGCGATAGGTTACATTCATTTTATCCAGCAGACTGAGGCCAAATTCTTGTTCCAAGGATTGGATAAAATGCACAGATGCGTCTATGGAGCAACCACTAGCGGATTGAACAGATTCGTTCAGACCTAAGACGATAAATCGATCGTAGGGGATGTCTATACCCGCTTGAAGTTCTACTCCATGTGCGGTCCATTTTTCTAAAAATAATTCCGTTTTATTTTTGATCGCTTCTACCTCTGAATTTGAAAAAGGGCGGTCGGCGGGATAAATCCAGATTCTGGAATTTTCAGGAAGTTGGTCAAAAGGGACAATCATGGTTTAAAGGTCTTCTGCGTTGGAAATCATTTCGGCAATATCTAAAACTTGAACATGGCCTTCTTTTTCTTTGTTTTTGATCCCATCCGACATCATGGTATTGCAAAAGGGACAGGCTGCAGCTATAATTTCAGGTTGGGTTTCTAAAGCCTGCTCTGTTCTCTCGATATTGATGTCTTTATTTCCTTTTTCTGGTTCTTTAAACATTTGTGCTCCACCTGCTCCACAACACAACCCTTTTGACTTACATTTTTTCATTTCCACCAACTCAGCATCCAATTTTCGAATCAAGTTTCTCGGAGCTTCATATACCTGATTCGCGCGTCCAAGATAGCAAGGGTCGTGGTAGGTGATGCGTCTTCCTTTGAATGATGATCCTGATATGGAAAAGCGTTCTTCTTGGAGTAATGCATTGATGAAAGTAGTATGATGCATCACCTCAAACTTTCCTCCCAAAGAAGGGTACTCATTTTTCAAGGTGTTAAAACAGTGCGGACAAGTGGTGACAATTCGAGTAACCTCATAGTTGTTCAGCACCTCAATATTCGCCATGGCCTGCATCTGGTATAGGAATTCATTTCCTGCTCTTTTGGCAGGATCACCTGTACAACTTTCTTCTGTTCCCAAAACCGCAAAACTGACATTTGCTTTATTGAGAATTTTGACAAAAGATTTTGTTATTTTTTTGGCGCGTTCATCAAAACTTCCGGCGCAACCTACCCAAAATAACACTTCGGGTTTTTCTCCCTTTGCCGTTAACTCTGCAAGTGTAGGAACATACATGCCTCCTGAATTATTTTATTGATCTATACCGTCATCAAAAACCTCGATGGTTACCTCTTTCTCAATGAGATCAGTAAATTTTCCGTTGTATCGGGTAGCCTTGACCAAATGATTGTCAATCCAATGATAATTTCCCCCTCTGGGCTTACCCATTAAAAGACTATGATACTTGAAACCATTGGTTTTCAACCACTGCTCTGTAACCTCTCTGTGGGCCTCTACTCTGGAAGTAAAAAAACAGATCAAATGGCCTTCTTCATACCATTTGTTGCAAGTTTTTAGGGCGTCTGGATAGACTTTGGCTGTAGCCATTCTATCCGGCTCCTCATTTGGAATATCATCGCAAATGGTCCCATCGATATCGATTAAATAATTTTTAATTCCATCGGGAAGAACGGGGCTTACAATTTCACCGTTTTCAACCTTTTTGTGCAAGTAGCTTTCAGCTTCCTCTTTTTCCATAGTTCAGTTTAATTTAATTTTCACTGGCCCATAGCATTCGATCTTGATTGCTGAACGGCCATGGTGCACCATTATTTTCAATATTACTCATCATATTGTTCAAATCAGATGGAGCAGCAGATTGCTCCATTACCAAAAACTGGCGCATATCCATGATGATTGATAAGGGGTCGATTCCTATGGGACAGGTCTCAACGCAAGCATTGCATGAGGTACAGGCCCAAAGTTCTTCTTTTGTTATGTAATCCCCCAACAGTTGCTTATTGTCATGCTGATGGTTACCGTATTTATTGATGTTGTTCCCCACTTCTTCAAGTCGGTCGCGGGTATCCATCATTATTTTTCTTGGAGAAAGTAGTTTACCGGTCTGATTGGCAGGGCACTCGTCTGTACAACGTCCACATTCTGTACAAGTATAGGCGTTCATCAATTGTATCCAATTCAGATCGGTTACATCACAGGCACCAAATTTATCAACCGCCGTTTCCTCCACTCGGGTAGCATAGGGTGTGGCATTGGGATCCAACATTAATTTAACTTCTTTGGTAACGGTCTCATTATTTTTGAAAGCGCCTTTCGGGGCAAGGTTTTGGAAATAGGTATTGGGAAATGCCAAAAGGATATGAAGGTGTTTGGAGTAATAGAGGTAGTTGAGAAATATCAATATACCACTGATGTGCAACCACCAAAATGAACGCTCTAGGACGACCAATGTTGGAGCAGAAAAGGAAGAGAAAAGGGGAGTCATCGATTGAGAAACAGGGAAAAAACCCGCTTGGAAATACTGTGGATTTCCCAGTTCTTGAAGAAGTGAGTCGGTGGCATTCATAGACAAAAAAAGCGTCATGAGTACAATTTCAAAATAGAGAATATAATCTGCGTCTTTTTTGGGCCAGCCTTCCATTTCTGGTTTCCAAAAACGTTTGATTTTATAGGCATTTCGTCGGAGCCAAAACAGCACAACACTGACCAAAACCAAAGCTGCTAAAATTTCAAATGAGGCAATCAACCAATTGTAAGCTTTACCCATATAGGGCGCAAATACTCGATGGGTTCCCAATAATCCGTCCAATACAATTTCAATCAATTCGATATTGATGATGATGAATCCAATATAAACCATGATATGAAGAATGCCTGCAATGGGTCTGTTTACCATTTTGGATTGCCCTAAAGCAATTTTAAACATGTTTGCCCACCTTTTTGAAGGTTGATCGTATCTGTCTATGGCTTTACCTAACAGGATATTTCGTTTCACAAAAAGTATATTTTTTCTGAAAAAGAAAATCCCTAAAAACAAAAGTATTGCAAAAATGATGTTGGGTATAAAAGTCATTTTTGAATTTTAATTTTCTTTTGGGGTATAGGGTTTTTCTTTTTTTCCAAATATGGAAAAATGGACGTATCTCTTGGGGTGTTTCTTTAAATCACCCAGAAGGCTCTCTAATTCCTGAGAGGCCGCTGTCAAATTTTGATAAAGCGCTTCATCATTGATCAACTTTCCAGCAGTTCCTTGTCCTGATTCAATGGATAAAACAATTCGATTGAGTCCCTCAACGGTTTCATTGAATTTTTTGATGGAGTAATTGATTTGAGCGGTTGATAGGGAATCAGTAATGAATTTTAAATTTTCGGATGTGGAGCTGATATTGTTAAACGTTGCGTTGAGTTGTTCTCGATTATCATCTAAAATCTCTAAAGCCGCAAGTGAGGCTTTATTGAGGTTTTTTGTTGTGATAGAGAGGTGTTCTAACGTATTTTTTAGGTTGGTTTGGGTATTGTTATCCAACACATTGCTTACCCCAGTAAACAAGGAGTCCGCACTGGTCAACATGCTTTCAATTTTCATTTGAAGGGGTTCAATTTGGCGATTAATGAGTTCGGTCAAACCTGGCTTTACTGAAGAGGGTATGGTGTCTCCATCTTTTACCGTATGATTTGAATCAAAAATGGGAAGCAAGGCAATGGCTTTTCCTCCTATGAGCCCAGTCTCGTATAACATTGCAGCACTTTTGTTGGAGAAATCTAATTCCTCGCGTATGTCCATGGTTACTAAAATTTTAGTCGAATTGGGTAGAAAATCAATTTTGGAAATTTTACCTACACTGAGACCATTGATACTTACTTTGGCACCAGGAATCAGTCCTTCAACCTCTTGATAGATCGTATAAATAGTTTTGCTGTTCTTAAATATTGAATTCCCTTTCAAAAAACTAAAACCATATACGAACAAAGAAATACCCCCTATAACTAATAGTGCCGTTTTGATTTCTCTGGATATTTTCAAACTTCTATTGCTTAAAACTACTTACAAACTTAAGGTTTTTTTGCTGATCTGAATGAGTTTAAAGCATCTAATGCCTCAGACAATTTGATTTTTTCATTTCCTTTAAAAGAGACAATAAAAGCAGACTTAAATCCTGCTCTGCGGGCTTTGATTTGCTCTTTTTGGATCATTTTATAACTTTTGGAGTTGCCGTAATAATATTTGTAATATCCTCCTTCTTTTTGGAGACTCACTTTTTCCAGTCCTTTGAAATTTTGTGGACGGGTATTAATGGCTTTTTTACTGGCTGCAAGTTGAACTCTAAAGTAAATATTTGAATGATCCTCTTGCAGTTGGACCGCTTTATTGTTCTCATATACCTGCGGACTAACGACTCCTTTTTCAAGTTCGTTTTTGTAATTCACTATGGCTTTGGCTATCGCATTAGACATTTCTGTTTTCCCTTTAGTTGAATTCAAATACGCTCCTTCTCTGCTGTTGGTTAAAAAACCCGTTTCGACCAATACACTGGGCATGTAGGTGTATTTAAGGACCACAAAACCCGCTTGTTTCACGGTTCTGTCTTTTCTGCCCAAGTTGGTCACAAAACTTTTCTGTATGGTAGCTGCAGCTTCAATACTCTGATTGGAATAGGTTTCTTGCATCAAGGTTAGGCTGATCACGGACTCAGGATTGTTGGGATCAAAACCTTCGTAGTTTTTTTCATAATCCTCTTCATAAAAAATCACGGAGTTTTCTCTTTTGGCAATTTCAAAATTCCTCTGGTTTTCATGAAGTCCCAAAACAAAAGTTCCCGCACCAAAAGCTTTAGAAGAAGTAAAAGCATCGCAGTGAATGGAAACAAACAAATCGGCATCCGCTTTGTTAGCAATGTTAGCACGATCGACCAGTTTGACGAATTTGTCTGATTTTCGTGTATAAATAACTTTTATACCTTCATCTTTTTCGAGTATTTTTCCCACTCCCAAAACGATGCTCAAAGCGATGTTTTTTTCAAAGTACCCATTGCCACGATTTCCACTGTCATGCCCCCCATGTCCAGCGTCCAAAACCACAACAAATTTTTTTTTATCGGAAGTTTGACCCCACAAGGGATGAGCGGAGAACCCAAAGAACAATACGCAGAGAAGAAAAGGTATCGAAAATCGCTTATGTATTGATTTAAAGAGCATTGAATAAAAAATTAAATCTGCAATCAACAATAAAAATATCCTTAATTTTGATTACTAAATATTTGAACCCATCACAAATTTAGGATTATTCGGTTTGCAAACAAAGTCAATTTATACAGTCGGTTTGTTAATATTTTTTTGGCTGAGTCATTTGCAATCCCAGATCACATCTGATTCCTTGGCCATTGCATCTGCAACAGTTATAAAAGATAGTGTTGCAGTAGATTCAATTCCTCAAAAGCCGCCAACTCTTTTGGATAAGGTAAAATACACAGCAGTACAGTATGTTAGAATCAATCGTAAGGAAAATAAGCTTTATTTGTACGATCAGGCCGAGTTGTATTATCAAGATATGCAACTGAGGGCTGGAATCATAGTGTTGGATTATGCCAAAAATGAAGTGACGGCAGGAAGGATCCCAGATTCCTTGGGAAAATTGATTCAAACGCCTTATTTCAAACAAATCAATAACGAAATTTTTCCGGATTCTTTACGCTTCAATTTTGACACCCAAAAGGCCTTGATTTGGAATTCTAAATCGGCGGAGAACGGAATGAATGTATATGCCGCCTACACCAAAAAGGAAAACGATTCGGTTTACTATATCAAAGATGCCAAAGTAACCACAGGGGGAGAATTGGAGAGTTCAGATTATTATTTTAGGATTAGAAAGGGGAAAATGGTTCCTCAAGGAAAAATAGTGACTGGCTTTACAAATATGTATATTGCTGATGTTCCTACCCCCATTGCATTGCCTTTTGCCTACTTTCCCACTACCCAAAATCAACAATCGGGATTTTTATTTCCCACCATTGGAGAAAGCAACAACAGAGGCTATTATCTTCAAAACGGAGGGTATTACCTCGCCATGTCTCAATATTATGATTTGGCACTTACTGGAGATTATTACAGTAATGGGAGTTATGGTTTTAGGGCCGATTCCAAATACCGATTGATGTATAATTTTAGTGGTAGTTTAAGTATGCGTTTCGAAAACCTTATCAGTGGAGAAAAAGGTATTCCTGGATACTCCAAATCTACTGTTTTCAATGTGCGATGGAATCACTCCAAGGATCCCAAAGCAAGCCCCAATTCGAATTTTTCTGCCTCTGTCAACTTCGGAAGTAGTGATTATTTTAGGGAATCTGTCAATCAACTCAACAGCCCCAACTTTTTGAATAATACTTTGAGTTCGTCCGTAGCCTATTCCAAAAGAATTCCCGGCAATCCCAGCGTAAACCTGTCGATCAATGCCAATATGTCTCAAAACTCTAACACCAAGAGTGTAAACCTCACCCTCCCTACTTTTCAAGGCAGTGTAGATCGTGTCTATCCCCTTCAACCCAAAAACAGACCCAAGAAAGGCTTTATTGAAAACATCAATTTCCAGTACAGTACACGTGCAGAAAACCGTATGATTACTACCGAAGAAGATCTCTTTACCAGCAAAATGTTTGAGAATGCAAGCTCGGGCATTCAGCATACGATTCCGCTCAGTACAAATTTTAAAATACTCAAGCATTTCAATATGGCAGCCAGTATGAATTATAAAGAGGTATGGCAGCCCAAAACCGTAAGATACAACAACTATGATCCTTTGATCGATGGGGTGGTAAAAGACACCTTAAGTGGGTTCAGCGCCTATAGGACCTACAGCTACGGAGCGAGTATGGGAACTACTGTATATGGAACCGTAAATTTTAAAGAGGATAAAAAAATTCGCTCGATAAGGCATACTATTCGTCCCTCAATATCCTACAGCAGCGCCCCTAGTTTTGATCAATACTATGACGAATATATAATAGATGCAGATGGGAATACCAGAGAATACACACCTTTTGAGGGAGGTCTCTTTGGTACGCCTTCCAGAGGCATATCCAAGAGTATGGGGATTTCTGTTAGTAATAACTTTGAGGCAAAAATCGTTGATCCTGATTCCACAAAAACAGAACTTAAAAAAATCCAATTGATCAAAAATTTAAACTTGAGCTCAAGCTATAATTTTGTTGCAGACGAATTCAAGTGGAGTCCTGTTCGAGTGAGCAGCGGTGTAGATTTATTCAATAAAAAAATGGCGATCAATGTGGGGGCAACCCTAGACATGTACGCCTTAGATGATCAAAATCTGAGAATCAACAAATTTAACATTCAACAAGGAGGTGGTCTATTCAGAGTCACCAGCGCCAATTTGAATACGGGCTACAATTTTTCCAATAGCACTTTTAAAAAAAATAAAAGTAAAGAAGAAGAAAAAGAGGAAGAAGAAAATGATCCTTTTGGATTTTTTGAAAATGCCTCTGGTGGAGGGCGCCCTGATGATCTTTTTGGGGATACTATTGGTATGGGAAACGAAAACAACAGAGAAGAGGAAAATGAAGAGGAAAATGAAGAAGAAACTTCCTATCCGTCCTACAGAGCCATCATCCCATGGAATCTAAGGTTTACGTACTCTTTGACGTATAACAATTCAAGAAAACAAAATGATTTTTCAAATAACTCACTCATGTTTTCGGGCGATATTGATCTCACCCCTAAATGGAAAATTGGAGGTTCTTCAGGTTATGACTTCAAGAATCATGGCTTTACCTATACTCAACTGCGATTCAATAGAGATTTGGACAGTTGGCGATTGGATTTTAGCTGGGTTCCCTTTAGCAGCCGCGCCTCTTGGAATTTCTTTATAGGCATTAAGTCGGGACTCTTGAGTGATATTAAATATGAGAAAAACAGAGAACCGGACCGACGTTTAAGATAAATACATGAAAAAAATAATCACAACCCCCAACGCACCTGCACCAATTGGTCCCTATAATCAAGCGGTATGGGCCAATGGAACACTATACATTTCTGGACAAATTGGTTTGAATCCCACCTCAATGGAATTGGTAAAGGGAGGTATTGAAAAGGAAACAGAACAAGTCATGGAGAATTTAAAATCAGTTTTGAAAGCCGCTGATATGGATTTTAATGATGTTGTTAAAAGTTCCATTTTTTTGGCAGATATGGAGGATTTTGATCGTGTAAATGAAATCTATGGAAGATATTTTGATCACGAAACAGCACCCGCCAGAGAGACTGTAGCCGTCAAAACCCTGCCCAAAAATGTCAGGGTAGAAATATCGATGATCGCTCTTAAATCCTAACTTTAGTTGCTCTAAGTTCCTATCGCAACAGTTTCTGATGATGGGCAACCAAACCGTCTATGGGGCGTTTGACTACCTTTCCTAAGGTTAAATCGTTTTTCTTCAAGGCTTCATCAATTTCATCCTTTAGATAATGTGCAATAGAACCTACAAAATGAATAGGGACTTCTTTGGCGTCCTTAAACTGCAAAATTTGATGTGAAATAAATCTTTGCAATCCCACATCAATGATGGATCTCATCTCAGGAATTTCTTTGTGTTCAATGATGAATTGAGCAAATTTTGCCAAATAAGTATTTGGATTTTCTTTTCTGTAAACGTTTTCTTTGATTACATCTGGAGACAATTCGTATTGCTCTTCAAATTTCCGAGCCAAAGGCTCAGGCATGGTTTTAAAATAATAGGCTCGAATGAGTTGCTTTCCAAAAAAGTTCCCACTGGCTTCATCCATCAAAATATATCCCAAAGAAGTTACTCTTTGTTCAATATCTTTCCCGTCGAAATAAGTACAGTTGGAGCCCGTACCTAAAATACAAACAATGGCAGGATGATGGGGTTCGACGACTGAATATACCGCAGCATAGGTGTCTTCGAGCACTGAGAACTCACTGTTGACAAAGATTTCTGCAAAAACTTTTTCAATCCTCCTTGTAGGAGATTCGACTCCACATCCAGCCCCATAAAAGTAAACATAGGACACCTTCTCTCTGATTTGATAAAGGTCATAATTGTTGATGATTCTCTCATTGAGAATTGCACTCGGGAGGACTTGGGGGTTCAAACCCAAAGTTTGAGTAGAAAAAAGTACCTTGCCAGATTCCTCTAAGGCAATCCAATCGGTTTTTGTAGAACCGCTATCAACAACAAATATCATGTTGGAAAATTATAATTGATGGATGTGTTTGGCCAAATCAATTAACTTGTTGGAATAGCCACATTCGTTGTCGTACCAAGAAATAATTTTATAAAAGGTGGAATTGAGTTCCATGCCCGCCTCCACATCGAAGATCGAAGTTCGGATATCCCCAACAAAATCTTGAGATACCAATGGATCTTCAGAATATCCCAAAATGCCTTTCATTTCGTTTTCGGAGGCCGCTTTCATAGCCGCCTTAATTTCCTCATAAGAGGTTTCTTTTTTGAGCTTTACTGTCAAATCCACTACAGAAACATTGGCAGTAGGGACTCTAAAGGCCATTCCGGTTAACTTACCTTCAAGGGAAGGAATTACTTTGGTTACGGCTTTTGCAGCACCTGTTGATGCCGGCATAATATTCAAAAGTGCACTTCTACCCCCTCTAAAATCTTTTCGGGAAGGACCATCAACGGTAAATTGAGTCGCGGTAGTTGCATGAACGGTAGTCATCAAACCTTCCACGATTCCAAAATGATCGTTAAGTACTTTGGAAATAGGCGCAAGACAGTTGGTTGTACAAGAAGCATTGGAAACGATAGTTTGATCTGCCCTAGTCTCCGAATGATTCACTCCCATAACAAACATGGGCGCGTCGGCCGATGGAGCTGAAATGACTACTTTTTTGGCTCCTCCATCGATATGCAACTGAGCCTTTTCGAGGGTTGTAAAGATTCCAGTACATTCTGCCACGATATCAACACCCATGGCACCCCAACCGATCTCCGCAGGGTTACGTTCGGCCGTAATCTTTATTATTTCTCCGTCAACTACCAAGTTATCGCCTTTTACAACAACCTCACCATCATACGAACCGTGAACAGAATCGTACTTGAGAAGGTAGGCCAAATGATTCACATCCAGCAGGTCATTGACTGCTACTATTGTTACATCTGACTGCTTCATCGCTGAGCGAAACACAAGTCTTCCAATTCTTCCAAATCCATTGATTCCAATTTTTAAAGCCATTCTATTTTTATTTAAATTTAATTTATATGGATAATATATCTGATACTCTAATGAGGTTGCTATTGATCTGAGATTTTCCTTTGATGGCATCCTCTAATGGGGAAAGGGTCATTTGCTCATCAATGATTCCAACCATTTTATTTGAACTCCCCTCTAAAAGGCTTTCTACTGCAAAAACCCCCATTCGTGAGGCCAGGACTCTATCAAAACAAGAGGGGGATCCTCCTCTTTGCATATGCCCCAATACAGAAACTCTAACTTCATAATAAGGAAGATTTTTCTCAATGTAAGAGGCAATCTCAAAGACATTTTTTCCCGTTTTATCTCCTTCTGCAATCACAACAATGCTAGAGGATTTTCCGGATTTTTCGCTTTTTTCAAGCGACTCCAATAGCCGCTCCAAACCCATATCTTCTTCTGGGATAAGTATTTCTTCGGCTCCTGCTCCTATGCCAGCATTGAGGGCAATATGACCAGCATCTCTGCCCATTACCTCTACAAAAAAAAGGCGGTTGTGCGAGCTTGCCGTATCTCTTATTTTATCAATGGCATCAATTACAGTGTTGAGCGCTGTGTCGTAACCCAGTGTATATCGGGTTCCTTGTATGTCATTGTCAATGGTTCCGGGAATGCCAATAACAGGAAATGAATGTTCTTTTTGAAAAATCATGGCCCCAGTGAAAGATCCATCTCCTCCAATGACAACTAAGCCGTCGATTTTATTTTTAATGAGATTGTCATGGGCAAGTTTTCTACCCTCTTTCGTCCTGAACTCTAAACATCTGGCGGATTTAAGAATCGTGCCTCCTTTATTGATAATATCTTTTACACTTCTGGCATTCATGGGCTCCAAATTGTTGTCAATCAGACCCTGATAACCCTGATAAATTCCGAAACATCCAATATTGTGATAAACACAGGTACGAACAACAGCCCTAACGGCAGCATTCATGCCTGGAGAGTCTCCTCCCGAGGTAAGCACCCCTATGTTTTTTATATGATTAGGCATATGCAAAATAAACAGATCAAATTTAATTATTAATCCAAAGCAACCTCACACGATGGGCTATTTTTTAGATTATTTTTTATTGATGAAATTGATGACTGTGTTGGTTGGATCAGATACTGGTAATTGTTTTTGAAAAGCTTTGTCTGATTGTCCTTTTACGATTTTAGTAAGTAATTCTCTAAATGTTTCAAAATCAACTTGGTAGGACAAACCGACTCCCTGAGTATAGCCCAACTCATCTCCTATATACCTGAATTCATTTTCCTTATTAAAAACTTTGGCCTTCAAACTCCCTTCTTCATTCAATATAAAATCAATTTGAATATCGCCTACAATTAAAGTTTCTTCTATACCCCCCACAGGAACCCCAATTTTTCCATTGAGTAAAATTTTGTCTGTGATCTGCGTCGAAAGGGTAAGCCCCAGTCGGTCTTCAGAGTTGACATCCAATAGTCTACTCTTATCTCCCTGTAAATAATTGACTCCTACTTGAAGTTTTCCTTGATCATCCCCCAGAAGGTTACTGAAGAGATCGGAAGCTTTTTCATACAAATTATTGGTAATTCCTTGTACACTCACAGACACCTCATTGATGAATATACCTTGTGAGAGAAGAGAAATCGCTTGCAATTGACTGATTTGAGGATCGGACAATCTGTAATTAATTTCGGAGGTAAATACAGCACTGGTATTGGGAAAATCAATTTCAAAAATTGGATCATCGGGCTTGAGCAAGTTCCCTTGAAGCCGAATTAAAACTTCAGTAGGGATCTTTCGATTAAAATTTGGATTGTCCAGCAACAAAGCAGGGTTGGCGCCACCAGGAACATTATAAACAGCCTCTAAATCCATTTGTGCCCCTAAGGGATCCCCTTCCCAAACAATCGTTCCACCTGGTTTAAGGTTGAATTTTTTATCAATGACTCCCAAGTTTTTAAAATTATAAATCCCCTCATAGGTGATGAAATCTCCAAACATATTGAACTTTCCATTGGTGTCGATTTCCATCAAAATATTACCGGCCCCTCGACCACTCAAAAAACTTCCAGATTCTTTATCGATGACCACTTTAATCTCTGCATTTTCGTTCACGTCCAATTCAAAATTCATCCGTAAACCCGAAAATTTATTAGAATCCTCCGTACCGCTTGCTTGGGTTTTATTTTTTTTATTCTTATTTATAAACTCAATAAACGAAGTATCTGCCAGTCCATAATCATCGGCCCAAGGAATTTTTATACTGGTCCCTTTTTCTGAAGAACCTACCACATCAATCGTTAAATTATTTGACGGTCCATACAAGTGAACTTTACCCCCTAAAAATCCGTCCCCAAAAAAAATCTCATCTTCTTTCTCTGGCATATTAAGCATTAGAATTCTGTCAGAAACAATACTAAAGTCAAACGCCCAATTCAGAAAGTTGGTGTGACTCATTACTCCCTCAACAACAGCTTTTGTGTTGTAAAGAGTATCTTGAAAATCAGTAGTATTAAATTTAAAAGATTGATCTGTCAGTGAAATTTCTGTGCCATCGGCAATACGATAATCGGTTTTAATTTCTGGAATTCCAAGACCTCCTTTATGGAGAATCAATTGTCCTATATGTTTTGGAGTGTCTAATGGACCCCACAGATTGACATTTCCAGATACTTCTCCTCTAATATGATTAATACTCTCTCCCACTACAGGGTTGAGGAAAGAAAGGTCGAAATCATCGAAATTAAAATTCAAATCCAAACGGGGAGATTGATCAAAACCCAAAATATTTCCATTTATAGATAAGGTTTCATGAGCCTGATTAGACACGATCAAATTGACTCCGTATGAGTTGAGTTGTGTGTTTCCTGATGTAAAAAACCGCAATGAACCCATGTCCAAATCATTTAGAATAAAATCCTCAACCGATCCGTTGAACTGAAGAGCATTGAGGGTTGGAGAACGTTGAATATCCAAACTTAAATTCATTGCCCCTTTTAAATTAAACTTTTCGGTAGAAAGGGCTAAATTTTGCAAGAGTACCTTATCCATATTTAGCGAAAGCTGATAGTTCTGTAACGATTGGTAACTCCCCCTCAATTCGATTCGTTCTTCTCCCTGTTCCACTATTATGTGGTTTAAGCTGATCGACTGTTGAATGGGATCAAAAGAAATCAAATGATTTTTATCAGATTTTGGATTGAGAATCCAATGATTATTTTCGTATTCGATGTGGGAGGGTTTGAGTAAAATTAGGGATCGATTTTCATCCACTATGAGCGAATAATTGAGTTCAAAGAGGTCCGTTTTTTGGTTTGTACTGGAGAATTCAGTTCTAAAATTCAAAGTATCTGCTCTTTTCACTCCCAGTGTATTAAAATCTAAAAGAGTAAAGGAATCGTTTTGAATTTTGCCCAACGACATGTAGGTATTGAACAAAGGATTTTGGTTGTCGAGTTGCAACTCAATATTTTCGGTATTGATTCCATTGAAAATGATTTTAGGAATATTCAATGTCATTTTGGACACATTATCTTCTGTGGACAGAATCCCTCTGAAAACGGCTTTTTTATCAAAATATAATTTAGGAAAAACAGCAGTCAAGTGATTGGTTTCTAAACTGATGTCATAAACCAAATCTTGAGACTTTTCGATTTTTTTCTTCTGCACAAAAGGAAAAGCTTCGGCAAAAGCATTGGAAAATAAATCTTTCAATTTAGTCAATTGAAACTCCCCTTCAATTTTGATGTCCATTAAATCTGAATTAATGGTTTTTATGGATCTTTTTTGATCAATTAGGTTGGTTTCAAGAATGAAATCATTAAACGAATCTCGCTTTAATTGATTTTCAAATCGAATGTTTTTGAACAATAAATTACCCTGGAGGTCATCAAAAGTATTTCCCACCAGAAAAAGGTTCAAATCACCAGAGTAAACGGCCTTACCTCCCCCCAATTCAGCATTAAAAAGATGCAGGTTGAGTTGATCTAAATTGAGGTCAAATTGGTATTTGTGTTGGGGATCTTCCCAAGAAAAGGCCATTTCGGCAGCAGCAGAAATGTATTGGTCTTTAATACTAAAACTGCCTTGTAATCCTTTGGGTTTTAAATCGCCCTTAATGGTAATATTTTTGAATGTTTTATTGTTGAATTCAATTTCATTGAGTTTTAAATCAAGGTTGACATTTAAATCATTTTTACTCACTCTATGGGCAGAGAGATTGAGGACTGATGAAATCGCTCCTAATTTTTTATTCCAAGGCGAAAGGTCTAAATTTTCAATAATGGATACCCCTTCAAATTGAGTCAGCTTAGGTATTGTCTCTTCAAATCCAATTCGGAATTGGCTTGAATGATTCATACTCGCATTGCCCATTTGGAGTTGAAAGCTTGTTTTTATTGTTTTATCCCTCAAGGATAGGGCTCCTCTTCCCCTTAGTTCGGGGTAACTGAAAACGGGTTCAGGGATACGATCCAAAAATTTTGACGGAAAAATTTTCTTCAATTCTGAGGTCTTAAAATTCAAATCTTGAAAATCAAAATTGGCCTGTATAGGGGCCTCAGAAAAAGCTTCCTTTAGATGCAGCTTAGCATTAAACTGTAAAACATTTTGATTGACCTCAAGTTTATAAAATTCAAAATCCTTTAGAGTACCCTTGGCTGATACGTTCATTTTTAAGGGTTGAAAGTCTTCGGATAAATCTGCAAAATATTTTAATTCCTCTCTTGAAAGTTCCGTTTTCAAATCAAGTTGGATTGAAGTATTTTCTTGAAATTCTAGAGGATCGTTATCCGACAGGAGAAGATTGAAGTTTCCCTCTACAAGGCTTTTCCCAGAAGACAATTTAAAATTACTGATGTCTAAAGTACAAGGGTGATAATACAATTCTGTTTCCGATAAATTTACTGCACCATATGCTGTGGAAACAAAACTCATTTTCTGTAACGACACCTCCAATCCATCGTTTACAATAAATATGTCTTGCGCTTGAAGCCTAACTTGATCCAATTGAAGCGATTTTTTTTGATTATTATTATCCAACATCAAAAAACGACCTTCAGTAATATTCAAATGGTCCAACCTTACCACCGAAGGACTATCGTCTTTAGGGGCGCTATGAGACAACAGTTTTTGGGTAAAAAGAGACAAGGAATTATTTTCCTCTCCTTCGTATTTAATGATTTTCAAATAAACATCTTCAAATTCAGTCGTTGAAAAAAATAAATTTCCATCGACCCACTGTCCTAAACTGTAAAGATCCGTTTTGAAATTTTTGGCGTAGAAAAGGGTGTCGGAATGATGATCGGCTAAGAAAAAAGAAGATAAATTTACAGCACCATCGTATTCAATAGACACACCCTCCACCTTGATTTCCGATTGAATGCTATGATTGATCTTTTGAGTAAAATGAAGCGCCAATCGGCTTTGAACAATAGGCATACCCAAAACCAACAAGCTCACCACCAAAAATACAATGATGAACAATATTAGTATGGCGATTAATTTATATAACTTTTTGATGGTAAAACTATATTTTTGTTGACGCAAAGCGTAAATGTTATGAAAAGCACAAGCTACATACTGGGTATAGAATCTTCATGCGACGATACGGCAGCCGCTGTATTGAGAAATGACGAGGTGCTTTCTAATTGTATCGCCAATCAAAAAATTCATCAATCTTACGGCGGCATCGTACCTGAATTGGCCTCAAGGGCACATCAAGCTAATATAGTTCCTGTTGTACAACAAGCGCTTTCCATTGCAAATATCGACAAAAAAGAGCTTACTGCAATTGCCTACACTCGCGGTCCTGGATTGTTAGGATCTTTGTTGGTAGGAAGTGCATTTGCCAAGTCAATGGCCTTGGGGCTCAACATCCCTCTGATAGAGGTAAATCATATGCAAGCCCACTTGTTGTGTCACTTCATCAAAAATAATGACCAGCCCCCCCCTACTTTTCCTTTTCTGGGAGTGACTGTATCAGGAGGTCATACTCAATTGGTAAAGGTTGAAAGCCCTTTTGAAATGAAAGAAATTGGTAGAACTCGTGACGATGCTATTGGTGAAGCGTTTGATAAATGTGGGAAAATTATGGGACTAAATTATCCTGCAGGTCCTGAAATTGATCGTTTGGCTCAAGACGGAAATCCAAACGCCTTTTCATTTCCCATTCCAAAAGTCGATGATTTAGATGTTTCCTACAGTGGATTAAAAACAGCCTTTATAAATCTGATCAACAACAACAGCCGTAAAAACCATAATTTTATTGAGGAGAATCTCAAAGATCTCTGTGCCTCCATTCAAAAAACCTTAGTAACGGTTATCCTGGAAAAAATTACCAAAGCTCAGGAAAAATACAAGCTCAAAAGGGTTGTTGTTGGTGGCGGAGTAGCCGCCAACTCCGAAATCAGAAAGGTACTCCATCTCAAAGCTCAAGAGGAAAACTGGGAAGTTTTTTTACCTCCCTTTCAATATACAACAGACAATGCGGCCATGATTGGTATTGTCGGCTATCAAAAACTTTTAAACCATCGGTTGGGAGATATGAACCAATCTGTAAGTGCTAAATTACCATTGTGAATAGGGAATTATTTTATTCGGAAAATCTTCTGCCTCAAGATGAAACTCTACAGTTGGGCTCTGAGGAAAGTCGTCACCTCACCAAGGTATTGCGAAAAAAACCAGGAGATTTTATTTTCGTAACCAATGGTCAAGGACTCGAATGGAAAGGAGAAATCACAGGAACAGATGCTCGCAAAGTCAGTGCAAAAAAAATTGAAACGGTCCAACACATTAACGAAAGAGCTCCCTTGCACATAGCTATTGCTCCTCCAAAAAGCAACGATCGAATGGAATGGTTCTTGGAAAAAGCAACAGAAATTGGAGTCTCGCAAATCACCCCAATTATCTGTCAACACTCAGAAAGAAAAACCCTCAAAATGGATCGGATGAAAAAAATCTTGGTAGGGGGACTGAAACAATCTGGTCAATATTTTTTACCGCAATTCAACCCTCTTGTATCTTTCGACTCATTTTTAAAAACCAATCCCACCGAAAAAAGAATGATTGCACATTGTCAAGCAGGCGACAAAATTGCTTTGTTTCAAATTCAAAATTTGAACGAAGGAATACTGATACTGATTGGTCCAGAAGGTGATTTTTCTGATCAAGAAATCGAGAGGGCAATAAACCAATCCTTCACGGCAATAAGCTTGGGGTCGCAAAGGTTAAGAACAGAAACCGCTGGAATCGTTGCCTGTAGTAAAGTGGCCACGCTTCGTGAAATTTCAAAAAATTTGGTGTAGCTTTATAGTGCTCTATAAAAATTATGGAATCAAAAAACATCTCCAAAGGTATTCTAAATGCGGTACTCCAATTAGCATTAATTTCTTTAGGGGTATTCCTTCTTATGGAGCTGAGTATTATCGTCATTTATCTGATTGTAGCGGCTGTAATATCATTAATTGGGCGCCCCATTGTTCTCTTTCTCAAGAGAAAGTTGAAGTTCAGTAATTTATTGGCTACCACTGTTTCCCTTTTGGTTTTGGGTGGAGTACTCTTTGGTATTATTTCATTGTTCATTCCGTTGGTCATTCAACAAGGTGAAAATTTATCCTTGCTCAACCTCAATGAATTAGAAGAAAATCTTGAGAAATTGATCGAGGAAATAAAGCTTTTTTTTAAGATCAGCAACTCGAGTATTGAACAGTATTCTTCTCTGAACAACATCTTCAATGTTGAAAATTTAGGAGTCATTCCCGATTTTTTGAATTATTTATTAAGCACGTTGGGTAGTTTTACGGCTGGGCTATTTTCGGTCACATTCATCTCTTTTTTCTTATTGAAAGACAGTCATATTTTGGAAAACGCCATCTTAGTTTTTGTAAATGACAAAAACGAAGGGCAACTAAAAAAATCTTTTGAAAAGATCAAAAATCTATTGTCACGATATTTTTTGGGGCTTTTTCTGCAGATCAGTATCCTTCTTATTATCTACAGCATTGTATTGCTGATTTTCGGGATTAAAAACGCAATTGTAATTGCATTTCTTTGTGCACTACTGAATCTCATCCCCTACATCGGTCCACTAATTGGAGCGGTTCTGATGATATTCTTGACTATGACGAGTAATTTGGAAGCCGATTTTAGCTCAGTCATACTTCCCAAAACTCTTTATGTAATGATTGGTTTTGGTATCGGTCAACTGATCGATAATTTTTTCAGTCAACCCATGATTTTCTCGAAGAGTGTAAAATCTCATCCTTTGGAGATTTTTATTGTTATTTTGGTAGGCGGAACTCTATTGGGTGCATCGGGAATGATTGTGGCCATCCCCTTATATACAGCATTAAAGGTGATCCTAAAAGCGTTTCTTTCAGAAAACAAAATAGTGAAGTCACTCACACAAGACCTTTGATAAAAAGCTATTGATAGCGTTTCAATAATTCTTGCTGACTTTGAATTGCACTTATAAATTCTGATTTAAGTTGAACCACCAATTCTTTTACAGTAAGCGTATTGTTAATACTGCTTACCCCCTGCCCCGCAGACCATATGGTTTTCCAGGCTTTTGCTTCTTCACTCATGGCATCGGATCCACTCCCGAAATCTATTTTTTTGGTTTCTTTCCACTGTTTTTCTGAAATACCCATGGCCTCCAAGCTGGGTCTCAAAAAACTGGCATTGACTCCCGAAACAGCAGCCGTATATACAATGTCTTCCGCCCCACACTCCATAATCATTTTTTTATAGGCATCATCGGCCATACTTTCTTTCACATTGATAAAACGGGTTCCCATATAAGCCATATCGGCTCCCATCTGTAATGCACTTGCAATATCACGACCCGAGCTTAAGCAGCCTGAGAGAATAATTTTTTTATCAAAAACCTTTTTGACCTCGTGGATCAGAGGAATGGGGTGAAGGGTACCTGCATGACCTCCTGCTCCGGCAGCTACAACGATCAAACCATCTACTCCCGCTTCTGCAGCTTTTTCGGCATGACGTTTTTTTATAATATCGTGATACACTAAAGCTCCATAGCCATGAACAATTTTTACCAAATCAGGAATTGCTCCCAAAGAGGTAATGATGAGAGGAACTTTGTGCTTTTCACAAATATCAAGGTCTGCTTTGACTCTGATGTTACTGGGATGAACAATCAAATTGACACCAAAGGGAGCTGCTTTTTTTCCCGTCTCTTTTTCGAAATCGGTTAATGCCTTCTTAATTTGAATGACCCAATCCTCAAAACCTTCAGTCGTTCTTTGATTGAGGGCAGGAAATGTACCTACAATTCCATTTTTACAACATTCAATGACCAACTCGGGACCTGAAATCAGAAACATTGGTGCCGCGATAAGCGGTAAATCCAGTGATTTATAAAAATTATTATTCATTTTAATTTCTTTTTTAATGACCATTCAAATTCAAATTCTGAAACGATATCTCCAGAGGGGTCGGTTCCTATCGATTTCAATTTGACAGAAACCGGCTCACCGCTCTCAATCGCTTGATTTACAGAATCGACAGCAGCTTGAACTTGTGTACAATGAAATCTAATCCTCCCCTTCGCTTTTTTCTTAAAAATCGCTTGATTTTTTAACACCAACATCGAAACGGCTTGCTTGGACTTTTTGATGGTCCACATCAAAAAAACAGCCGTAGACAATTCTGCGGCCATACCTTGAACGGCCCAAAACATTGATCCAAAGGGATTCTGATTGAACCATCGGTGTTTGACGGATACTTCAACCAGTTGATCCGTTACTTTCGTCAACCTTACTCCCGACCACCAAGCAGAGGGTAGTTTGAAATAGATGTAAGTATTGAATGAATTTAAATTTGTTAAGCGCAATAAAAAAAATATTAGTTAAATTTTAATCAAAGTAGTTAATATTTAGGTATATTATATAAATTATTTCACTTTACGATTTTATATTTTAAATAAAATTGAAAATTAAAAAAGTTCTAAGCCAAAAAT
Source organism: Flavobacteriaceae bacterium (assembly GCA_030830625.1). Taxonomy (GTDB): domain Bacteria; phylum Bacteroidota; class Bacteroidia; order Flavobacteriales; family Flavobacteriaceae; genus UBA8316. Next base: position 25,799 of record JAURMQ010000043.1, read on the forward strand.
CGTTTTTAAAAAGAATTTATTTCAGCTATTCGTTTTAATAATTTATTAAAACATACCTTATCATTGGTATTGAAAACACAGCTAAATCCCTATTAAATCAACAATAATTGTCAAAACATAACTTATAGAATATTCTATATAATTGGCATTCATACTATTGTAAAATTATTAATAGACAAACATGTTAAACAAATTCTCTAGCGAATAGAATTTTTAATTTTACCA
>JAURMQ010000044.1 GCA_030830625.1 Flavobacteriaceae bacterium
TAATGGAGTAAAGGTTTAAATCTCCTTCAAAAGGATGACCCAATCTTTGTTCCTGTCTTCAGGAGGAAATCCTAATTGGACAGTACCATGTGCTTTTACCTTGACAACAGAGCCCTTTACAAAAGCGCCTCCATTCCTTGGGTTATACCATTGGATGCTAAATTCCTTGCCCGAAGTCCCAATGTCTAATGAAGTCGTTTTGAGTTCCATAGGGATGAATACAACATAAATGTGATCTTTTTTGGCCAAACAAAAACTTTTTTCATCTGCGGTTAACTCATCTGCTGGTGACATCTCCCAAAAGGGAATTTGTTTAAAAAATTGAAGGGCATATCTGTTTTGATCCCAGAACAAATCTCGACTTCTAAAATCTTGGCAGCTAAGATCGGAGTTGGGGCTATCGTATCCAAAATACCATTCAACACCAAAGCCACCAGCCATTAGGGTCCCCCACAGGGCATTTCCTCTTGCGAGATTGTGTTCCCTATCTTCATCATCAGGGAGTAATGCAATTTTTGCGTTACCCGGCTCATCGACCGAAAGGGCCCACTTTTTTCCACTGGCATTGGATTTATCACGCCATTTCAGCACTCTTGGGTGTACATCTTTGAAATCGGGATCTCTGAGCTGGAGAGAGGCACCCGTCAAGGGAGACTGATCGCCTATAAAATCATTATAACGATCGTCTTGATTGGGATAGGTATGTAAAACCAAATGATGCTTATAAGGATCGAGCTTATGAACGTATTCTGCTACTTTCAAAACCTCCTCTGTGGGTTGATTATTTTCTTCTCCCAAATTCCAGTTCATAGACAAATGATGTCCAAATCGGGCAATGAGTTCCCGATAGTATAGCTTTCCCTCTGTTCCAAAAACCCCATCGTCCATCAAGTGATCGGTTTCCGTTTCATGGGTTTTAAAATGTAAAAACATACCCTTGGTTTCGGCATATTGAAAAACCCTTTCCCATTGAGCGAGTTTTGAAACATCCAGTCGGGTGTTGTAAAACAGGGTTCGCCAAGCGTTTAGATTTTTTTTGTTCTGAGTATAGGTTTCATATTCCTCTTTGGACACCTTCAGTAAAAAAGGAAAAATGTTGCGATCATCCCCATCTACATTAAAAGTTAAAAAAGAAAAGACATTCAATTGCTCACGGGCCAAATAATTTATGGCTCCAAACATATTCTTTCCTTTATTTCCTTTCCAGAGAAAGGGTATAGCGTCTTGAGGAAAATCCTTGGAATGGGGCTCCCAATCCTTTAATAAACCCAATGCATTGGTAGGTTCGTCGAAATCTGAATATCCCAGAAAGTTTTCAGGAGCATCTACGCCCAGTTTGATTAAATAATTTTTATCTTCTGTGTATTGCAGATACGATTCTCCTACATATTTCAATCGACCCATGGCGCGATTGTCATTTCCAGTTTTATCAGATGGTTCAATAACGAAAGTCCCAAACTGTCCATCCATGTAGGCTGCAGAAGTCCCCTTTTCGTTGGGGTCGGCTATGGCAATTTTATCTCCTTTTTGAAAAGACACCCTGTATTTCCATTCTCCTATGGCATCGGGAGTAAATCGTACTTTCCACACATTGCCACCAGTAGCACTGGTCTCGGCAGCCTTACCGTCGGCAGCATAAAAACCCGGCACCACATATGTGTTCTTATCATTTGAAAAAGTAACATTTAAACGATAGTTTAAAAAAGGATTTTCGTCGGCCAACTCATGGGTTTGGGGTCCCTCAAAACTCAAGGTAACTCGGTGCCATTTTTTCAACTCCCCATGAATTTGAGGAGGAGGTTGTTGGGTACATGCAAGTAGAGAGGTGAGTATCACTGCGAAAAATACGATTCGAATAAATTTTCTATAAATTTTCATAATACCACTTATTGGTTGTTCATTTGAAATACTAAAAAGAGTTGATTTTGATTTGGATGGTGTGTTTCCCGGGTTCGAGTCTAACAAAATCAAAAGCTGAAGCTACCTTATTTCCATTATGGATTAAATCTTTTGACTCGGTATCGTTGAGGTAAAATTGGGCTACCATGTTTCCAGGAATCTCAATCTCAAAGGTTTGTAATCTGGCACTGTTGTATTGGAATGTTGCTTTAATGGGCCCTCTAACGGTTGGCACCACTATAGAGCTTGACTTTAAATTACCCATTTGGGGTTTAATGGTTGCGATTTCAAATCCTGGAGATTTAGGTTTGATGCCCCATAAACCTCGTGGAATAATATTGGCGGGGACGGCTCCCCAAGCATGATTCCAATCCAAATTGGGCTTGTATTTCAAATCCCAAGCCTCCAAGGTAATGGTAGATCCCACACGGATCATATTGTACCAACTTCGGTCGCTCGTATGGGTTAATAGTTCCAAGGCGTAATCCGCCGCTCCAGCCTCATAAAGAGCATCCATCAAGAATTGTGAACCATAAACACTACAAGCCATACCTCTTGATTTTACAAACTTTACAACCGACTCAATGTGCTCTTCTGGGACCAACCCAAATGCCAATGGCATCATATTGGCATGTAAAGAAGCATGATCTGTTCCAATTCCGTCAACATACACCCCTCTCTCTTTGTCGAACATTTGTTCATTGATTGCTTTTTTGGCCAGAGCTGCCCGCAGTTGGAATTCCAAAACTTCTTGAGTCTTTCCAAGAATTTGAGCAAATTCGACCATGATTTTCATGTTCTCATAAAAGAATGCATTGATTACTGTATTGTAAGGTTTAAAGACAAAACCATCCCGTTCCCCCCTATTTCCACTCCCTTGAAAATTGGCTGATGGCCAATCCACTATGTCTGTCAATGGTTTATTATAGCCCGGCTTAAAACCCAGTTTATACATAAAATCTTCCGTTACTTTGGTGGAAGTGATTAACCCCTCCTCATTGGAAAGTTCAAAAAGGGTTTTGTGTTTTAAATCTTCGTAATAACGCTCTATGAGCTCTGTATTCCCGGTGTATATATAGTCTGAGTAAATCAACAACGCCACATGCTGTTGCCATTCCGTAGGCCAAGTAGGATGTTCCATAAAATATTCAA
>JAURMQ010000045.1 GCA_030830625.1 Flavobacteriaceae bacterium
GTATACCACCCTGGATTTTCCAAAACATTACGTTGAATTACCGCTGGAGTAATACTCGGGTGATACCCCAAACCAATATAGGTTTCAAACAATTGATTTTCATCAGATAGTGTTCTGAGTTCATTTAAAAAACGATATTCACTTACGCCCTCAGGAATTGAAAGGGGTTGGCGTAATCTGATTTCTTCTGGAAGGGTTTGTGAGAGTAATTCTTCAATCGAATCCAGCTCAAGAACCGTCAACATTTTTGATATTTCTTCTTCTTTTGGACCTATGTGTCTTGAAGCAAATTTATCCGTCTGCATACTTAAGTAGTTTATCAAAAATAACTTTTAGATGCAAAGGTTTTTATCCCTCCTCCATTCATTTCTCCATTTTTTTTGAACAAAAACCCTACTTATTAACAGTTTACAGATATTTTTGTGCCGTGCATTGGTCTGGTAAAGTTTTTGACGGTTATATAAAATATAATTTTCACGTTAGTATTGCGGTATGGGCCTTAGCTCAAATCACCGCATTAGATTTTGGTTTCCCCCTTCATTATATAGATCAAATGATTTTTTTTATGGCCCCTTTTTTGGGTTATAATTTTATCAAATTTCACCTGTATTTTTTTAAAAAGGAGTTTCCAAAAAGTAATTTTAGTATTTTACTGTTTATTTTTTTACTGTGTAGCCTTTTCCTTTTCACAGCTTCTTTTTACCTGCCTTTTAGCTCTCAGATTCTACTTTTTTTGACCCTTATTTTGGTGTTACTCTATTGTTTGCCCTTACCTGGCTTTGAATTGAATTTTCGTGGATTCAAGGGTTTAAAAATTCATTTGGTTGCATTGAGCTGGGTATTGATTTCTGTTTTTTTACCCCTTTCTACGGAAAGTGAGCACCTGTCCAATACGACTATTGTTTATGGTTTTCAACGCTATCTTTTTGTATTGGTTGCAACCCTGCCTTTCGAAATCAGAGATTTGAAATTAGACGATCCAAAATTGTCCACTTGGCCTCAAAAATGGGGCATCAAAAATACCCAAATTTTTGGGGGTGTTCTATTGTTACTGTTTGTGTTTATAGAAGTTTACTTTTCTCCCTCTAATCATGTTGCAACTGCGATATTCATTGCACTTTTACTGATGATACTTGTTTTAAAGGCTAACGAGGATCAAACAAAATATTTTAGTAGTTTTTGGGTGGAGGGAATTCCAATTTTATGGTTAATTTTAAGAATAATATTTTTATAATATGAAAATCCTCATACTATTTCTTTTTTTGATAGTTCAGACACCCAAGGTTGAGGTTTTGGAAAAGGCAGCGTATCAATCTTTAGTTGAGCAAGGGTTTACCATTATTGACGTCAGAACACCTGAAGAATACTACGAAGGTCATATCCAAGGAGCGTTCAACATCAATGTGAAATCAGAGGGATTTGTTACTGAAATTGAAAAACTCTCAAAGTCGGACACGCTGTTGGTCTATTGTCGATCGGGAAAAAGAAGCCACTATGCTGCACAAGTAATGGTTTCTTTTGGTTTTCAAAAGATCTATGATTTGGAAGGCGGTTTTATCAATTGGGAATCGGAGTAGCCTATTTCACCAATCCCGCTCTTTTGAGCAAAGCTTTAGGATCGGGTGCTTTTCCTCTAAATCTTTTATACAGCACCATAGGGTGTTCGGTCCCTCCTTTGGAGAGAATATTGTCTTCAAAAGATTTAGAAGTTTGTGGATCAAATATGCCTTTTTCTAAAAACAACTCAAAAGCATCGGCGTCCAAGACTTCAGCCCATTTGTAACTGTAATACCCTGCCGAATACCCGCCTTGAAAAATATGGGAGAAAGCGGTGCTGGAACAACTTTCGGGATTGTCTTTCAAAAATTGTACCCGATCCAAAATAGCACTTTCGTGGGTCTTGATGTCCTTGATCTCTGTAGCTTCTTTTCCATGATAAGACATGTCTAAAAAGGCAAAACCCAATTGCCTTAGGGTTTGTAATCCCTGCTGAAAATGAGCTACTTTTTTAATTTTATCGATGTATTCCATCGGAATCACTTCATCGGTTTTGTAGTGTTTTGCAAAAAGTTCGAGAGCTTCTTTTTCATAACACCAATTTTCCATAATCTGGCTGGGTAGTTCTACAAAATCCCAAAAAACATTGGTGCCACTCAATCCTCCATAGGTGGTGTTGGCCAATATACCATGTAGCGCATGACCAAATTCATGAAACAAAGTAGTCACTTCCTGAAAAGTCAATAAAGAAGGGGTGCTGGCGGTAGGTTTTGAAAAATTACAGACCATAGAAATGTGGGGCCTTTGTCCTTCTTTCTGACCGCGGTAAGAGGTCATCCATGCCCCATTTCTCTTTCCAGGACGGGGAAAAAAGTCGGTATATAATAGTGCATAAAAATGCCCTTCCCGATGGTACACTTCATAAACGTCTACCTCAGGGTGATAACCTTCTAATGCATCGTTTTTTTCAAACCGCAGTCCAAATAATTTACCGGCTATTTCAAAGACTCCTGCCGTTACTTTCTCCAAAGGGAAAAAAGGTTTTAGTTTTTGTTCGTCGAGTTTAAGTTCTGCTTGTTTGAGTTTTTCAGAGACGAAGGCGGTGTCCCATTTATCCAATTGCTTTAATCCTAAATTTTGTGCCGCAAAAGTTTCCATGGCTTCCCATTCTATTGCAGCAGCTGGATAGGCCTTTTGATACAAATCTTCTAAAAAACCCTTCACGTTTTCTTCAGAGGTTGCCATTCGTTCTTCCAAGATAAAAGCTGCATGAGATTCATAACCCAAAAGTTCCGCTCTTTTTTTCCTGAGCTCTACCAGTCTCAGTAGGATGGCGGTGTTGTTGTTGTCGTTGGATTGGAATCCACGTCGGCCAAAGGCCAAACTCATTTCTTTTCTTAATTCTCTATTTTCGGCGTAGGTCATGAAAGGAACATAGCTCGGGTAATCCAAGGTAAAAACCCATCCTTCTTTATTTTTTGACTGGGCCATTTCCGCAGCCATTTCCTTTACCTGATCTGGTAAACCGCTCAGTTCCTTTTCATCGGTAATATGAAGTGCAAAAGCTTGGGTATCGGCCAATACATTTTCACCAAATGTGAGGCTGAGTTTGGCTTTTTCGGTGTCGATTTCACGTAAAAGGTCTTTTTTATGATCTGTCAATAGTGCTCCATTTCTGGCAAACCCTTTGTATTCTTTTTCTAAAAGGGTCAATTGCTCCACAGAAAGATTTTCTTCCCCTCTTTTATCGTAAACCGTTTTGATGCGTTCAAATAAACCCTGATTGAGTCTTACATCATTTTGAAATTGGGTGAGTAAGGGTGATGCTTGTTGGGTGACTTTTTGTATCTCATCCGAAGTTTCAGCACTGTTGAGGTTATATAAAATACTGCTGTTTCGCTCCAATAGCTCGCCTACATTTTGCAAAGCTTCGATTGTGTTTTCAAAATTGGGCGGGGCAGCTTGTTGGACTACCTCATCAATTGCCTTTAATGCCCCTTTGATGTTTTCCTCTATAGCAGGAATAAAATGCCCCGGTTTTATTTTACGGAAAGGGATAGACTGATGGGGAGTGTCAAAAGGGTATAATAGAGGGTTTTCCAATATTTTAGGGATTAAGTTTTTTACTACTATCGATGACTTTGGTTTTGAGTCCCTCTTTGTATTGGACCATTTTTTCCAAAACCGACGGATTTGAGGTACCTAAGATTTGAGCGGCTAAAATCCCAGCATTTTTAGCTCCGTTGAGAGCAACAGTGGCCACGGGAACCCCCCCTGGCATTTGAAGTATGGACAAAATAGAATCCCAACCATCGATGGAATTATTCGATTTTACAGGCACACCAATAACGGGTAATGGGGTTAGGGCGGCAATCATGCCCGGCAAATGAGCTGCGCCTCCTGCTCCCGCTATGATCACTTTGAGACCTCTTTGGTGGGCTTGGGTTCCATAATTCATCATTTTCTCAGGGGTTCGGTGGGCTGAGACAATGTCTACCTCCGTTTCAATTTCAAAATCTCGAAGCATATCTATCGCTTCTTGCATGATCGGTAAGTCCGATTCGCTGCCCATGATAATTCCAACTTTAGCCATATTATTTGCTGATTACTGATAAGGTTTCTTTTACTTGTTGGGCCATTTTTCTGGCCGTATCGATTTTGGGGTGTATGATGGTGACGTGTCCCATTTTTCTGAAAGGACGTGTTTCTTTTTTTCCATAAATATGAGGAATCACTCCTTCAATAGCCAATACTTGGTCGATATTTTTGTAAATCACGGCTCCGTTATATCCTTCTTTTCCTACCAAATTGACCATCACAGCCGATACTTTACTTTCCGTTTTTCCTAAAGGTAAATCCAATACCGCTCGGATGTGTTGTTCAAACTGACAAGTGTAGGAGGCCTCTATACTGAAATGACCGCTATTGTGTGGACGGGGCGCCACTTCATTGACCAAGACATCCCCCTCAGGAGTGAGGAACAATTCAACCGCCAAAAGACCAATTTGTCCATAAGCCTCTGCTGTTTTCAAGGCTACGGCTATGGCTTTTTTAGCCGATTGGTCCGATATCCTCGCAGGGCATAAAACATATTCAACTTGATGTGCAGTGGGGTGAAACTCCGACTCTACTACTGGGTAGTGAACGGTTTCCCCCTGAGGACGTCGACAAACAATGACCGACAGCTCTTGCTCGAATGGAA
>JAURMQ010000046.1 GCA_030830625.1 Flavobacteriaceae bacterium
AATTGAAAAAAAGTTTTTTTAACTCCAAGAAGTACAACATGGTCAATGGTTTTTCCGAACGATTGGTCAATGCCGTAATACAATCCAGTAAGCGCATCAAAACCGAAACCGATTTGTCTTCTGGGGCTACTTCGGTCTCTTTCGCCTCGGTTCACTACATCTTGGAAAACGTAAAAGAAGTATCTCAAAAAAATATTCTCCTTTTTGGTACAGGAAAAATAGGGAGAAATACATGCGAAAACCTTATCAAGCACACTCAAAACGATCAAATTGTATTGGTCAACCGCTCTGAGGAAAGCGCCCAACGTGTTGCGGGTAAATTCAACCTGGTTGTAAAAAACATCAACGGTTTAAAAAATGAAATCGCAAACTCCGACATCATGATTGTTGCCACGGGATCTCAAGACATTACCGTCAACGCCTCCATGATTCCTAAAGACAAACCGCTGCTGATTTTAGATTTATCGGTTCCCTCCAACGTAGATCCCGAACTTAAGGATCTGGAAAACGTCACTCTGGTCAATTTGGATGAATTGTCTCAACTCACTAATGAAACCCTCAAAAAAAGAGAACAGTTTATTCCCAAAGCCCATGAAATTCTGACTCAAGTTGAAACCGAATTTTTAGAATGGATGAGTCACAGAAAATTTGCTCCTACCCTCAAAGCCTTGAAACAAAAATTACTCAACGGTCAACAAAAGGAACAGGGAGAGGAACAAGAATTTTCCCAGATTGTGTATCGCCTTACGGGTAAAGTAGCCAATTATTTAAAAGAAAACCCTTCCAAAGCGGATCAAACTATGGCTTTATTGCAGGACGTTTATCAATTGGATTCAGAGTTAGATGTTTGACAAAATCCTTCGTATTGGGACTCGTGACAGTCAATTGGCCCTTTGGCAGGCCCGTAAAGTGGCTTTTTTATTGGAATCTCACTCCCTCCAAACCGAATTGGTCTCCACTAAAACTGTCGGTGATCTGAACCTTACCCAACCCATCTATGCCCTGGGCATACAAGGGGTGTTTACCAAAGCTCTGGACGTGGCGCTCTTGGAACATCAAATCGACATAGCCGTACACAGCCTCAAGGACGTGCCCACTCAATTGCCAGAGGGACTGTCGCTTGCAGCTGTCTTGGAACGCGGGAGTTCCACAGATATTTTGGTACAAAATCAAGCTGCCGATTTGCAACTGCCCAGCGTCATCGCTACCGGTAGTCTGAGGCGCAAAGCACAATGGTTACACCGTTACCCCAATCACCGTATCGTTGGCTTGAGGGGTAATGTTCAAACCCGAATGGACAAATGGTCTTCCAGCAACTGGCAAGGGGCCATATTTGCCAAAGCAGGATTGGAACGTGTAGACCTTTTAAGGCCTCATTTTCTCGATCTGGATTGGATGATACCCGCTCCTGCTCAAGGAGCCATTGGAGTGGTTTGTAGAAAAACAGATACGTCTATCATCGAACAATTGCAAAAAATCAACCACCCGTCCACCCAAATTTGTGTGGCTATTGAAAGAGAGTTACTTCGGATTGTGGAAGGGGGCTGTTCTGCTCCCATTGGGGCTCATGCTCGAGTCGAGGATCACAAAATAAAACTTGATGCTGGCATTTTTTCTCTGGACGGCCAAACGGCCGTGACTACCCAAACAGAAGCGGAAATAGAGGATTGGGAAACAATGGCCCCTCTTTCAGCCCATGAGCTTTTAACGAAAGGCGGTGCGCATATCATGGAATCTATTAAGTATAGTAAAAAATGAGATTGCTGTCCACCAAAATTTTATCTCAAGAATTCAGATCTCGACTGCTCATGCATTCATTCAGTTTGGTAGAGCAATCTTTCATCCAAATCCATACCCTTAATGAACCCAATCCAATTGAAACCTCTTTTGGGGCATTCATTTTCACCAGCCAAAATGCTGTTAATGTGGTTTTATCTTCTCCCCAAATGTTAAAAATTATTGAAGGGAAAAAAGCGTATTGTGTAGGAGAAAAGACAGCAGCCCTTTTGGTAAAAAACGGTCAAAAAGTGGTCAAAATTGCCCAAAATTCATCGGATTTGGCCCATTTTATAGCAAAAAACCACCAAAATGAGTCTTTTTTGTACTTTTGTGGAAAGCTGAGAACTCCCGATTTGGAGGAAATTTTATCGGTCCATGGCGTGGCGATTCATCCCATTGAAGTTTACGAAACGCAGCTGAAAGACATCCGACTCAAAAACCATTTCGATGGAATTCTTTTTTTCAGTCCCAGTGGAGTGAGAGGCTATGCCCAGAGCAATGGATTCGAAAATACTCATAGTTTTTGCTTGGGAGCCTCAACGGCCAAGGAAGTTGCATTGCATACTTCCAATTATACTGTAGCCAAGGAACCGAATGAATCCCAACTTTTATTAACACTAAAAAATCATATTACCCTCCATGAAGAATGAATTGTTGTTGAAGGCCCTGAAGGGCGAATCCGTTGAGCGTCCGCCCGTATGGATGATGCGTCAAGCGGGTCGCTATCTGCCAGATTTTATGAAGTTAAAGGAAAAATACGATTTCTTTACCCGCTGTCAGACCCCGGAGTTGGCCACCGAAATTACTCTGATGCCGATCGATCAGATGGGGGTGGATGCAGCCATTATTTTTAGCGACATTTTGGTGGTATTGCAAGCCATGAATATTGAGGTAGAAATGCGTGACGGCATTGGGCCTTATCTTCCCCATCCCATCACAAACCAATCCGCACTGAATCAGGTCCTACTTCCGGATGTGGACGATCGTTTGGGGTATGTTTTTGAAGCCGTTCGTATGACCAAAAAGGAACTCCACGATCGTGTACCTTTAATAGGGTTTGCGGGTGCTCCCTGGACCTTGTTGTGTTATGCTGTTCAAGGCCAAGGGTCCAAAAATTTTGACCGCGCTAAGGCTTTTTGTTTTCAAGAACCTGAAATGGCCAAAGAACTTTTGCAAAAAATCACTACCACAACCATTGCCTATTTAAGGGCGAAGATAAAAGCGGGGGCCGATGTAATTCAATTATTTGATTCTTGGGGTGGACTTCTTTCTCCCACAGATTATCAAGAATTTTCGTGGCCTTATCTCCAACAGATCATTGATGCTTTGAGCGGAACGGTTCCTGTTATAGTTTTCGGCAAGGGCTGTTGGTTTGCTTTGCAAGAGATGGGGAAGTCCGGTGCTTCTGCATTAGGGATTGATTGGACCTGCTCTGCTCGCAATGCCCGTTATCTTTCGGGAGGACAAATTACCCTTCAAGGAAATTTTGATCCTTCGCGTTTACTCTCTCCTATTCCCGAAATCAAAACTCAGGTAAAGCAAATGATAAATGCCTTTGGGAAAGATCGCTATATCGTAAACCTCGGTCATGGGATTTTACCCAATATTCCGGTAGACCATGCCAAAGCTTTTGTTGACGCGGTCAAAGAATACGGATCTTAATCCCTTTGTAGGCTGCCATGAAAATCAAGTTTAATCGTTACATCGAAAATCTACAAGACAGAATTACAAGTCAATTGACTAAAGTTGATGGAAAAGCCCGTTTTAAAGAAGATATTTGGCAGCGATCCGAAGGGGGAGGAGGCCGAACACGAGTCATCGAAAACGGAGCTGTTTTTGAAAAAGGAGGGGTAAATATTTCTGCCGTTCATGGAGCCTTACCCGACACCATGAAAAATTATTTTAAGGTAGAGAATGGAGATTTTTTTGCCTGTGGGCTCAGTTTGGTTCTCCACCCCAAAAATCCTTTTGTACCCACCGTTCATGCCAATTGGCGGTATTTTGAGCTCTACAACGACCAAGGCGAATTGCAAGACCAATGGTTTGGAGGAGGGCAAGACCTTACACCCTATTATTTGTTTGAGGAAGATGCTCGTCATTTTCATCAAGTATGTAAAAATGCCTGCGATGCTCATGACAAAGATTTTTACCCCCTTTTCAAAAAGCGTTGTGATGCGTATTTTTGGAATGCCCACCGTGGTGAAGCCCGAGGACTGGGGGGACTATTTTTTGATTACTTGAGGCCAGATGAAAAACACACCTCCGAAAATTGGTATGATTTTGTAACGCAAATAGGGGACAGTTTTTTGGAAGCCTATGTTCCCATCGTCGAAAAGAGGAAAAATACGGAATTTACCGATGCCCATCGCGAATGGCAGGAAGTCCGAAGGGGCCGTTATGTAGAGTTCAATTTGATCCACGATAAAGGGACCCTTTTTGGACTGAAAACCAATGGCAGGATCGAAAGTATTTTAATTAGTCTCCCTCCTCATGTTCAGTGGCGTTAC
>JAURMQ010000047.1 GCA_030830625.1 Flavobacteriaceae bacterium
AGAAACAGTGAGGACATTTTGGACTTGAGAAGATTGATTGAAAAACACTCCGATCATAAAATCCCAATTATTGCTAAAATTGAAAAACCTGAGGGTATTGAAAACATCGACAAAATCATTTCCTATTGTGACGGTTTGATGGTCGCCCGAGGAGATTTGGGTGTAGAAATTCCCCCTGCAGAAGTTCCATTGGTTCAAAAACAATTGGTAATGCGGGCCAAAAAAGCTAGGATTCCTGTCATTATTGCAACCCAGATGATGGAAAGTATGATCGACAGCCTTACCGCAACAAGGGCAGAGGTAAACGATGTCGCCAATTCGGTGATGGATGGAGCAGATGCAGTGATGCTGTCTGGAGAAACCTCTGTGGGTGAATATCCTGTTCAGGTGGTTCAAACGATGAGTTCGATCATTCACAGTGTCGAAAATTCGGATCTGATTTCTGTTTCTCAGAAACCCCCGAACATCAAAACTGCGAGATTCATCACAAAATCTGTCTGTTATCACGCTGTGCAAATTGCTAATGATGTTCAGGCTAAGGCCATTTGCACTTTGACCAATAGTGGATATACCGCTTTCCAAGTATCGGCATGGCGACCCAACTCCCATATTTTGGTTTTTACTTCCAATAAAAGGATTCTCACCCAACTCAATTTGGTGTGGGGAGTCAAAGCCTTCTTCTATGACAGCTTTGAAAGTACAGACAAAACCGTTGAAGAAATTAACGAGATCGCCAAAGAAAAGGGCTATGTTTACAAAGGTGATCTTCTGATCAATCTCACTGCAATGCCTATTTTCAAGAAGGGGATGGTAAATACGCTTCGGGTTACTACCATTTAATGTTGGAATGTTTCATGTACGAATTTGATAGGGGAATATGCAAGCTTGTCGCATTGACCCTATCCTCAGCTACGTTGGTTTCAATTTCTGAGAAAGGCTCTAATTTCTAAAAATGAAGACAGAAATCGAGAGAAAATTTTTGGTCAATAGCTTGGCTTTCAAAGACCAAGCCGTAACCCATCATCATATTCTCCAGGGCTATCTCAGCAAAGACCCTGAACGCACAGTAAGGGTTAGGATCAAAGACAAAGAGGGTTGGCTGACCATCAAGGGTAAAACCAATAAAGCGGGAACGACCAGATTGGAATGGGAAAAGATGATTCCTTTGGGAGAAGCCAAAGCATTATTAGAACTTGCTTTAGATTCCCCGATTGAAAAAATAAGGCATATTGTGCCTTGCGAACAATTCACTTTCGAAGTTGATGAATTTTTATCTTCCAAAAACCATTTAATTCTAGCTGAAATTGAACTGCCCACTGAAAATACTTCTTTTCATAAGCCCGAGTGGTTGGGGCAAGAAGTAACTGGAGATCCCTCCTACTACAATGCCATGATGTGATTTTATTGATTTGATCCCCTTCACTGATCCAAAGAATATCGTATCTTTCAAAAAAAATAAAGTATGTATTCACTTCTCAAAAACGTACACTCCTATTGGGCTTACTTGATTTTAGGGGTTTTAATCCTCAGCATCCTCAATGCCGTTGTTGGAAAAATCAAAGGAAAGGATTTTGAATCGAAAGATCTCAGATTATCTCTCTTTGGACTGATCTTTTCGCATATACAATTACTGATCGGACTGGTTTTATATTTTGTTTCTCCTTGGTTCGACCAGTGGGGGAATTTGGGAATGAAAGGCGTTATGAATGACGTTCAAACAAGACTTTATTTGGTTGAACACCCCTTTACCAATATTTTGGCCATAGTCCTGATCACTATGGGTTGGTCTTTACACAAACGCCAAAGTGACCCTGAGAAAAAATTTCTGCGAATAGCTTTGTTTTACTCTTTGGGGCTTCTATTGCTTCTGATTAGAATTCCATGGAATGCATGGTTAGGATAGGATAAAATAGGTTCCTATGAAACGCCCCTCGAGAAAAACCGCAATCTCCCATTTAATTTTAAAAAACAGACTGAAAGTCGCTGTTTTGGGGGGAGGAAGTTGGGCTACTGCATTGGTCAAAATTCTCACTGAAAACAAAAGAAAAGTGGGTTGGTATGTGAGAAATCCTATCAATGCCGATTTTATAAAAATTCATCACCACAATCCCAACTATCTCAGTGCAGCTACTCTTAAAACCAAACGCATTGAGATCAGTTCGGATCTTAATCAAGTAGTACGAAAAGCCGACTTGCTGATTATTGCCATCCCTTCGGCATTTCTTTCGCAAGAGTTAGATAAATTGGAGGAATCCCTTGAGGGTAAAATCATTTTTTCAGCAGTTAAGGGAGTGGTTCCCGAAAGTATGCTGATTGTAGGCGAACATTTCCATAAAAATTACAGTGTACCCTTGGAAAAAATAGGGGTCATTTTGGGGCCTTCCCATGCTGAAGAAGTGGCCATGGAACGCCTGTCTTATCTCACTGTTGCTTGTATGGATAGCAAGATGGCCAAAGCTGTTGCCGCTCTGCTTAAAACTTCATACATTCGAACTACGATTTCAAATGATATTGTGGGTACAGAATACGCCAGTATGCTGAAGAACATTTATGCCATTGCCTCTGGTATAGCTCACGCCTTAGGATATGGAGACAACTTCCAAAGTGTTTTGATGAGTAATGCCATCAGAGAAATGAAACGTTTTATTCAAGACGTGTATAAGATGAAGCGCAACATTAACAACTCTGCTTATTTGGGGGACCTCTTAGTAACGGGATATTCTGTTTTCAGTCGCAACCGAACCTTTGGCAGTATGATCGGAAAAGGCTATACTGTGAAAGCTGCACAAATGGAAATGAGAATGGTCGCAGAAGGTTATTACGCAACCCAATCTGCAAAAATAATCAACCAAAAATACAACAGCAGCACCCCTATTATTGATGCAGTGTTCAGCATACTTTACGAAGGAAAAAACCCCGAGAGAGTCTTTAAAAAATTGATCAAAAAGTTAGATTAATATCCCGATTGGAATTGGGATAGAAACCGAACATCGTTTTCAAAAAACAGGCGAATGTCTCCAATTTGATACAACAACATCGCAATTCTTTCAATACCCATTCCAAAGGCATAGCCCGAATATTCATCAGGATCAATATGGCAGTTTTTAAGAACATTAGGATCTACCATACCACATCCCATAATCTCCAACCAGCCCGTTCCTTTGGTAATGCGATAATCTGTTTCTGTTTCCAATCCCCAATAAATATCAACTTCTGCACTGGGTTCAGTGAACGGAAAATAAGAAGGACGCAATCGGATTTTTGACTTACCGAAAAGGGCTTTGGTAAAATAAAGTAAGGTTTGTTTTAGGTCGGCAAAAGAAACATTCTTGTCTATATACAATCCTTCCACTTGATGAAAAATACAATGAGATCTTGCAGAAATGGCCTCATTCCTGAATACTCTTCCTGGCGAAATAGTACGAATGGGTGGTGGGTGACTTTCCATATACCTCACCTGAACAGAGGAGGTGTGAGTGCGCAGTAAAATATCTGGGGCAGTTTGAATAAAAAAAGTATCCTGCATATCTCTTGCGGGATGATACTCTGGTAAATTCAAAGCCGTAAAATTGTGCCAATCGTCTTCAATTTCTGGTCCCTCGGAAATGTTAAACCCTATCTGTGAAAAAATATCAACGATCCTATTTTTGACCAAGGAAAGCGGATGTCGAGAACCCAACTCCAACGGAAAACCCGGACGGGACAAATCTCCATGATTGCTTTGTGAGGGGTTGAGATCGGTTTTTGCCTGCATGCTTTTAACCTTTTCGGCAACAGCATTTTTGAGGATATTGAGCGCCTGCCCGTAATCTTTTTTCTCTTGAGGAGGGACTTCCTTAAAGGCAGCAAAAAAGTCATTTAAAATTCCTTTCTTACCTAAATATTTTATTCTAAATGCCTCTACCTCTTCTTTTGATTGAGCATCAAAAGCATCCACTAAGGTCAGGTTTTCATTAATCTTATCAATCATTTTTCAAAAGTAAACATTTATTGAATGAGCTGGCGCTTTAAAAAATATTCTACCAACGCTTCTTTCATTAAAACACTTTGCTCTCCAGGCTTTAGAGGAGGCAATTCTTCCAAAAGTTCGAAATGGGGCCAACCTTCTTCATCAAAAAAATCAAATCGATAATACCCAAAGGACTCCAAAACGGTACAAATACCGACATGAATTAAATTGACATTGTCGTCCTTTTTCATTTTCCGGTGAATTTGACCCAATTCTTGCAACCCCACCAAGTATAAAATACCTTCAACATCCAAAGCTTCTCCGTCCGCAAACCGTTCACTAAGAACAGTGACCAGAAGGTCCCAACGGTCTTTTAATTTTTGATCTCTGGTTGAATTTTTTTGCACCCCCAAAGATAGTGGCTTTCGAATGAATCTTGGAAAGAGATTCCCAAAAAAAAAGTACTTTAGCACGAGTGAATGTTATTGATATCATATTATCCATTGCCTTAGCCTTGGGTTTCATTAGGGGATTTTCAAAGGGTTTTGTTGTGGAAGTAGCCAGCTTGGGTGCTTTATTTTTGGGACTGTTGGGGGCCATTAGGTTTTCCGGTTTGGTTGTGGTGTGGGTTGAACGTTATTTTGATTGGAATCCATTGGCCGTTCAATTGGGGTCCTATTTTGTGGTATTCCTGGTTATCGTTTATGCCATATCCATTTTAGCCAAAGCTTTGACTAAAATTATAAGTAAAGCCTCTTTGGGTTTATTCAACAAGTTTTTAGGTGCTTTTTTTGGGGTTTTGAAATGGTCTGTATTGATGAGCGTAGCATTATTTTTCTTGGGAAAATTGAATACATGGATCACCATTATCGATAGCGAAATGATCGAAGGATCAATCCTTTACGAACCCATTACTCAGTTGAGGGATTATCTTTTTAGTTGGGGGAGCCAATGGTCTGAGGAGCTTTCTGATGATCTTATTTGAACCCTTTCAAGCTTCTTACTTTACCGTTTTTAATCCATCCCTCTGAACCGTTGGCAATTCTTATTTTTTGCCATTCTTGAAGTTGGTCGAGCATTTGAACTTTGGTCCCCTCATGCAGTAAAAATAAAACCTCAGCTCTAGAATTGGGCTCAGCCCAAACTTCAATTTTTTGATTGAAGAGAATGCCATAAGTCGTCTCTTCAGCATTGGAAGATTTTATGAATGCAATTGAGAGTGAACCCATCAACAACAAAGCAGATACGATTGTTAAAAGGAAAAAAGTCCTTTTGACTATAGGAACTTTATTCCACAAATAAATCCCCCAAAACAAAACCAATAACCAAATCAAAAAAACAGCGAAATAAGCCCAGCCCTCCTGAGATAAAAGACCGATTGTTTTTTCTTTCCATTGGGTAATTTGAGATTTGGGCAATACCTCTACGGCATCAATTGCCATGTTTTGAGCGAAAGCACTATTCACCAAGATATCCTGATCATTGGGATTGAGTTGTTTGGCCTTTTCAAAATAAAAAATACTTTCACCAACTTGATTCAAGCGGTAATAAGTGTTGGCTAAATTAAAGTAGAGTTCAGCACTGTGTTGACCATTGTCTAAAATCTTTTTATAAAGTATTACTGCATTTTCAAACTGACCCGCATTGTAGGCAGCGTTGGCATTTTCAAAAGTGGAATCTTTACCTTGACCCCAAGCTGTAATAAAACAGAAGACAGAAATAAAAATCAAAAGCTTTCTCATAATTTTTTGTCAATGTTAGAAATTACAGAAAGGGCTTGATCAAAATCTTGTTGCATCTTGACATCGGTAGTAGGCGAATAGCGAGCTAATTCACAGTTTTCTAAAAGAGCGATAAAAAATTGAATCTCTTGCGGCTCCAATTTCCTTTGACCCAAAAACTCTGCAATCTTGTCCTTGTTAAAATCATCGGTCTTGATTTTTAATCTTGCTTTTAGATAGTTGTATAAAGCCCTTTCGAGTGCATCATAGAATAGTGCTTTGTTTTTTAAGTTCTTTTTGGCTTCTCCCAAATATTTTTTGGACAAACGATTGGCAAGCCTTAGCCTTGACCCTTCAACATCATTCGATATCCCCCTATTGCGCTGCACAATCAGAACAAAAGCTAACAATAAAAATAGGGGAGTAATCAATAAAATATAAAAAAGCTTGCTGTTCCAAAACTCTTTTTTGACAATGGGTTCGAGATTGAAATTTAACTTTATGAAACGGAAAGACTCATCAGCATTTGTAATGAATTGCTTTGAAACTATAGGCGAATTTTCGTTTGAATTATTGGCAATTGGCCCACCATAAACATCTATGATTTGTTCGCTTGACCGCAACGTAAAATACTTTTCCTTTTTTGGGTCAAAATAGGAAAAAGAGACCGGAGCAATAGGATATTTCCCTTGAAATCGAGGCACAATCGTATAATTGTCCTCTATACTCCCTTGCATTCCCGATAAAGTAGTTTTTACATCTTCTGAATGCTCAGGTTCAAAAACCTCCAATGTATTGGGCAAAACCAATTCCGGTAAATTAAAAAGCTTGAGGTTCCCATTGCCCGTAACTTTTAGTTTTATTTCAAACGACTCGGTGGCTTTTAGGGCCTTTTTATTAATAAGGGCGTCAAAATCAAATTGTCCAACGGCTCCAAAAAAATTGACTGGTTTTCCCTCTTCGGGCAGAGGTTTAACATTGATGGTACTTCTTCCTGCTGTAATAGATCTTGTGGATTGCTGTAAAATTCTGTTCCCAAAAAAATCTCTTCGATTTGAGGGCAGATCGATGACCAGGCTTAAAGTCAAAGGTTCTAAGGTCAATTTTCCTGTTTTTTGTGGATACAACACACTTTTTTTCCAAACCACAACATTATAGGGTTCTCCCTTATACGTTCCATCTTCTACTTGCAATCTAGGAATGCTGATGTTATGACTCCAAAAGTCGGCAAACTGAGGGTTTTCGACTGCCCTTCCATCAGAAATTCTCAAGGGATTCCTAAAATACAATTTATAGACAACCGTGATGGCTTCGTTGAGATAGGGACGAGAGTTGGATATTTCGGCTACCAAGTGAAGGTTATCATCAATAAGGTATTCTGGACTGTCGGGGTCTCTGGGGACCTCCACTGCCTCCGTAACCGTTATTTTCATGGGTGAAGTTTTATACACTTCTCCACGAATATCAATCGTTGCCTGTGAAATGGTCAGGGCTCCTTTTTGGGTGGGGATCAAAAAATAAGTGTAGGTTTTTGAAAAACTTCTCTTTCCATTGACATAGGAATTGCTAATCGACTGATTGGGTCCCCCTACAACTCTAAAGCCTTTAAAACTCGGGGGGTTAAAATTATCCCCGTTCTCATTCATGATAAAATCTACCCTCAGACGCTCATTCAAACCTAAGGTTCTCTTGCTTACTTTTGCTTCAAAGCTTACCTCTTGGGCCATGGTTTGCCCAATGGCCATCATCATTAAAACAGTAACAAAAGTTTTTTTCATCAATAAAATTTACCAATCTTTTTGACCTCTTAACGGAGTTCCCTGTACCTTTTCGGCATTGACTTTGTCTTGAACTTTTTTCTCTTGGTTGCTCATGGCCTCCAACAAACTTTTGACCTGTTCGGGAGAAAGTTCTGTTCGTTGGGGTTGAGCGGGTTGCTCTTTTTGAGAATCTCCTTCCTTGGGCTGATTTTCTTTTTCTTGATCTCCATCGTCTTTTTTATCCTCTTCATCTTCGCCTTCGTCTCCTTGTTTATCCTCGTTGTCTTTGCCAGAGTCCTTTTCTTTATCGCCTTCTTTATTTTGATCTTTATTGTCCTGATCTTGGTTATTGTCTTGATCTTGTGGGTCTTGCGGATCATTTTGATCTTGATTTTGCTGTTGTTCTTGCTCTTTTTCTAACAGCTCTTTGGCCAAAGCATAATTGTATCTTGTTTCTTCATCTTGGGGATTCATCCTTAGCGCATTTTTGTAGGTTTCTACTGCCTTAGCATAATCTTTTTGTTTCATCAAAACATTTCCCAAATTATGGAAGGCATGGTGTTTGCTGGATTTATTTTCTGCAAACTTTTGAGTTTGGAAATAGCGTTGTTTGGCCTCTTCAAAATCTTCTTCTTGAAAATGAGTATTTCCAAGATTATAATGGGCTTCTGGTTTTTCGGGGGCTTTGGAAAGCGCCCTACGGTAGTCCATCTCTGCTTCATCAAAAGCTTTACTCTCAGCCCATTGATTTCCATTAAAAATATGATTGGTGACTTCTCCCTCTTGAGCCATCATAGACATCCCAACAAAAAGTGACATGACCCAAAAATAAATTTGTTTTTGCATTATTTTTCGTTGAATAAATTTAGGCGTTGTACCCATTTGGTTTTGGTTTCAAAAAGAAATATTTCTAACAAAATTAGGAGGAATCCCGCAAAAAGAAAAGCTTGAAATTGATCTTTATAACTGACGAATTTCTTGGCCTCAAATTCTTTTTTATCCATACTCTTTAGGGTTTGGGCCACAAACTCTACCACCGCTTGGGTATCATTACCATCCGTGTATTCTCCGTCAGCTGCTTCGGCAATTTCCTGAAGTATTTCCGGATTTCTTTTGGTAATCACGGTCTCCCCATTCATGTCTTTTTTGTAGGATTCTACGAGCCCTTTCCGCTTGATAGGGATCGGACCTCCTTCATCAGAGCCAACTCCAAAAGTGAAAATCCTTATTCCCACATCCGCAGCTCTTTGGGCCGCAGATTTCCCCTCCTCCGAATGATCCTCTCCATCAGAAATCAAAAAAACCACCCTGTTGGTTTGGTCTTCGTCGTCAAAAAAAGTTGCGGATAAGTCTAAGGCTGCATCCAGTGCTGTACCCTGAGAAGAAAGCATATCGGTGTTGAGGGCTTGGAGAAACATCTTGGCCGCTCCATAGTCGGTAGTAATGGGCAACTGAGGAATGGCTTGAGCAGCATAGGCTATGATGCCTATGCGGTCGCTGGTCAACTGATTGATGATGGCAGATACCAAGCGTTTTGACTTTTCCAATCGGTTGGGGGCGATATCTTCTGCCAGCATACTTTTGGACACATCGATCGCAAAAACAATATCCACGCCTTCTCTTTTTACAGTCTCCAATTGTGTGCCAATTTTCGGATTGACTAATCCCAAAATTAAAAGAGCAATCCCCAAACTGAGCATCAATAATTTGAAAGCAGGTTTAAATTTTGACCGATCAGGACTGAGCTTTTCCAGAAGAGTAGATTGCGCAAATCGATTTTGTGCACGTCGCTTCCAACTCAATACTAAAAAATAGGAAATCCAAAGCAAGGGGATTATCCCCAGTGCATAAAAGTAAAAAGCTGCGTCTAATTGATACATTTCAAATAAAACTTTTAAATAGGGTATTTCTCATCAACCATTCAATAAACAATAATACTAATGCCAACAATACCAGTGGTCTAAATTTTTCCTCGTAATTGTAATATTTGAATTCCTCTATTTCGGTTTTTTCAAGCTTGTTGATCTCCTCATAGATTTCCTCGAGTTTTTTATTATCTGTCGCTCGGAAATACAATCCTCCCGTCTTGGAAGCTATGGTTTTTAGTAATTCTTCATCAATTTCCACTTTAGTCATACCGTATTGAAATTTTCCATTGGGCAACAAACCTACAGGAGCTTTGGCAGTTCCATTACTTCCCAATCCGATGGTATATGTTTTTATTTGGTATTCTACCGCCAGTTCACTGGCAATTTTGGGATCGATGAACCCAGAATTATTGACCCCATCGGTCAATAAAATGATGACCTTACTTTTGGCGCGACTGTCTTTTAGTCGGTTGACGGCGGTAGCCAATCCCATCCCTATAGCTGTTCCATCTTCGATGAGTCCTTCGAACTGAATTTCTCGCAAAGCATTTTTTACAATGGAACGGTCGCTGGTGATGGGGGTTTTTGTATAACTTTCTCCTGCATAAATGACCAACCCAATGCGATCGCTCACACGATCGTCCACAAAAGAGGCTGCTACTCTTTTTAAAGCAGTCAATCGGTTCGGTTTTAAATCTTGAGCCAACATACTGGAAGACACATCGATGGCCATAACAATGTCGATTCCTTTATTGGTTTTGGTTCGAGTTGAAACGTCCATGGTTTGAGGACGAGCCAAGGCAGTGATGACGGCACTCAAAGCCAATAATCTCATCACAAATAATATAGGTTGAAGTCGTGCCAAAAAATTAGACTTAACTCGAAATCCACTGAGAGAGGAAATCTTTAACACTGGCTGTATTTTTTTTCGGGTAAAGACATACCATCCCACAAGTAGGGGAAGTGAAAGGAACAACCATAGATAGTCGGGATTCGCAAAGTAGATGCCTTCAAACATGTTCTATAATTCTTTTATCAATTCAAAACTGTCAACAATCCTCTTTTCGATTTCTTCACCGTAGCGATCCTCTTTTTCATAAAGCAAAGTGAGGTTGATGCCTCCTTGTTCAAAATCAAATAAATGAGTGGTATAATTACAACGTACTCTTTTTTCTACCCCTTTTTTAGGGTAATCTAAGGTGCCGTAAATTTTTAAAGCAGGCAATCCCGAAAGCGTAGTGATTTTTTCTTCTTTAATCAAAATATTGACGGCCCCTCTGGATTGAAAATCACTGATAATTTCATTGATCAATTCTTGAATTTTTTCTTTTTGCTGAGTTTCTTGATCCTCCTTGGAAGGGGTTTCTTTTTCTTGGGGCTTGGGTTGTTTTTTAGTAAATACCAAATCCACATAAAATGGTGCGTCATAGTCTCCCGAGGAAAAACGCAATGCTCCCCCCCTTTCTGACTTTACTCGCTTCAGCACCTCAGGTGTACTGATTTTAACGGGGGGTGTTCCGTATTGACTGGTGATCCATTCTTTGTTTTTAAGCTTAATTGTTGGATAACCCAACAAGGTGTCTTTTACCGGATAGTAACCATAAGTGTAGATGGATATCCCCAAACTCAAAAGAAGCAAAATCCCAAGAGTGGCCAAACTCCATTGCAGTTGTTTTTTTCTCCTCCTTTTGGCAAGTAAATTTTGGTATTCCTCTCTTTCCCTTATCTCTTCTGGTGTGGGTTCTGGCAATGCTTCTTTCGTCTCAATCACTACCCCTTCAACCAATTCCCTGTCTTTCGAAGTTGTGCCAAACTCGGGGGTAGAACGCGCAAACTTGACCAAATCGGCTTTCTGTAAAACCGATTTGAGGTTTTTAATTGTCTCTCTCCCCAACTCCAATTGTCCCGATTGTTTTAAGGCCTCGAGTTTGAGCAAAAGTTCATCGGTGGTACTCTCCAAGGCGGAAATTTTGGCTTCCTCCTCCAGGTATCGTCTCACTACATCGGTCAAGCGAGAATAGTACTGTTTGTACTCCTCTTGTAGAGAAGGGGTTACGGTTTCTAAAGCTTTCAATTCCTTAATGGCTCTTTCGAAAGGAGGCAGTTTTTTTTTGCGCTCCTCCCTTCGTTTTTTGGCAAAGAAAAAAATGTAAATCAATCCCACCAATAACAAGACTGCTAAAAGACCATAAAGAATACTTTGGGTTAGAACGTCAAAATTTTGTTCAACCTCAACAATGGGTTTGATGTCAAAGAGTTTTTGTTTGAGCGTATCTACAGGAACAGTAGCCACCTGTATCAGAAGGGAATCTGATATTTTGTAGAAACTATTGACCAATACTTTTTGAGGAGGCAACCAATACGCTCCGGAATCAAACTGTATCAGCGCATATTTTTTGGTAAACAGATAATGACTTTGTGCCTTGATGGTGTCAATGGCGCTTTCTTCCAGAATCTCAAAAGGGGCAAAAATAGGTTGGTCAGAAAAGCTAACCTGAGCGGTAGAATCGGCTTTGAGTTGAAGGGTATATTGAATCTGCTCCCCAATACGCATTTTGGTAGTATCAACCGCCACCTGCAAATCGTAATCCATTTGGGCGAAAAGCATTGGAACGGAAAAGAAGGCGCACAAGAGCAAAATCTTTTTTTTCATTTAGCCTCTGGATTTAAAATAGTTCAATAATTTTTTGACGTAACTCTCATCTAGACGACTGTGCAGAGTACCCGCGCCATTTTTATGAAAAAGGTTTTCAAAATTTTCCACCATGGTTTTGTACTGTAAAGCGTAGGCTTTTCTTATACTCGCCGATTGAGTATTGATCCAAGCCGTCTGTCCCGTTTCATTGTCCATCATAGGAACCAATCCAATTTTGGGCATATTTTCTTCGTGCCGATCGTAGATTCTTATCCCCGTCAAATCGTGTTTTTTAGCCACAATTCTCAACGTTTTTTCATAAGCACTGTCCATAAAATCTGACATCATAAATACGATCGCCTTTTTTTTCATCACTCCTGATAAAAATTCAAATGCATTACTGATACTGGTTTTTTTACTTTGAGGGTGGTATTCCAAAAGTTCACGAATGATCCGCAAAACATGCGACCTCCCTTTTTTGGGGGGAATAAATAACTCTACTTGATCTGAAAAAAGAATCAATCCAACCTTATCATTGTTTTGCATGGCTGAAAATGAAAGCGTTGCAGCTATTTCCGTCAATTCCTCTCTCTTGAATTGGCCTTGGGTACCAAACAATTCTGAGCCACTGATATCGATCATTAACATGAGGGTCAACTCTCTTTCTTCCTCAAAAACTTTGACATAAGGTTCATTGTATCGAGCCGTTACATTCCAATCAATACTTCTTACGTCGTCGCCATATTGATACTGACGGACCTCACTAAAAGTCATACCCCTCCCCTTGAAAGTACTGTGGTATTCCCCTCCAAAAATATTATCGCTCAAGCGACGGGTCTTAATTTCAATCTTACGAACTTTCTTTAGGAGTTCCTTAGTGTCCATAGGTCAATAAATTTAACGTAAAAAAAGAAGTAAGTACTATGGGACTTCAACTTCATTGATGATTTGACTGATCAAATCTTCTGTAGTAACATTTTCTGCTTCAGCTTCATAAGTCAATCCAATACGATGACGTAACACATCGTAAATGATGGCACGAACATCCTCGGGAATCACATAGCCACGGTGCTTTAAAAAGGCATGACATTTTGCGGCGGTAGCCAAGTTGATACTCCCCCGGGGAGAGGCGCCAAAGCTGATCAATGGCTTCAGGGAAGACAAATTATAACGCTCGGGATAGCGCGTAG
The DNA here is from genome assembly GCA_030830625.1 of Flavobacteriaceae bacterium. Taxonomy (GTDB): domain Bacteria; phylum Bacteroidota; class Bacteroidia; order Flavobacteriales; family Flavobacteriaceae; genus UBA8316. The sequence goes on from JAURMQ010000047.1 coordinate 13,124, forward strand.
CAAAAACAAGATCGAGGATGTATTTTTCAATTTTCTCATCCATGTAGATTTCCCTTACCGTTTCTTGAGCAGTCACAATTTGCTTGGTACTCACCACAGATTTTATGCGCTCTTGTGTATTGTTCATATTGGAACGAACAATCATTTGTTCTTCTTCCAATTTGGGATAGTCAATAATAGTTTTGAGCATAAATCGATCCACTTGGGCTTCGGGCAAGGGATAAGTTCCCTCTTGTTCTACTGGGTTTTGAGTGGCCATAACCAAAAAAGGGACCGGTAGTTTAAAGGTTGTATCTCCAATGGTGACCTGTTTTTCTTGCATTGCTTCAAGCAAAGCGGATTGTACTTTGGCGGGTGCTCTATTGATCTCATCTGCCAAAACAAAATTGGCAAATACTGGACCTTTTTTGATGGTAAAGTCGTTTTCTTTGATATTGTAGATCATTGTTCCAACCACATCGGCAGGTAACAAATCGGGGGTAAACTGAACCCTGCTGAATTGTCCTTTAACAGCCTGACTGAGGGTGTTGATCGCCAAAGTCTTGGCCAATCCAGGTACTCCTTCCAACAATATGTGTCCACGACCCAACAAACCGATGAGTAATCGCTCTACCATTTCTTTCTGCCCGATGATCACCTTGTTGATCTCGAAGGTCAATAAATCTACAAAAGCACTTTCTTTTTCAATCTTTTCATTGATTGCTTTAATGTCAACGGCCTTGTTCATTGTTTCTTCCATAGTATAGTATCAATTAAAACGTTATTCATGGGTTGCAAAATTCAAAAATATTTTTGTTTTGCCTTGTTAATAATTGGTTAAAAATAGAGGCGTTTTCAAGGTTTTCCGACCCCCAATAGTTTCTATTTTAGAAGATCGAATTTAAGAGAATTTGAAGAGATGACAAAAGGGGAAAGGTTAATATCTTAAACCATGAAATGGGGCTTTGGGGAAAACAATGAGATACATCAATAATGGCAAGCTTAATTAATGACTGCATTGACTTGGGGATTTCCTGTTTTGACCCCGCCAATCTCAATGGTGATTATACTCCCAAAAAAGATTTTGATCAAGCCTTTGGTGAAACAATTCTATCGAGAGAATCCTTAAAAAATCAATTCGGGCTTTATAAAAACTATATGAAATAGACTGGTTTTCTCTTTAGATAGCCTGTCAAGGATATAAAATGTTATATATGAAAGGTAAAATTGTAATGATAACCGGAGCCAGTAGTGGAATTGGCTGGGCCGTTGCCGAACAGATGGCAGCAGAGGGTGCTCACTTAATTTTATGCGGTCGAAGAGAAGAACGGTTGAAAAAACTACAATCTCAATTGAATACACCTTCCCATCTGTTGATTTTCGATGTAGGAGACCAAAAAAGTGTTTTTGAAAAGTTAGAGTCCCTTCCAAAGGCCTTTGCCTCTATCGATATTTTGATCAACAATGCGGGAAATGCTCATGGATTGAATCCTGTTCACAAGGCCAATATAGAAGATTGGGACGCCATGATCGATAGCAATGTCAAAGGATTGATGTATGTAACCAAAGCTGTTCTTCCCTCTATGCTCTCCAAAAAAAGGGGACACATCATCAATGTTGGCTCCATAGCCGGCAAGGAAGTTTACCCAAACGGGAGCGTGTATTGTAGTAGTAAATTTGCCGTAGATGCCTTTACCAAAGGATTGCGTCTGGATCTGAATGCATTGGGAATCAAAGTCGGTGCGATTCATCCAGGTATGGTCAATACTGAATTTTCTGAGGTGCGCTTCAAGGGAGATAAAGAGAAAGCAGCTCAAGTATATAAAGGGCTAAAACCCCTCGAAGCAAACGATGTTGCCAACGTCATTTTATACATGGCAAAGGCCCCCGAACACGTTAATATCGCTGATTTACTATTGCTCCCCAATGCTCAAGGCAGTGCTTATGTCGCACATAGAATGGAATAATGATCTCCTGTGCATACTCCCTTACTTCCCCAAGATTTTAGGTAAAATCAGATTTACACCCCAACTTTAACACTAATTATTCAGCGTCATGACTGGTTTTTAATAATTTTAGTGTACCAAAACTAAAACCAAAATGAAACCTACTTTAACCCTATTGGGCTTTGCTCTGCTGTCTTTTGTCTCAATCCATTGCGATAGAAGCGATCCCGTTGCTTCTCCTACCAATCACTTTAAAATCGAAGAAAAAATCACAATCATATCCTCTGCCGCCTTCGTCAATCTATCAGAGAATCGTTTTTTAAACAAAATGAAAGCCCTAATATTCGCCTCAGATGGAATTACTTTTGGATTGGATGATGATAAAAAATTTAAACTAATGGGCAAAGGACCCTTATTGGGATTGATCATTTACAGTAATAATGAGACCACTTTAACCCCTGGAGATTATTTCGTCAATCTCAGACCCCCTTTTGGAGAAGGCGACATTGCTATTGGCTTTTATACATTGAATTGGAACGAAAGGGAAGAGGTTGTTTTCTATGAGAAAACGTATGGAACGGCTCTTGTGGCTGGAAAAGTAACCGTAACAGAAAAAGAAGGAATGACCTCTGTTTCATTCCTTTTGACCGATGAAAATGGGAGTTCTCTTTCAGGGCTTTACAACGGTTTGGAATAGGAAACCCAAAATACTTCAATAGAAATTTCAGGGTCTGGACAGGCAAAAGTAAATGCCTCTATATCCTTGAATGCACGAATTAAGGGATCAGGTTCAATTCGATACAAAGGCAACCCCCAAAAAGTCAACACCCATATCTCTGGAAGTGGAAAAGTGGGAACCCTTGAATAAGTTTTTCCAAGGGTAAAAAAAATCAGTCCAATCCCTCAGGATATAAAAAGTGATTGTATGGAAAACGAGTGATGTGAATCTTTCGGGTTTCGGCATATACTCTTTCGCGAAATGCATTAAGATTCTCTTTATTCAAAGCAGAAATAAACAGCGCTCTATCATTGACACGATGCATCCAAGTTTTTTGCCATTCTTCAATCGTAAAGTGTTTTGAAGAACGTTCTGCAATCAAATCTGTCTCGTCCCAAGGTTCGGCCTCATAAATGTCAATTTTGTTGAAAACCATCAGGGTGGGTTTGTCCAAACTTTTGATCTCACTAAGAATCACGTTTACAGATTCGATGTGTTGTTCAAAATTGGGATGGGAAATGTCCACCACATGCAACAACAAATCCGCTTCTTGCACTTCGTCCAAAGTGCTTTTGAATGACTCTACCAACTGAGTGGGAAGTTTGCGAATAAATCCTACTGTGTCGCTGAGTAAGAAAGGCAAGTTACCAATAACCACTTTTCGTACCGTAGTGTCTAGGGTTGCGAAGAGTTTGTTTTCGGCAAACACCTCACTTTTGGCAATGACATTCATCAGCGTAGATTTTCCCACATTGGTGTATCCCACAAGTGCTACCCTCACCAAGGCGCCACGGTTGCCCCTTTGGGTCGCCATTTGTTTGTCAATCGTAATTAACTTTTTCTTCAGAAGAGAAATTTTGTCCCTGACGATTCTTCGGTCGGTTTCGATTTCGGTTTCCCCAGGTCCACGCATCCCAATTCCGCCCCGTTGACGTTCTAAGTGCGTCCAAAGTCCCTTAAGGCGGGGTAACAAATATTCGTATTGAGCCAACTCCACTTGCGTTCGGGCATAACTGGTTTGAGCACGTTGGGCAAATATATCAAGGATCAAACCCGTTCGATCCAATATTTTGCAACGCAATATTTTTTCGATATTTCCCTGCTGGGCAGGGGTCAACTCATCGTCAAATACAACAGTAGAGACTTCATTTTCGGTGACAAAATTTTCGACCTCGGCTATCTTTCCCGATCCGATAAACGTTTTGGGATTGGGAGTTTGCATTTTTTGGTCAAAGCGTTTGAGTACCTCCCCGCCAGCCGTGTGGGCCAAAAAAGCCAATTCGTCTAAATATTCTTTGGACTGGGTCGCGTCTTGTTGGCTATTGATGATCCCTATAATTACTGTCTTTTCAAAGGAAAGCGATTTGGCTTCAATCATTGTGCTTCTTTTTCCAAGTTTTTAAGGCCAACTGATTTCCGTCAAATTCCCCATAGGTAAAGTGGGTAATCCAATCGCCTAAATTGATGTATTTAGATTTTTCATTCAATTGGATTTCCAAGGGCAGGTGTCGATGACCGAAAATAAAAAAATCAACGTTTTGCTTTTCAAGTTTTTTTTTGGAATAGGCTACCAACCATTCTTTGTCTTCACCTTTAAATTGGATGTCCTCCTGACCGGAAATCAATTTATTTTTTTGGGAAAGATATTGCCCCAATCGCACGCCCAAATCGGGATGAATCCATCGAAAAATCCATTTCGAAAAAGGGTTAGTAAAAACCTTTTTCATTCTTTTATACCCCTTATCCCCTGGACCCAAACCATCCCCGTGTCCAATGAAGAATTGTTTTGCTCCCACAGTCAATGCAATGGGTTGATGATGGACGGTAATGCCCAACTCCTTTTGAAAATAATCCCGAACCCATAGGTCGTGATTGCCTACAAAAAACACAACAGGAATGCCCGCATCCGTAATTTCAGCCAATTTACCCATCACCCTCACAAAACCTTTGGGTACCACGGTTTTGTATTCAAACCAAAAATCAAAAAGATCGCCCAACAGATATATGGCCGCAGCATCTTTTCGAACCTCCTCCAGCCAGTCGACAAAATATTTTTCTCGTACCCGACTCTCTTCCCCATTGGGCAATCCCAAGTGGTTGTCGGAAGCAAAATATATTTTCTTGTTAATGGAAAGATTCATACCGTATAAAGTTAGACTAACCTATAGCCTGATCCAAATCCTCAATAAGATCTTGCACGTCTTCTATCCCAACACTCAGTCGGATCAATCCGTCAACTATCCCGCTTTTTTCTCTTACCGCTTTGGGGATGGAGGCGTGAGTCATGGAAGCCGGATGTCCAGCCAAACTTTCTACCCCCCCGAGAGATTCCGCCAGAGTAAACAATTTTAATTTTTCTACTATATTTATGGAAGTTGCCAAATCGCCTCCTTTGGGAACAAAAGACAGCATACCGCCGAAATCCTTCATTTGACTTTTGGCCACTTCATGGTTGGGGTGGTTCACAAAACCCGGCCAATAGACCTTTTCGATTTTGGGGTGTTGCATAAGAAAAAGGGCAACGGCAGCCCCATTTTCAGAATGTCTCTGTATCCTAATGTGTAGGGTTTTGATTCCTCTCAAGGTAAGAAAACAGTCCATGGGTCCAGGAACACCACCGCTAGAATTTTGAATGAACGCAAGTTTTTCTTGCAGTGCGTCGTCGTTGACTACCAAAAGACCCAACACCGTATCACTGTGTCCTGCTAAATATTTGGTAGCAGAATGCAAAACGATGTCTGCCCCCAGATCGAGGGGTTGTTGAAGATATGGTGAGGCAAAAGTATTGTCAACGGCTACAAGAGCTTTATGTCCTTTTCCTAGAGCAGCTATGGCCGCAATATCAACCACCTTCATCATAGGGTTGGTGGGGGTTTCAATCCAGATGAGTCGGGTTTTCTCATTAAGGTGTTGGGCGACAGAATCGGGGTTTTCCATATTGACAAAGTGGATTTTCAATCCGTACTTTTCAAAGATTTGGGTCATCAGCCGATAAGATCCGCCATATAAGTCATCGGTAGAAATAATTTCGTCTCCAGGGTTAAAAAGTTTGAGTACTGTATCCATCGCAGCCATCCCAGAGGCAAAGGCCAGGCCATGTTTAGCATTTTCGAGGCTGGCAATGGAGCGCTCCAATGCCGTTCGCGTAGGGTTGTGAGTACGGCTGTATTCATAGCCTTGATGTCCCCCCGGAGTGGTTTGAGCATAGGTAGAAGTTTGATAAATGGGCGGCATCACCGATCCATATGCTTTATCAGGCTCTTGACCCCCATGGATGGTCGCACTGTTAAAACGTAGTTTTTTGTCCATTGCAGTATTCTATTAACCCTGCAAAGGTATTGGATTTTAAAGAAAGTTTATCCCCAATTCACAATTGGTTGAAGTAGAGGATTCCTGCCGAAACAGATTTGCGATGTATCCTCCTAATTCTTCCGTTTTGAGAGGTACTCCATGCCCCTCTCTTCCCTTTTTGAAAGTAAAACAAAAATTAAAGGTGTTTCATTATCGGTTTAAATACCATTTCTTTGTACCGTAAAAGGTGACTATGGACTACTTTCTTTATTTGAGCAGCTGTAATACTTGCAAAAGAATTATGGGAGAACTGTCGCTTCCCAAAGAAGTAATATTGATTGACATCAAAAAAGAGCCGCTCACAGAGGATCAATTGGCTTATTTATATCATTCCACAGGCAGCCATCTGGATTTGATCAATAAACGTGCACAATTGTTCAAAAGTCGAAAAATTGATCCCCAAAAATTAACAGAAGAAGCTGCAAAAGATTTGCTTTTGGAACATTACACTTTTCTCAAACGTCCAGTATTGGTGTACCGAGACCAAGTTTATGTAGGCCATAGCAAGGCTGTAGTAGCCGATGCAAAAAAAGGGTTAGATGAACACTAGATCGTGGGCGCTTTTGGCAGCTGCAGGAGCTACCACCATTTATGGGCTCAACCACACAGTGGCCAAAGTAGTCATGCCAGATTATGTGGGGGCATTTGGTTTTATATTTATACGAACGGCTGGGGCCACTTTTCTTTTTTGGTTGCTCAGTTTTTTAATCCCCAAAGAAAAAATTGAGCGTCAAGATTACCTCCGATTGTTTTTAGCCGCTTTGATGGGAATGTGTATCAATATGCTTTCTTTTTTCAAAGGATTGGAACTTTCTACCCCCGTAAACAGTGGTATTTTTGCAACTACCAATCCCATCATCATACTCTTACTCTCCTACCTGTTTTTGGGTGAAAAAATTGGGATGAGAAAATTTTTGGGCATCACTATGGGATTTACCGGTGCTATTATGTTGGTGCTTTATGGCCATCAAAACACGACCAACGCTCCCAATGTCATGTTGGGAAATATTTTATTTATGATCAACTCCATCTTCTTTTCTGGATTTATCATAGTGATCAAGCCTTTGTCGGAAAAATACAACACGGTCACCATCATGAAATGGTTGTTTTTAATCGGATTTATCCTCACCCTTCCTATAACCGTGGAAGAATATTCCCAAGTGAAATGGATGTCCATGCCCGATGATGTACTTTGGAGAATTGCCTTTGTGGTTTTGGGAACTACCTTTACTACCTATTTGCTCAATCTTTACGCCTTGAGAAATTTGCAAGCTTCGACGGTAGGGGCTTTTGCATACGCCCAACCCATCATTGCCATAGGGTATGCCGTTTATACGGGGAATGATGCATTGAATGGAGTCAAGGCCATGGCTTGTTTGATCATTATGCTGGGGGTGTATTTGGTTTCCAAAAAACCGACCAAAGGTTAAAGCAAAGACTGAATCCCTTTTAAAAATATTTTATACCATACAGGCTAATCCTTCCTTCTTTATTATTTTTGAAAATAATTTTAATAAACCTTTCGATGAAGAAATCCTTAGTATGGTTATTTGTTTTGTCTTTGGCAACAGCATGTGGTCCAAAAGAAGAAAAAAAGAAATCCTTTGAGTACAAACGAACTACTGAGGAAAAAAAGGGGGAAAAAAAGAAAACAGAAAAGACCGCTGTTGATTATGAAAATATGGGGATTGGACCGATCCAATCAATGGTTTTTGAAGCCGATATCAATACTTCTTTGGCGGAAGAGGGAGCCGGAATTTTCAAACAAAAATGTACTGCTTGCCATATGACGGACCGCAAATTAATTGGCCCTGCCATGAAAGGAATTTATGAGCGCAGAAGTCCCGCTTGGGTAATGAATATGATACTCAATCCTACTGAAATGCTACAAAAAGACAAAACGGCAATGGCCTTGTTGAAAGAATACAACAATGTGATGATGCTCAATCAAAACCTCAGCGAAAAGGAAGCCCGTGCCTTGGCAGAGTATTTTAGAACGCTATAACGACCAAGCTTTTCCTCCTGTAGCTTCCATCAAATCCACACAACCTTTTTGTTCTCCAGGAATCGAAACATAAGCCAAGACGTTTTCTCCAATGTATTCATTCGTTTTAAAAGCATTGATGGTCATGCTGCGAAGCTGATCTGCAAATTCATAGGAGGCTGCTGATGTGGGTTGAGCAAGAGTACTGTCTTCTTTTACAGCTTTTTGATACGCACTGTTTTCATCTTGCCACGCTTTTTGTTGGTCTTGATCCGCTTTTAGGTATTTGGCCAATTGGGCGTCCAAGTCTGCTCTGTCTAATCGACCCGCACTGCTTTTGCCACTCGCCTCAAGTGATCCTTTTATAAAATGATCCAATCCAGCGACAATCTTTTCCTGCGCTGGTTTATTGAGGATGATGTTGATATAACCGTCCAAAAATTCGGGTAGTTTTAATTCGATAGCACCGGGAATATCTGTTTTCGGAATGATCAAGTCCATTAACTGGGAAACCACCGAAAATTGTTCCTTAGAAAAATGGATCGGGTTGAATGATGAGGTTTGGGTTTGGCAACTTTGAAGCATTCCCAACACGGCAGGGGTAACCGTAATGGCTGTTGTTCCAAATCCAATGGTTCTTAAGGCTTTTCTTCTGTCCATAGTTGTATCAATTATAGATTCATTTTTTTAAGTTCTTTAACGGCATGGTCCACGGCTCTTGCGGTCAATGCCATGTAGGTCAATGAAGGGTTTTGATTTCCCGCTGAGGTCATTCCAGATCCATCAGTAACATATACATTGGAAACCGAATGGAGTTGATTGTACTTATTGAGTACAGAAGTTTTGGGATCGCGTCCCATTCTGGCTGTACCCATTTCGTGAATACCCAATCCCATAGAATATCCTTTGTCGAAAGGAGTAACGTCTTTAAAGCCGGCTGCATCGAGCATTTCGGCTGCTTGAACGGTCATATCCTTTCGCATGATTTTTTCATTTTCCTTGATTTCAGCATCAAAAGTAACGGTGGGTAATCCCCATTGGTCTTTTTTATCGTGATCGAGGTACATTTTATTGTCGTGATAGGGCAATGTTTCTCCAAATGCAGTCATCCCAATTTTCCAACCGCCGGGAGTCAATACGGCATCTTTCAGCCCTTCACCGTATCCCATCTCTTTAATCATTTCGGTCCAATTGCCTCGACTGGCCCCTCCTTGGTATCCGTACCCTCTGATAAAGTCTTTTTGATTGGTGGCTCCACCGATATTTCTGAACCTCGGGATGTATATACCATTGGGTCTTCTACCGGTGTAATACTTATCTTCGTGCCCCTCAACAGTAGCCGTAGCACCCAGTCTAAAATGGTGATCCATGAGATTGTGCCCCAACTCTCCAGAGTCATTGCCCATACCATTGGGGAAACGATCGGAAGTAGATTGCATTAATATTGAGGTAGAGGCTACTGTCGAGGCGCAAAGGAAAACAACTTTGGCTTTGTACTCAATAACCTCTTGAGTTTCAGCATCAATCATGCGCACCCCAGTAGCTTTTTTAGTGTCGGCATCATACATAACTTCACTTACAACAGAGTTGGGTCTAAGAGTCATATTTCCCGTAGCTTCTGCGGCGGGTAACGTAGAGGAGTTGCTGCTAAAATAGGCGCCGAATGGACATCCTCTTCGGCAACGATTTCTGTATTGACATGTATTTCTTCCCAAACCGGGCTTTGTCCCTTCGGTAATATGAGCAACCCTGCCGATGGTAATGACTCGGTCGGTATATTTTTTGGCTACTGCACTTTTTAATTCGTCTTCCACACAATTCAATTCCATGGGTTTAAGAAACTCACTGTCGGGTAGGTGTGGTAATCCCAATTTTTCACCGCTGATTCCAATATATTTTTCTACATAGGTGTACCATGGAACAAGATCTTTATAACGTATAGGCCAATCTACGGCTATACCGTCTTTGGCATTGGCTTCAAAATCAAAGTCACTCATACGATAACTTTGTCTTCCCCAAAGCAGTGAACGCCCTCCTACATGATACCCTCTGATCCAATCAAAACGCTTGTCTTCGTTGTAAGGGTGTTTATTATCGTCCACAAAAAAATGCGAAGTAGATTCGGTATTTACATAATTGGTTCGGCTCTGTTTAGGCTGACGTTTTCTGATCTCTTGGGTGATCTTGTCTCCCCCTTCGAAATCCCAATTGTCCATATGGGCTGTGGTATAGTCCACTGGATGTTGAATCATGGGGCCTCTTTCCAAAACCAGGGTTTTTAATCCCTTTTCACACAACTCTTTAGCAGCCCAACCGCCACTGATTCCAGTTCCTACTACAATAGCATCGAAAGTATTGTTCATAGTATTTTAATTGAGGTTATATTTCTATTCCATGTAAAAATATCTTTTTGAATGACAAACGACAAAAAAAATTCCTTTTTTTTATGGAATTCAACTCAGGAAATTAAAAAAACTGAATCGGCTCCCCCAAAAAGTTTTAAAACCACTTCTATGCATTCCACTTTAAATCCATTTTAGTTTTGAAAAATTAATCCTATTTTTACTTCTGTCATAAAAAATACTAAAAATGAATAGAATTCGATTAGGCGTAATAGGAGGGGGTGGTGATTCACTCATTGGGGTTCTGCACCGAGTAGCCTCCTATATGTACGACCGCTATGATATTGTGGGAGGAGTTTTTAATCCCGATTATGAAGAAAACATCAAATTTGCCCGCCAAATAGGGGTGAATACTGAAAGGGTGTACAAGGATTTTGATGAATTTATAAGTGAGGAATCCGCTAAACCCGAAAATGAAAGAATAGAAGTCGTTTCTGTTTTGACCCCCAATTTTTTGCATTACCCCATGGCCAAAAAGCTATTAGAAAATGGTTTTAACGTCATCTGCGAAAAACCCTTAACTACATCTTTAAAGGAAGCTTTGGAGCTTCAAGCTTTACAAAAAAAACACAATGCCATTTTTGCAGTAACCTATACTTATACGGGTTACCCCATGGTACGAGAAATGAAAGATATGATCGCCAATGGGGTCATCGGTGAAATCACTAAAGTAGATTTACAATACTATCAAGGTTGGATAAACTCTGTGATCCACGACAAGGAAAAGAGAAGTAAAGTATGGCGATTGGATCCCAAAAAAGCAGGAATTAGTTCTTGTATTGGCGATATCGGTACCCATATTTTTAATATGGTAGAATATGTAACGGGCTTGGAGGTATCCGAATTGCTTTCTGACCTCAACACTCTTTACGACGACAATCCATTGGATATTGATGGATCGATTTTGATCCGAATGAACAATAAAGTAAAAGGGTTGTTGAGAGCGAGCCAAATTGCTACTGGTGACGAAAACAATATTACTGTGGCCATTTACGGTCGAGAAGGAGCGTTGAAATGGGAGCAAGAAAACCCCAATTATTTGTACCATCTGAAAGACGATGAGCCCAGAAGATTGATTAAACCCGGAAATGCTTCCTATAATACGGCTGTTTCTTTGGACGGCTCAAAAATTCCTGCTGGCCATCCCGAAGGAATATTTGATGCTATGGGAAACATCTATAAAGGAGTCGCCAAAGCACTCAGGGGAGAAAAATCCTTCAACGGTGAATTCCCAACCCTCTACGAGGGAGTCCGGGGGATGATGTTCATCGAAAAAACTGTTGAATCTAATCAAAAAGGAAACGTATGGGTAAGCATGGAAAATCAATGAAAACCCTAAAAGGTCCCGCTGTTTTTTTGGCTCAGTTTGTGGATAAAGCCGCCCCTTTTAATTCTTTGGACGGCATGTGTAAATGGGCCGCTGATCTGGGGTACAAAGGAATTCAGATCCCCACTTGGGAAAATTTTTTGATCGATTTGGACCAAGCGGCCGAAAGCCAAACCTATTGCGATGAGTTGAAAGGAAAAATCAATTCTTATGGTTTGGAAATCACAGAGCTCTCTACCCACCTCCAAGGACAATTGGTAGCGGTTCATCCGGCCTATGACTTGATGTTTGATAATTTTGCTCCCGATGCTTATAAAAACAATCCCAAAGCGAGAACCGAATGGGCCATTGAAACCCTTAAAAAAGCAGCAAAAGCGAGTCAAAGACTTGGACTGAATGCCCATGCAACTTTTTCCGGTGCTCTGCTCTGGCATACTTGGCATCCTTGGCCGCAACGTCCCGATGGTTTGGTGGAATTGGGATTCAAAGAATTGGCCATAAGGTGGCTGCCCATTCTCAATACTTTTGATGAGAACGGTGTCGATGTATGTTACGAAATTCACCCCGGTGAAGACCTCCACGACGGAGTAACTTTTGAGCGTTTTTTGGAAGCCACTGGAAATCACAAAAGAGTCAACATACTTTATGACCCCAGTCATTTTGTTCTCCAACAATTGGACTACATAGCCTACATAGACCACTACCACGAGTTCATCAAAGCTTTCCATGTCAAGGATTCAGAATTCAATCCTACTGGGAAAAAGGGAGCCTTTGGGGGTTATGGAGACTGGATTGATCGTGCTGGACGCTATCGTTCTCCTGGCGATGGACAAATAGATTTCAAAACCATCTTCACCAAGCTAACCGAGTACGGTTGTGATGTTTGGGCGGTAATGGAATGGGAATGTTGTATAAAGAGTCCCGAACAAGGTGCTCGCGAAGGAGCCCCTTTTATCCAGTCGCATATCATCGAAGCTACCCAAAAAACTTTTGATGACTTTGCTGGCTCTGAAATTGACGAAAATCACTTAAAAAAAATATTAAATCTTTAAAAAAAATCAAATGAGAAAAATTTTATTTATCGCGTTGTTGTCGCTCACTACTGCCTGTAACCAAAATCCTAAGAAAAAAGCTCCAGCTGCCGATGCAGCAAAGGCTGAAGCGGCTCCTGTGGAAAAACATTGGGAAAATTTATTCGATGGCGTTTCTTTCAAAGGCTGGCATCAGTTCAACAAGTCCGAAATGAGTTCGGCATGGATCATTCAAGATGGAGCAATGGTATTTGATCCTGCTAAAAAAGAAAAAGGAAGCAATCACGATATCGTTACCGACAGAGAGTTTACCAATTTTGAACTCTCCTTGGAATGGAATATTGCGGAAGTAGGCAACAGTGGTATTTTTTGGGGCGTCAAAGAAGGTGAAAACTTTAATAAGCCTTATGAAACTGGCCCCGAAATCCAAGTGTTGGACAATGAGCGCCACCCTGACTCTTTTAAAAATCCAAACTATCACCAAGCTGGAGCTCTCTACGACATCGTGCAACCTTCACAGAATGTTTGTAAGCCTGCAGGGGAGTGGAATCATACCGTTGTATCCATTGATTACAATGCCAATCTTGGAAGTGTAAAACTCAACGGTGTAGAAATTGTAACTTTTCCACTGAGTGGTCCTGAATGGGATACTTTGGTTGCCAATTCTAAATTTGCCGATTGGGAAAATTTTGCCAAATACAAGACGGGGAAAATTGGATTGCAAGATCATGGTGATGGGGTAAGCTATCGCAATATCAAAATTCGGGAGCTTTAGAGTCTATGATTCAATCGATGACCGGCTTTGGTAAAGCGGAGGTACAATTCGAAAGTAAAAACTATGTTATTGAGTTAAGGTCGCTCAATAGTAAAGGTCTAGAAATCAATGCCCGATTGCCTGTTTATGTCAGAGAAATTGAAATTCAACTTAAGAAAATAATTGGTGAGGCCCTCAAAAGGGGCAAGGTAGATTTGAATCTCAATATTGAGAACATGAGCGATTCCATCGCCAAAACCATTAATGTAGCCACTGTCAACCAATATATAGAGCAGCTTAAAAGTATTGAGGATGGGGATCGATTCGAACTGCTCAAAATGGCGCTCAAACTCCCCGATACCTTCAAGGTGGAAAAGGAAGACTTTCATGAGGATGAAATCCAAATGATTGAGTCTTTACTCAAAAAAGCCATTGATGCACTTAATGATTACCGATCTGATGAAGGAAAAATTCTTGAAATTGAATTCATCAAAAGGGTCGTCAATTTGGAGGAACTTTCAAAAGAAGTAGAAAAAATCGATCCCGAAAGAAGTGCCAAAATTCAGGAGAAACTTAAAACTTCTTTGGAGGGACTTCAGGTTGAAATCGATCAAAATCGATTTGAGCAAGAGTTGATTTATTATTTGGAAAAATACGACATCACAGAGGAAAAAGTTCGGCTCAAAAACCATGTGGACTACTTTAAAAAAACATTGGACCATCCTACCTCCAATGGAAAAAAATTGGGTTTTATCATACAAGAGATGGGCAGAGAAATCAACACCATAGGTTCAAAGGCGAACCATGCGGGTCTTCAAAAATTGGTCATTCAAATGAAAGATGAACTCGAAAAAATAAAAGAACAATTACTCAACGTCTTATAATTGGGAAGGGGAAAACTTATTGTGGTTTCGGCCCCCTCGGGAAGCGGTAAATCTACCCTGGTTCAAGCTTTATTGGATCAAAATCTACCCTTGGTGTTTTCCATTTCGGCCACCTCTCGTCTCCCGCGGGGAAAAGAACAAGAAGGAGTGGATTATTATTTTCTATCGTCTGAAGCCTTCAAAAAAAAAATTGAAGAAGATGCCTTTATGGAATATGAAGAAGTTTACCCTGGCAAATTTTATGGTACCCTTCGTTCAGAAATTGAAGGCCAATGGTCGAAAGGGCAAAACATTATCTTTGATGTTGATGTGGTAGGCGGTCTAAAAATCAAATCCCAATACCCCAATCAAACTTTAGCCATTTTTGTCCAAGCCCCCAGTTTGAAAATCTTGGAACAACGGTTGCGCGCCAGAGGAACAGAAAATGAGGATTTGCTCAAAGAACGTCTTGCAAAAGCAAAAACAGAAATGGAATCGGCTGAGGCATTTGATGTCGTGGTAGTCAATGACGATTTGGAGCGTGCAAAAAAAGAGATGATTCAGCGGGTAATCGCTTTTACAGATCAAGCATAATCCATGAAAAATATTGGTCTTTTTTTTGGTTCCTTCAACCCTATCCACTTCGGGCATTTAGCTGTAGCCCAGTATTTTACTGAAAACACAGATTTGGAACAAGTGTGGTTGGTCATCAGTCCCCAAAGTCCCTTTAAGAAAAAAAAAGAACTGATAGAAAACCACCACCGATTGGCTATGGTGGAATGTGCCATCAAGGGACAATCCAAGCTTAAAGCCTGTGACGAAGAGTTTTACTTACCCACCCCCAATTATACGATCGATACACTTTTACATTTGAAAAAAAAATTTCCGAAAAATCAATTTACCCTCCTTTTGGGTGCGGACAACATCGCTGATTTTGATCAGTGGAAAGACTATACACAAATTTTAGACCAGTTTTCAATTCATGTTTACCCTCGTTCTCAGTCAGGAATTGTAAAATCCGAGTTTTTAAACCATCCTAAGATTACATTTTTTAAAGCCTCTTTGTTAGAAATTTCGTCCACCGAGATTCGAAAAGCCCTTCTAAAAGGAAAGTCGGTTTCGCAATGGGTGCCCCCCAGCGTAAGCTTATATCTTAAGTCCCTATGAAAGAATTATTATTTCCCTTTTATACCATAAGAAAATCAGCTGTTTTTTTGGATTCACAAAAAATTGATTACTTTGGTAAACCAATTTGGTAAACCAATTTATATGGAAAAGAAAATTCTATTTTTTCTAAGTTTAGTGACCTTTGTAATGCCTTATGGACTCATCGCTCAAGAAAGCACGCTGGTCAGGAACGTTGAAGAATTCGACAAGGCCGTACAATTAGCCCAAGCCGGAACTACTATCGTATTGGCCAATGGAATTTGGAAAGATGCCGAACTGCTTTTGGAAGGTAAAGGCACAGCAGAAAAACCGATTAAACTGACGGTGGAAGATAAGGGAAAAGTAACCTTAGAAGGACAGTCAAATCTAAGATTAGCAGGTTCCTATCTTCACGTAGAAGGACTGGTCTTTAAAAACGGGTTCACGCCAACCAGTGAAGTCATTTCATTTCGAAAAAACAACAACACTTTGGCCTATCATTCCAGGGTTACCGAATGCGTTATAGACCACTACTCCAATCCAGAACGTCATGAGCAAGACAGTTGGTTGGTTCTCTATGGTAAAAATAATAGAGTGGACCACAACCATTTGGAAGGCAAAGGGAATATAGGAGTCACCTTGACTGTACGACTAAATTCCAAAAACAGCGTGGAAAACAACCACATCATAGAGCACAACTATTTTGGTCCTCGGCCTACCTTGGGCTCCAATGGAGGAGAAACATTGAGAATAGGCACCAGTCACTACTCTATGGAAAATTCAAAAACCATCGTACGCAATAATTATTTCGATCGTTGTAGTGGAGAGTTGGAAATTATTTCCAACAAATCCTGCCAAAATACTTTTGAAAACAATGTTTTTTACGAAAGCGAAGGTACCTTGACCCTACGGCATGGCAATGAAACCACAGTGAAGGGAAATGTATTTTTAGGAAACCGAAAACCCAATACTGGTGGCATACGAGTGATCAACGGTCAACAAACCGTTAGCGATAATTACGGTTATGGGCTGACGGGTTTTCGATTTAGAGGGGCGTTGGTGGTTATGAATGGAGTCCCCAATTCCCCTTTGAATCGGTATTTCCAAGTGGCCGATGCCGTTATTGAAAATAATGTATTTGTAGATTCCGACCAAATTCAACTGTGTGCGGGGAGTGATGCAGAACGATCCGCTACCCCTATCCATTCCGTTTTTAAAAACAATACTTTTTACCGAAAAGGTCCAGAAAAAATATTCACCATCTACGATGACATTAGTGGAATAAAGTTTGATAAAAACACCTCCAACTACCCTGTTCTCGATGCAGTCAAAAAAGGATTCAAAATCAAAAAAATGAATCTTATCGAAGACGAGCAAGGACTCATGATGCCCGTGATTAACGGAAAAATGATTCGTCCTGATTTGGCTCCAACCCTCCCCACCAAAAGGAATGTAGGAACAGATTGGTATTCCAAAGAAGACAAACGTGTAGCGTTTGGAAGTGGAAAAGTTATTCCCGTGAAAGCAGGAATCAACACCCTATACGATGCCATTAATATCGCCCGTGCTGGAGATCAACTGTTGTTGACAGAAGACGGAACTTATGAAATGAGTAAAATTCCCTTGATTTCTCGCAGCCTGACTATTAAAGCGACCGAAAATATCAGACCTGTTGTTTTGTGGGAGAAAAAAGCGGCCTTTGAAATCGTCAATGGAGGGGCGCTGTCATTAGAGGGAATTGTATTCGATGGCGAAAACGCTCCGGATTATTCCGGCAATGCAGTGATCAGAACCAGTCGTTATTCCATGAATCAAAATTACAGTTTGAAGATTGTCAATTGTGACTTTAAAAATCTGGATGTCAATCATTCCTTTGATGTGATAAAAGTGTTTAAAAATACATTTGCAGATGCAATTTATATCGCTGATTCACAATTTGAAAACATCTCTGGCAACGTCATGGCTTTAGATAAAGAAACCGATGATATTGGAATTTACAATGCACAAAATGTGAGTTTACTCCATTGTAATTTTAAGAACATCGGCGGGGCGGTAATAAGTATTTATCGAGGAGGTAAGGATGAAAGCACCTTTGGGCCCCTATTAAATATTGATCAATGCAGCTTTCAAAACATTGGCTTTGGCAGTAGAAATAAATTACAATCGGCCATAAAATTATACGGCGCACAACAGATTATGATAAAAAATTCTATTTTTGACCATAGCCAAAACATTAAAATACACTTGGTTGTAGGAGAACCTATTGTAGAGATAGACCATTTGAATCTGAGTCCCCATACCAAAATTGAGATGAGTGGAGATCAACCCTACCTATTGGGGACCCTCTACCAAAAAACCAAACCTGAAGAGATTCGTCTTTTGAAAGGAGATAAAAATCAACCCTTGGGCTACCAAAATTAACAGATGAGAAAACCGAAAGGCCTCCTATTTATTGTTGGGCTTCATTGCGCATTGGTATTCTATGGGCAAGAACACCCCAAACTGATTCTTACACCGAAAGGGGTGAAAGAAATTAGAGCCCATTTGGGTAAAGTTCCTTTTTTCGATCAATACCTTTCTGAAGTCAAAGCCGAAGTCGATGCTGCAATGGCTGAAGGAGTCGTGGTTCCTGTTCCAAAGGATGTTTCTGGAGGCTACACCCACGAACAACATAAAAAGAATTTTTTTATACTTCAAAAGGCAGGAGCACTTTATCAAATTTTGGAGCAAGATCAATATGCCCATTATGTCAAAGCAGTATTGATGGCCTATGCCAAAATATACAACCGTCTGCCCCTCCACCCCGAAACACGATCCTATGCCAGGGGTAAAATATTTTGGCAATGCCTCAACGACTCCAATTGGCTGGTCTATGTGAGTCAAGCTTATGATTGCATTTACCATTACCTCTCCCAAAAAGAACGCCAATATCTTGAAACAGAATTGTTTCGCCCTTTTGCCGATTTTCTCTCAGTAGGAAATCCAAAGTTCTTTAACCGTGTGAACAATCACAGCACTTGGGGCAATGCCGCAGTGGGGATGATCGGCTTGGTAATGAACGATGAGGAACTCATCCAGCGAGCCCTTTACGGAATGAAAGAGGTCAAAATTGAAGCAAACGAAAGAGATAACGATGGAGGCTTGATCAAAGAAGCAGGGGAAGCAGAAGGGTTTTTTGCCAACATCAACGCTCCCTTTTCTCCAGATGGATATTACACCGAGGCCCCCTACTACCAACGCTACGCCATGTATCCCTTTTTACTTTTTGCAATGGGTCTGGAAAATGTAAAACCCGAAAAAAAAATCTTTGAATACAAAAACGGAGTTTTGCTCAATGCCGTTAATTCCTTGGTAAATCTAACCGATATTGACGGAGCATTTTTTCCAATCAACGATTCCCAAAAAGGAATGTCTTACTACTCGAGAGAATTGGTCGCTGCAGTTGACATTGCCTATTATTATGGAAATAAAAACCCAGAGCTACTGTCCATTGCTCAAAAACAAAGGCAAGTAACCCTTGACGACGCCGGTTTTTCGGTGGCAAAGGCCATTAAAGACGGAAAAGCAAAACCTTTTGTCCGGAAATCTATTGAATTTACGGATGGCGGGAATGGAGACGAAGGAGGGATTACTGTATTGCATCATCAAAAAGACCATAACGGACTGTGTTTGGTTTCCAAATACACCGCCCAAGGAAACAGTCATGGGCATTACGACAAACTGAGTTTTTCAGTTCATTTTAAGGGAGAAGAAGTTTTACAGGATTACGGTTCTGCGCGCTTTGTAAATATTGACCAAAAAAGTGGAGGAACAAAATCGGGAGTCTATTTGGATGAAAATTTCAGCTTTGCCAAATTAACGATTGCCCACAATACATTGAATGTTGACGAGGAAATCCATTACGGTGGTGTATATGAAACGGGAAGTAAACACCATCCCCAAAAGTACTTTAGTGTACTCTCCGCCGATGGATCTCAACTCATCAGTGCCAAAGAAAAATTTGCTTATCCAGGAGTGGTCATGCACAGAACACTCGTCATGCTGCCAGACCCACGCTTGATGCAACCTTTGATTATCGATCTGTTTAGGACAGAATCCAAAGAAAATCACCAATACGATTTACCGTATCACTATTTCGGTCAATTCATGTCTTCCAATATAGATTGTCCCAAAGAAAATATATTAAAACCCCTCGGTGAAAAAAGTGGGTACGAACATCTTTGGAAACTGGCCGAAGGAAAAAGTAAAGGAGGCACTGACCAATTTACGTGGCTTTACAATGAGAACTTCATCACACTTACTATGGCCAATGAAGAAGGAGATAAAATAATTTTTACCCGTATCGGTGCAAATGATCCCCAATTTAATTTGAGAAATGATCCTTCTTTAATCATCAGAAGGAAAGACAAAGGCTCGACCTTATTTGCCAATGTACTTGAAATCCATGGAACCTACAGTACGGTAACCGAAGCCCCTATCAGATCTACTTCTCTCTTGAAAGGTGTAAGGGTATTGGCAGATACGAAATCCTATTCGGCCGTCCGTATTGACTTTACCGAAGGAGAACCCATTCATCTGCTCATTGCCAACCAAGACAATAATAAAAACACAAAACATACATTGGAAACTGACGGACGTATTTTTCAATGGAAAGGACCTTATTTAATTAACCAATAAACTACTGTATAAAATGAAAACATTTGGATCAAGCGAAAAGTTCATTCAAGGAAAAAGTTTGGAATGGGAAAACGTTGCTGAAGGTGTGAAAAGAAAAATTATGGGCTATGATGACAAAATCATGTTGGTCCATGTTTATTTTGAAAAGGGAGGGATTGGTTCGTTGCACGAGCATTTCCATTCACAGGTTACTTATGTGGCCTCTGGAGTATTTGAGGTGACCATTGCGGGCGAAACAAAAAAATTGGAAAAGGGAGATGTTTTTTACATTCCACCACATGCTCTCCACGGAGCGGTTTGCTTGGAAGCTGGAGAACTGATCGACGTATTTAGTCCTATTCGAGAAGATTTCATGGAATAGAAAGATAAAAATGTAAAATAAAACTGCTGGAGTAAATTTTTTTTATATATTTGGTTAACCAATTTGGTTAACCAATTTTTAACGTTTAAAAAAAGGATAGTATGACCTATCCTTTAGTTACTTCATTTCGAGGCGAAGCTCCTTTACCTCCTATCAATTATACAATATTATTATTGATATGGTAAATAAATTATTGGTTAGTGAAATTGTCTTAAAAATCCAATATTTGTCAAATAGCATTTAAATATGATTTTATGTAAATTTATTAAGATGCTGTATTATCTATAAATTTTTAAAATGATAATTGATAACGAAGTCGAAAAAAGCCAAAAGGAAATCATCCAACGGCTCAAGGATCTGATCAATCTAAAAAACTTAGAACCTGGAGATAAACTTCCATCAGAGCGATCACTTTCCGAAAAATTCAATGTGAGTAGAAACAACCTTAGGGTTGCGCTTCAAACACTAGAATATTATGGTTTGGTGAAATCGATTCCTCAAAGTGGAACTTTTATCGCTGAAATTGGAATCACTGCTCTCAATGGAATGATAGAAGATATTTTAAGACTGAATACACCCGGTTTTAAAGCCTTAGTAGAGGCTCGAATCCATTTAGAATTGGAAAGTGTAAAATGGGCTGCATTGAGAAGATCTGAAACGGATCTGGAAAATATGGGGGAGGCCTTGGCCAATTATACTGATAAAGTCATTAGAGGTGAAGAAGCCGTTCAGGAAGATTTACTTTTTCATTTGGCCATAGCTAAGGCCAGTGGAAACACTATGTTAAATTCCTTTATGCTTAAAATTACACCGGAAATCATCAATAATTTTGAAAAGCATCATGTATGTGATAAAGACTCTGCTTTCAAAGGAATACAAGAGCACAAAAGTATACTCGATGCGATTAAGGATCAAAATCCTGAACGTGCCCAGAAGGCCATGAAGGAACATTTTATTGCCTTATACCAATACTGTTATAACCGTTAAAGATGCACTATAAACGCGTTCTCTTTACTCTAAAAAAATGAAAAAAATGAAATTGAAGGGTTTGCGTTGGTGGATAATTGGACTGGTATGTCTGGCCACCATTATTAATTATATCGACAGAGCGGCCTTAGGGATCATGTGGCCTGCCATGAAAACGGATCTCGGATTGACTGAGGCGGATTACGCATGGATCATTAATATTTTTACCATCACTTATGCCGTTGGTAAATTCATTTCCGGAAAGGTGTATGACAAGGTGGGGACAAAAATAGGATTTGTCCTTTCTATTTTCTTTTGGTCTTTGGCTTCACTGTTGCACTTTTTTGCCAGAGGCGCTGCATCATTAGGAATCTTCAGAGGCCTTTTGGGAGTGGCTGAAGCCGGAAACTGGCCTGGAGCTGTAAAAAATAATGCAGAATGGTTTCCTGTTAAGGAACGTGCATTGGCTCAGGGAATATTTAATGCAGGAGCAGGAATTGGATCGATTGTCGCTGCACCCACCATTGCGGAACTTTTCGGACTGTATGGATGGCGGATAACTTTTGTGATCATAGGTATCATTGGTTTTTTATGGATCATTCCCTGGTGGGTAATCAACAAAAACCCTCCCAAAAAACATCCTTGGATTACCGAATCCGAAAAAGAGCATATCATTTCAGGAATGAATGTAGGTCTTCAATCTGACGAAGCATCGGAAGGATTGAGCGTTATGGATATTTTATCTAAAAAAGAGTCTTGGGGAGTTATAGCAGCTCGCTTTTTTATCGAACCCATTTGGTGGTTATTTGTCTTTTGGATGCCTATCTATCTTTATAAAGAGTACCATTTCAATGTAAAAGAAATTGGGTATTATGCATGGTTCCCCTACGTTGGAGCCATGATAGGTAGTATTTGTGGCGGATGGTATGTCAAAAAATTACTCCAGCAACACAGTTTAGATTACAGTCGTAAAAAAACCATAACCATTGCTGCGGGCATTATTGTATTGGCCATCGTTGGCGCCATACTTTTGGCCGATACTCCTGCTAAATTTGTGGGTTTTGTATTTGTGGTGCTCTTTGGCTTTCAATTTGCCATCAGCAATATCCAAACCATCCCCAGTGATTTATTGAGCGGAAAATCTGTAGGCACATTGGCAGGACTTGGAGGCAGTATAGGAGCCGTTTCGGTAATCATCATGAATTGGTTGATCCCTATCATTACGGTAGAATCCTATACCCCTGCATTCATCATTTTAGGAGTTTTAGCCCCACTATCTATACTCTCAGTACACGTATTAATTAAAGAAATAAAACCTATTGAATAAATTTAAAAAATAATAAATGGAACATTTAAATGGAAAAGTGGCTATAGTCACTGGTGGGTCTCGAGATATTGGTAGAGCGGTATCTGTAAGTCTTGCAAAAGCGGGAGCAAAAGTGGTCGTAAATTACTTTGAAAATGAATCACAAGGCAAAGAGACGGTGGCAGAAATAGAAAAAAATGGAGGTACTGCCATTGCTGTATATGCAGATGTCACAAAACAAGATGATATCGATGCCATGGTAAAAGCTACAACAGATCACTATGGATCAAAAATAGATATTTTGGTCAATGTCGCTGGGGGACTTTTTGCTCGAAAAACCATAGAAGAGATGGATGAAGCTTTTTACGACCTTTTGATGGACGTCAATCTAAAATCTGTTTTCTTGGTTACCAAAGCCATCAAACCCTATATGGGTAAAGGGGGATCAATTGTGAATTTTGCTTCCCAAGCGGGGCGCGATGGAGGGGGTCCAGGTGCGGCCATTTATGCTACCTCAAAAGGGGCTGTAATGACTTACACCCGAGCCTTGGCTAAAGAGTTTGGTCCTCAAGGCATTCGGGTGAATGCTCTGTGTCCCGGCATGATCTCCACTAAATTTCATGACGATTTTACCCAGAACGTTGTAAGAGAAAAAGTCGCTGGGGCAACCCCACTGAGAAGAGAGGGAGAAGCCCATGAGGTCGCTGATTTAGTGCTTTACTTGGCGTCCGATCGGTCTTCTTTTCTCACAGGAACCAACATCGACATCAATGGAGGTTTGGCTTTTAGCTAAATCATAGATTGTTTTCCGATAAAAGAGCTGCCAAATGCTCACTGAGGGTTTGGCGGCTCCATTTATCGATCTCAGGCAGCGCGTTTGTAGCGCTTCCTTTATTTTGGATGGCCTTTACCATAAAGCTTTTAAGGCTGTCCCTTTCATCGACCCTTATCATTTTGGCAAAACTGGCTGAGGCCAAAAGCCGTCCTGCCTCCGATTCTTGCGCTCCAATAGACAGAACAGGTACACCCGAAGCGAGATATTCTAAGAGCTTTCCAGAAATCATATCTTGATCGGCTCCTTTAAAAATAAAATTGAGCAAAAGGTCGCCACTTTTCATCAGTGCAATGGCGTCTTTATGGGACAAGTAGCCGTTATAATTCACCTCGATTTTGGGTCCCTTTTTTTGGATTTGATCGACCAAATGGGGAGCAATGTTCCCCGCCAAAGAAAGCCTAATGGAGTATTCATTGGCTATATCATTCAACAATTCAATGACAGGAAGAAAATCCTGATTTTCTGTTAATAAGCCGGTATATACCACATGAAAGGGTTTGACGGAAGTTTTGGGAACGGAGGACATCAGAGCTGCATCATACCCATTCGGCAATACATGGAAGCTTTGATCGGGCGCTTTTTTTTGAAGTTTTTGAATCAAACTCCCCCCCACGGTTGTCAAAATACCATCTGCGCTTTGTAAAACTTTTTGCTCCCAATAGGCATCTTTTTTTTCAGCCCATGAGGTACGGTACAAATCTTTGTTGTAAAAAATGTCCGTCCAAGGATCCCTGAAATCGGCCCACCATTGGATACCCCATTTTGTTTTTAATTGTAACCCCACCAAATGGGTAGAATGAGGAGGGCCGGTAGTGATTACTTTTTGGATGCCCTCATTTTGTAGGAGCTTTTCCGCTTCCTTTTGGGCATAACTGTTCCATCCTTTTCGCGCATCGGGAATAAAAAAATTGCCGCGCATAAACGCTGCTGCTCGGGCAACCCACCCCTTTTTGGAAACCTGTCCTTGGGGAATCCCTCTGTTGGGAGACCCTGTGAACCATTTTGAATAGACCTTTAAAGGTTCTTGAGTAGAGGTTTTGACGACTATCAGATCTTTGACCTCCTCTAAAAGTTCAAAATCTAAAACCGGATAAGAAGCCTTTTTTTCATCGACTGTAACTACAAAAGGTTCCCATCCCAATGTTTTGAGATATTTGGCAAAATACATCCAACGCTGGACCCCTGATCCTCCAGACGGGGGCCAGTAATAGGTGAGTATCAAAACTTTTTTGTTGTCTTTCAAAAGAAACTGCTTACTTCAAAAGTAACTATTTCTTTCGTTTGTAAAGGGGTACGGAAGAACAAGCTTCCCCGTAAAAAAGACTTCTGACTACCGGTTGTAATTTAGCAATCAATTGAACATAGGCCTCTGGAGGAACGGTTTTGTCACTACACCCTTTGAGGATCACGGGTTGGTCTTTGAAAGGGGTTACATCCAAGCGTTGAATTTCTTCTGTAAACAATTGTACTTCCAAATCGTGTAAAGAACCCCTGACCACTTTTCGGGCATAGGGTTGCAAATGGGTAGAGACCAAAAGAGAAGCCCAAGCAGGTAAAATGGCCTCTGTAGAGCAGTATAGAGCAATGAATTGTTCTTGGTACATACTCCAATCGTGCGCATTGAGCTGGGCTCTGAAATGTTTTTCTTTAAGAAGCAGTCCTTGATCCAGCCACTGAGACATATCCAAAGATTGACGGGTACCGATTTGATAAAAATTTTCCAAATCGAAAGTAATTAATGGACTTTTCGCAACGCGATTGACAAGGGTATCGGCCATATTACAACAGTCCTAATTCTAATTTGGCTTCCTCACTCATCAAATCTTGTGACCATGGAGGATCGAAAGTAATTTCCACCTCAGCGTCTTTAACCTGATCGAGAGACTTGACTTTTTCTTCCACCTCTCTCGGTAGTGTTTCTGCTACTGGGCAATTGGGCGTAGTGAGCGTCATCAGTATTTTGACCTCGTCATCTTCGTTAACAAAAACGTCATAAATCAGTCCCAATTCGTATATGTCTACTGGGATTTCGGGATCAAAAATTGTCTTGAGCACTCCTACAATTTTGTCGCCCAGTTCGGCCGTTTCAATACTTTCTTCAGACATGATTAATTCAATTGAGTTTTAAAGGCAATCGCATACATTTTCAGTTGTTTGATCATGGAGACCAATCCGTTGGCGCGGGTAGGAGATAAATGTTCCTTCAAGCCTATTTTATCGATAAAAGCCGTATCTGCCTCCAGTATGGCATCGGGGTGTTGGTGAGAATAAACACGTATTAAAATGGCAATAATACCTTTGGTTATGATCGCATCGCTATCGGCTGTAAAAATCAGTTTATTATCTTCCAAATCTGCATGTACCCATACTTTACTTTGGCATCCTTTGATGATGTTATCCTCTGTCTTGTATTGCGGATCAATCAAAGGTAGGGATTTCCCCAGCTCGATCATGTATTCATAACGTTGCATCCAGTCGTCAAACATGGAAAATTCCTCTACAATTTCTTGCTGTACTGCATTAATGGTTTCCATATTCAAAATTAGTGATTTATTGTAACATCTGAATGGCCTTTTTTAGGGCTTCTACCATGCTGTCTATCTCCTGAAAGGTGTTGTAAAAAGAGAAGGAAGCCCTCACTGTTCCTGGGATTTGGTAAAAATCCATAATGGGCTGGGCACAGTGATGCCCTGTTCTTACAGCTATCCCTAACTGATCTAAAATACTGCCAATGTCATAGGGGTGAATGCCTGTCACATTAAAAGAAATGACGGCTGTTTTTTGGGGGGCGACACCGTAGATTTTTACACCGGGTATATTGTTTAAAGCAGTGGTCGCGTATTTGAGGAGTTGCTCTTCATAAGCAGCAATTTCCTCCATTCCGATGGTGTTGAGGTAGTCCAAAGCTGCGCCAAAACCTATCCCTCCCGCAATATTTGGGGTACCTGCTTCAAATTTATGGGGAAGGTCGGCATAGGTGGTTTTTTCAAAAGTTACTTCAGCAATCATTTCCCCGCCCCCTTGATAGGGAGGCAATCGGTTGAGGGCCGATTGTTTTCCGTAGAGCATGCCGACTCCCGTAGGGCCACACAATTTGTGAGCAGAGGTAACATAATAATCCACATCCAAGGATTGAACATCAGCTTTGATGTGGGGAGAGGCCTGTGCCCCATCGATTAATACTTCGGCACCCACGGCATGGGCTTTGGTTATGATTTCCTCAATCGGATTGACCGTTCCTAAGGCATTGGAAACATGATTGACAAATACCAACTTGGTTGTATTGGAGAGTAACTGATCGTATTCTTCCATGATCAAAACCCCATCCTCATTCATAGGGATGACTTTGAGCACTGCTCCTGTTTTTTCGCACATCATTTGCCAAGGTACTATATTGGAATGATGTTCTAAGGCCGATACAATGACTTCATCTCCTTTGCTTAGTATTTGGGCATATCCATTACTGACTATATTTATACTGTGAGTCGTTCCTGAAGTAAAAATAATCTCATGTGCTTGGGCCGCATTGAAATGTTTTTGAATTTTTTGTCGGGCCAGTTCGTATAACTCTGTAGCCTCTTGACTTAGGGTATGTACTCCACGATGAATGTTGGCATTGTAATTATTATAATATTCAACAATTGTATCGATGACTTGAATAGGGGTTTGAGAAGTCGCGGCATTGTCAAAATAAACCAAGGGTTTGCCATTTACTTTTCGCTGTAAAATGGGGAAATCATTGCGAATTTTTTGGACATCCATATGACTAAAGATCAAATCCGAGGTTGACCCCTAGTTTTTCCGCAATCAATTTGTTGATGCGTTTTTTTAAAACGGGCAATTCCACGCTTTCCAGCACATTGTTGGCGAAGGCATACGTCATGAGTGCTTTGGCTTCTTTTTTGGGGATTCCTCTGGAACGCAGATAAAAGAGCGCATCTTCGTCCAACTGCCCAACGGTACAGCCGTGAGAACATTTTACATCATCGGCAAAGATTTCCAATTGAGGTTTTGTATTGACGGTCGCTTTATCGTCGAGAAGTATATTGTTGCTTTGTTGGAACGCATTGGTTTTTTGGGCCAATCGATCCACATGAATTTTTCCATTGAAAACGCCTTTGGACCCTTCAGAAAAAACACCTTTATAATCTTGATGACTTTCACAATGGGGAGAGGCATGATCCACCAAAGTATAATGATCAACGTGCTGCCGATCTTCCAATAGGGTAACTCCTTTAAGGGTAGAATGGCACCGCTCTCCTTTGAGGTAGAAGTTCAAATTGTTTCGGGTTAGTTTACCCCCCAACGAAAAGGTGTGAACACTAACGTTGCTGTTTTTTTCTTGGGATATATAGGTGTTATCGATAAGTGATGCGGTACTGAGATCGTTCTGAATTTTGTAGTAGTCCACTAAGGCATCTTGGTGGGCGTATATTTCGGTGACAGAATTGGTCACCACACTGTGTTTTTTGAGACTCTGATGGCGTTCCACGATTTGCACTTGTGCATTATTATCGACGACAATCAAATTGCGCGGTTGCAACCATAAGGCCTTTTCTTTACCTGTAGAAAAATGAATGATCTCAATGGGCTTTTCGGCAACGACACTTTTGGGGATATAGACATAAGCTCCTTCTAAGGTATAGGAGGTATTAAGGGCGGTTAGACTGTCTTCTTTGTTGGTGATTTTGTTGAAATAGGTATTGATTAAATTCCTGTATTTTGCTTTGGACAAGGCCGCAGAAATCAAACATACATCCAAACCATCATGGGTGGTATCGGACAAGAAAGGACTGTAAACGCCATCCATGAAGACCACTTTGTAGGTGTCGATTTCATAAAGAAAATATTTTTTTACTTTTTTGAGTTCAATGCTTGTCTCGGCTTTGGGAAAAAGAGCATAATCCTGTCTCACCATGGCGTTTAGGGAGGTGTATTTCCAAGCTTCGTCTTTGGGCGAGGGAAATCCTTTTTGTTCAAACGTTTTGAGGGATTCCAAACGGGTTTGGTGAACCGCATCGTTGAGATCGACTTTTTCTTCTAAAGCCAAGTGGGAAGCCAATAATTTTTCTTTGAATTCCATAAAAATCAGGCCATTTCTTTGATCCAATCGTATCCTTTTTCTTCCAACTCAATGGCCAAATCTTTGGTGCCAGATTTTACAATTTTCCCCTCCCACAACACGTGAACAAAGTCGGGTACTATATATTCCAAAAGTCTTTGATAGTGTGTAATGACGATTACGGCATTGTCTTTGGATCTCAATTTGTTGACCCCGTTGGCGACCACCTTAAGGGCATCGATATCCAAACCCGAATCGGTTTCATCCAAAATGGAAAGTTTGGGTTCCAGCATGGCCATTTGGAAAATTTCATTTCGTTTCTTTTCGCCTCCTGAGAAACCTTCGTTCAACGAACGGGAGAGAAAACGTGAGTCAATCTCCAAAAGGGCAGATTTTTCTCTGATTTTTTTCAGCATAATGTTCGCGGGCATATCCTCTAAACCTTTAGCTTTTCGGGAGGCATTGATGGCTGTTTTGATGAAGTTGGTAACGCTCACTCCTGGAATTTCAATAGGATATTGAAACGAGAGAAAGATCCCTTTGTGGGCACGTTCCTCTGGAGATAAATCAGACAATTCCTGTCCCTCCATGAGCATTGTCCCTTGAATGACTTCATAATCTTGGTGTCCTGCGATCACGGATGATAGGGTACTTTTTCCGGATCCGTTGGGTCCCATTATGGCGTGTACTTCTCCCGCTTTGACATCTAAGTCGATACCGTTGAGGATTTGTTTGCCTTCTACTTTAGCGTGAAGATTTTCTATGGTTAGCATAAGTGTGTTTTTATCCTACTGATCCTTCTAAGGAGATTTCTAATAATTTTTGAGCTTCCACGGCAAATTCCATGGGTAATTTGTTCAGCACTTCCTTACTGAAGCCGTTTACCACAAGGGCAATGGCTTTTTCTGAATCTATGCCTCTTTGATTGCAATAAAATATTT
Organism: Flavobacteriaceae bacterium; assembly: GCA_030830625.1. GTDB lineage: Bacteria > Bacteroidota > Bacteroidia > Flavobacteriales > Flavobacteriaceae > UBA8316. The sequence continues at coordinate 42,773 of JAURMQ010000047.1, forward strand.
GATCTTCACCAATTTTGCTGGTGGTGGCTTCGTGTTCGATTTGTGCAGTTTTGTTCTTGACTTCAATATAGGGGAAAGTATGGGCTCCACAATGATTGCCCATCAATAGGGAATCGCATTGAGAAAAGTTTCTTGCATTGGTTGCCTTTGGATGTACTTGTACCAAACCACGGTAGCTGTTTTGCGATTGTCCGGCAGATATCCCTTTGGAGATGATGGTGCTTTTGGTGTTTTCCCCTATATGGATCATCTTGGTTCCCGTGTCGGCCTGCTGATGATTGTTGGTAAGGGCAATGGAATAAAATTCTCCTATGGAATGATTTCCTTTGAGGATGCAAGAAGGATATTTCCAAGTCACCGCCGAGCCCGTTTCGACTTGAGTCCAAGATATTTTAGAATTATTGTGGCAGATGCCCCTTTTGGTTACAAAATTGTAAACCCCCCCTTTTCCGTTTTTGTCTCCAGGAAACCAGTTTTGAACGGTTGAATATTTGATTTCGGCATTGTCCAAGGCAATGAGTTCAACCACTGCAGCATGCAATTGATTTTCGTCTCTTGAAGGGGCTGTACAGCCTTCAAGATAACTCACATAACTGGATTCGTCAGCAATGACGAGTGTTCTTTCGAACTGGCCTGTTCCCGCTTGATTGATTCTGAAATAAGTAGACAATTCCATAGGGCATCGAACTCCCTTGGGAATGTAACAGAAAGAACCGTCTGAAAAAACAGCCGAATTCAATGCGGCAAAATAGTTGTCTTTGATGGGAATGATTGTTCCTAAGTGTTTTCTTACCAATTCGGAGTGTTCCTGAATGGCTTCCGATATCGAACAAAAAATAATCCCTTTTTCGGCCAATGTTTTTTTGAAGGTAGTGGCCACCGAAACAGAATCCATAACGATGTCTACCGCCACTCCTGTCAAGCTTTTTTGCTCGTCTAAGGAAATGCCAAGTTTCTCAAAAGTTTTGAGCAGTTCTGGATCTACCTCGTCTAAGCTTTTGTATTGATCTTTTTTCTTAGGAGCAGAGTAATACGATATGGCCTGATAATCTGGCTTTTTATATTGAACGTTGGCCCAATCGGGTTCTTCCATATTTTTCCATGCCTCAAATGCCTTCAAACGCCACTGGGTCATCCAGTCGGGTTCGTTCTTTTTTTGAGAAATTCGACGGACTACTTCTTCATTCAGACCTACCGGAAAGGTATCAGAATCAATATCGGTATAAAAGCCGTATTCATATTCTTTGTTTTCCAGTTCTTTTTTTAATTCTTCTTCAGTATATGCCATAGATCCAATTTGTTACAAGGAAAAACTTTCTCCACATCCGCAAGTACGTTCTGCATTGGGATTGTTAAAAATAAATCCTTTGCCATTCAAGCCTCCGGAATATTCGAGAGTAGTTCCCAGCAGATAAAGTAAACTTTTTTTATCTACCACAATTTTTACTTGATTGTCTTCAAACAAGCGGTCCTCGTCTGATTTTGCCTTGTCAAAACTCAGATCATAGGAAAGGCCCGAACAGCCCCCACTTTTTACTCCAACACGTACAAAATCCTGAAGGGGATTGAATCCCTCTTCTTGCATCAACTGCGTCACTTTTTTTTGCGCATTTGGTGATACTTTGATCATGTGAAAAAATTATTAATTAAAAACCATACAAATATAGCGTATTTCCTTTAAAGAGTGGGCTTTTACTATCAATTCTGATTATGGTCCAATCGATAATTACTAATGCCATCGGGCCAATAAAATATCTCCTTTACCCCTATTGTTTTGGAAGGGAGAGTTTTTACTAAAAGATTGTCCCACCAGGATGACTCCCCCCTCTCCTTCGACTAAGACATCAAAGGCAAAGTCTTGTCCTTCTCCGCCTAAGGTTAGGGTTTTATGCGGACTACCCTCTTCGGGTATAACAGTCAAAAAAATATCGTTTTCTCCTTCATTTTGGATAAAATCCCCGTCGAGACTTCGGGAATAGCCCGTAATGAATAGAACGCCCCATAACCCCTTAGCAATCCCAGTTCCTGTGTCAAATTCACTTCCACCAAAGTTTTGACTGTATATCAATTTCCCTGTTTTATCAATCGTAATTTTCCAAGCATCTGATTGTCCCAGGGGATTGTTTATGTTTCCATCACTACTATGGCTATTGCCAATGATTCTGAAGTATCCAAAAGAGTCTTCTATTACTTTGGAAGCTTCATCTACCAAACTTCCTCCATAGGATTTTTCCCAAAGCATCTCTCCTTGGGGGGATAGCATTACCGCCCACAAGTCATAACTGCCTAATGGATTTTTTACATCAACATCATCGCTCTCTGAGGTCCCTACTACTAAAAAATTCCCATCTCTGGTTTGAATGGCGTCATAGGATCGGTCGTTATTCGTTCCTCCGAAATACCTTTGCCACTGAATGTTTCCATTGGCATCCAATTTGTGGCACCAAAATTCTCCTACTCCATGCCTGTTTGCTTTCGATGACTTTCCGGAATTCCCCAATCCATTGGAAGCCGTTACATCCAAGAAACCGTTGAAAAAACACCCTCCATCGGAGGTTGCAATCACATTGTAGGCGTGGTCGTGCCCCGAATACCCCATTGATTTTTTCCAGATTAATTCTCCAGAGTCATCGACTTTGATGATCCAATTGTCATGGTATCCTTTGGTAGGAGGAACATCTCCATCTTGGCTGTTGCTGTATCCCGTTAATACAAAATCCCCTTCGGGAGTTTCTACCAATGAAAAACCAAAATCATCTCCACTACCACCGTATGTTTTTGTCCAAATCACTTCCCCCGTATTGTCGAGTTTTATCAAAAACATATCCCAATCCTTTGAAATACGTCCGCTAAAATCTCCATCGGTACTTTGGGTGCTCCCCACCATTGCAAATCCTCCTTGACGGAGTTGAATCAATTCTCTTGCCAGCTCTTCCTCACTTCCACCAAAAAGTCTTAAATCTGTCAAAACCCCATAAAAATGGGGCATCGGAGCCGTGTTGGGGTCAGAGTCTGGAAAACATCCCCAAAAAAAGACCATTGAAATGATTAGACTAATTTTTTGGGTCAATTTTATTCAGATTTTTTGATTAAGAAAAGACCCCCATTGATATCGCTGATGGCAATTACTCCGCTTTTGAAAAAGGGATAGACATTCCAAGCGCCCGCAAAACCTGTAGCGTTGTTTTCAGGATAAGAATCGAAAAATCCAATTTCATTCATGTTTTTGTTTTCCAAATCATCAATAGCGATCACTCTTAACCCTGCAGTATAATTGGCCAAATAAAATAAATCCCCATTCACATATCCATTGTGATCGATAGCATTGGTCGTGCCATAGTAGGTATGATGCAAAACAGGATTGTCCAGATCTTTAAAATCAAAAACCAGTGTTCTGGTTTTTCCGCCTAAGCGGTATTCGTCCAGTTCATCTCCTGTAATAAAAAATCTTTGGGTTTTGTCGAACCATCCTTGGTGGGTGTATCGTAAATTTTCATAATGGGTTTCCGCAATGATTTTCGGATTTTGTTTATCGCTTACATCGACAATGGACAATTTACTTTCGTTGGACCCTACAAAAATTTCTTTGCCTGTATGGTCCTTGTCGGGTCCATTATAAGTTACCACCTGAGCATCATGGCTGTAGCCTGCGTCAGCAAACCCTCCAACAAAACGGATGCTGAGTGGGTCGTTGACATCGAGGAAATGAACACCTCCCTTGTATTTATCGTTGCGATCTGTTCCTACCACATATCCATACCCACTTTCCTGATTCATTACCATGTTGTGTGCTGTTGAAACAGATGTAAGCACCTTGTCGGCTGTAAAGTTTTGAGGGGCTTGCGCCGTTCTCAAACGGGTAAGGTCAAAAATCTGAATTCCGTGATTGGAGGCTTCGCTTACAATGAAGGCATAATTATTGTGAACTTTGATGTCCCTCCAACTACTGCTTTCAGTTTCGGTAGGTAGTTTTCCCAACAAAACGGGATTTTTAGGATCGCTGATATCGACAAAAGCAGTTCCATTGTCCAGTCCCATCAACACGTATTCCTTGTCAGTTGAAGGGTCGGTCCACCCCCAAGAGTCATTTCCATCTTTGGCATCGAAGGACGAGAGTTTGACATGAGCCAATAGATCAAAACCTTTACAGGGATATTTTACACCATAACTGTCTTCGCAAAGCACCGAAGAACCTGACCCGTCTGCTGTTGAATTCGAACCCTCGGAGGTGTCATTGGTGTTGTCATCGTCAATGAATTCCTTTTTACAAGAAATAAGAAGGAGTGTGAACAGAAATACTTTAAAAATCAACTTTGTGTGCATAATAAAATTTTGGGTTTATGGATTTGGGATTCCTCTAAATTAATCAAACCCTAAATAATTTTGATTAAATCTTAGTAATTTTAACAAATGTTTGAAAACAAAAACAACACCCCTCTTTCCGAATTGGGGGAATTTGGTCTGATCGACCATTTGACAAAAAATTTTTCCTTGATACATCCATCGTCCCACAAGGGAATCGGAGACGATGCCGCCGTAATGAATTTTACAGCGGGCCAAACCGTAGTGACCACCGATCTTTTGATTGAAGGAATTCATTTTGATTTGTCCTATGTCCCGCTAAAACATTTGGGTTACAAGTCTGTAATAGTGAATTTATCCGATGTCTATGCGATGAACGCTCACCCATCACAGATCACGGTATCTATTGCCGTTTCCAATCGCTTTCCTTTGGAAGCGCTTGAGGAGTTGTACACTGGAATCGCTTTGGCCTGTAAGAAATACGAGGTTGATTTGGTGGGAGGAGATACCACAAGCAGTACTACAGGGCTGATCATTTCGATTACAGCCCTAGGACAAGCTCAAGAAAATAAAATCACTTACCGCAAGGGTGCAAAACCGAATGATCTTTTGGTGGTAAGTGGTGATTTGGGCGGAGCCTATATGGGTCTTCAAGTACTGGAGCGCGAAAAGGAGGTTTTCAAAGTCAACCCCAACAATCAGCCCGATTTGGCGCTTTACTCGTATTGCGTAGAAAGGCAGTTGAAACCCGAATCGAGAAAAGATATCATCGGTCTTTTGGAAGAACTGGCTATAGTCCCCAACGCAATGATTGACATTAGCGATGGACTTTCTTCTGAAATTTTTCACCTTTGTAAGGCCTCGGCTGTAGGATGCAATGTTTATGAAGAGCAATTACCCGCTGATCCTCAAACCCTGAGTACGGCCGAGGAGTTCAAAATCAATAGCAGTACAGCGATACTGAATGGAGGTGAAGATTACGAATTGTTGATGGCCATCAAAACAGAAGATTACGAAAAAATTAAAGGACATCCCATGTTGACCCCCATAGGCCATTTTACCGATCAAATAGAGGTTTGCAATCTGATCACAGGATTAGGACAATCCATTCCACTGGAGGCTCAAGGCTGGAAAAATTTCAATAAACACGGATCAGCCTAAGGCTACATCCAAGGTCATCATCACGATAAAACCTCCTATAAATCCAAGGGTGGAAACGTCGGTGTACTTATCTAATTGGGTTTCGGGAATGACCTCCTCTACTACCACAAATATCATGGCCCCTGCGGCAAAAGCTAAGGCATAAGGTAAAATCGGAGTAAAGAAAGTCACCGCAACAGCCCCCAATACAGCGGCTACAGGCTCCACAATGGCAGACAATTGACCGTACCAAAAACTTTTGAATTTGCTGACCCCGTGTCTTCTTAAAGGCATAGAAACTGCGATTCCTTCGGGGAAGTTTTGAATGCCAATTCCAATGGCCAGAGCAACGGCTCCTCCAATGGAGGCCTCAGGAATTCCAGCGGCTACTCCCCCAAAAAGTACCCCCACAGCCAAACCCTCAGGTATATTGTGCAAGGTTATGGCCAATACCAGTAAGGTTGTTTTATGCCAAGGGGTTTTGATTCCCTCTGAGTTCTTAAAGTTGATATGAGTGTGGGGTAATATTTTGTCCAAACTAAAAATAAAAAGAGCCCCCAATCCAAACCCAACGGCAGCAGGGATTACTTTCACAAAACCCTCGCCGGGGGACATTTCGATCCCTGGGGCCAAAAGGCTCCAAAAACTGGCTGCCACCATGACTCCTCCGGTAAAACCAAGCATACCGTCTAAAAATCCACGATGCATGGTTTTGACTATGAAAACAAAAGACGCACCAAGAGCCGTAAGTAACCAAGTAAAAACGGTGGCATAAAATGCTCCTTTTACAGGACTAATACTCGAAAAAAACTCTACTATAGATCCCACACCCAAAGAATTAAATTGTCTCTAAAGGTATATAAAAGCGGTGAAATTAATGGCCTATTCGAGGGATTGACTAATTTTGGAGTACAATGAGTAAAAATCATTTCGACTATATCATTTGTGGAGGAGGTGCTTCGGGTTTGCTTTTGGCTTACAGAATGTGTAATGACCCCTATTTTAATGATCAATCCATTTTGTTAATCGAAAAAGATGCGAAAAACACCAATGACAGGACCTGGTGTTTTTGGGAGTTGGGTGATGGAGATTTGGAAATGATGGTTCACAAAACCTGGAATCAAGCCTATTTCAATGCCGACGGTTTTGAAATGGACTTTTCTTTAGCCCCTTTTCAATACAAGATGATTCGAAGTCTTGATTTTTACCAATTCATGCAAAAGACATTGGCTGAGTTCAGCCAACTTACTCAGATCCAAGAAAGGGTAAGTAGTATAGGTGAAAATGATGTGACGACTGAAGTACAAACCTATCACGGGGGGTTAATTTTTTCTAGTATTTATGACCCTAAGTCTTTATATCAACAAAAAAAATACCCTGTTTTATTACAACATTTTGTAGGACAAATCATTGAAACGCAAAAGCCTTGTTTTGATCCAGGAAAAATTGAATTCATGAATTTCAATGTTCCTCAAAAAGGAAATACCCGATTCATGTATGTATTGCCCTTGACCGAAAATAAAGCTTTGTTGGAATACACTCTTTTTTCCGAAAATCTTTTGGAAAGAAAGGAGTATGTGGATTCCATAAAAGCTTTTTTGGAAAAATTACCTACAGGAGGATACAAGATTCTGGAAGAAGAAGAAGGTAAAATTCCTATGACCTGTTACCGTTTTGACCTAAAAAACAGCCCACGTTTATTGCATATTGGTACAGCAGGAGGTTGGACAAAACCCAGTACGGGCTATACTTTCCAGCGCATCAATGAAAAAACCAAAGCATTGGTTGATTTCATTAAAAAAGGGGAACCCTTGTCGCGTTTTGGAAAAAGGGATCGGTTTTGGTTTTACGATATGCTCTTTATAGATGTACTGGCAAAAGACAATGCCCAAGGATCCGATCTCTTCAAAAGGATGTTTCAAAAAAATTCTCCCGACTTAATTTTCAAATTTTTGGACGAAAGAAGTTCTTTGATCCAAGAACTTCAAATCATGCAATCCTTTAATGTAAGGCAATTTGTAAGTGCTCTTTGGAAGCGGATTTTTTAAAAGGTACGGTGCATTAATTCCATTTTAAGCGCCCGAAAATGTTTTTTTTGATCCTCAGCTATGCTCAATTTCTCCAATTCAATAGCTGCCAATTGGGAATGATGCAGAATCAAATCTCGAGTAGCCGACTTCGCCGCTGAAGACTCAAATAAAAGCTTTACCCTTTTGATTTTTTCATCCTCCTTTATTGAACTATTTCCCCCCAAAAGGGATTGCAGTGTGTCTTTTTCCTCTTGACTTCCGTTTTGTAATGCCAAATGATAAAGTATGGTTTTTTTGTTCTCGAGTATGTCTCCCCCAATTTTTTTTCCAAAGGTGTCTTGATTCCCAAAACTGTCCAGATAATCATCTTGTAATTGAAATGCTAAGCCCAATTGAATTCCAAAATCATAAATGGCCTGCTGATCCTCCGCACTTGCCTTTCCAAGGATTGCTCCCATTTGTAAAGCACAGCCTACCAAAACCGCTGTTTTGAGTCGGATCATTTCAATGTATTGCTCTTGAGTCACATGGGGATTGGATTCAAAATCCATGTCGTATTGTTGACCTTCGCAGACCTCAATGGCGGTCTTGCTCAACAAACGGGTCAATTTTTGAAAACTATCGGCGGGATAGCTTTCAAGCGATTGATAGGCTCTGATCAACATGGCATCACCCGATAATATTGCGGTGTTGACATCCCATTTTAGATGAACTGTAGTCTTTTTCCTTCGCATGACCGCTTTGTCCATAATGTCGTCGTGCATGAGGGTAAAGTTGTGAAATACCTCAACCGACATGGCTGCTCCCATAGCTTCTTTCACCGAAACACCATAGCTTTGTGCTGCCATTAACGTCAAAAATGGTCGAATTCTTTTCCCCCCCAAATCCAAAAGATATTGCATGGGGAGGTATAGGTTTTGGGGGGATTGGTCTTGGTTAAAATCTTCAAGAGCAGACTGAAATGCTTTTTGATAAGTCTCGAAGAGCGTCATAAAAATAAGTTTTTATAAAATTACATTCCCCAAAGTTAAAGTATAATATAAAAAGCATAAACTTTGGAAACTTTTTTTGTATTTAAAGTTTTCTGTGGTAAATTTGCCAAAAAATTAATATGGACAAAGAAATCGTTGCGGCGGCTTCTTCATTATTCCTTCAATACGGCTATAAGGCCGTAACTATGGATGATATCGCGGAGCACATGCGGATCTCCAAAAAAACAATTTACCTCTATTTTGATGACAAAATCTCACTGGTCCGGTCGGTAGTATTTGAAGTATTTGAAGAGGTTAAGGACAAAATTATAGACATTCAATCCTCAATGGACAATCCCATTGAATCCCTCTACGAAATCAAAAAAATAGCCGTTCAGGTATTGGGTAAGAAAGACAAATCCCCTCAATACCAATTGCAAAAGTATTATCCTTCCATTTACTCTGAAATCCGAAAAAAAGAACTTTCGGCTCTGGGGGAGTCTTTTGAATTAAGTCTTAAAAAAGGGATGGATTTAGGGTTGTTCAGAAGCGACCTCAATACAGAATTCATCACCCGAATTTATTTTAATGGATTCAGAGGGTTGCGAGACATTGAATTATTTCCGCCCGAAAGTTATGATATTGATCTCATCATAGGAGAATACATCGACTATCATCTTAGGGCTATTGTTACCCCCAAAGGATTAAAATTTTTAGAAGAATACCACAAAACCATTTTGACCCCATGAAATTTATTTCACTTTTATCGTCCATCCTTTTCGCCTTGATGGCTCAGGCACAAGAATTACCAGAGTCACTGAGTTTGGAGGAAGCCATAGATTATGGTTTGACCAACAACCGTTCGATCATCAATGCTGATCGGGACATTCAGAAGGCAAAAAAAGATCGGTGGAAAACCATCGCGGCTGGACTCCCTCAGATCAGTTCGGATGTGAATTACCAAAACTTTTTGGAAATGCCAGTTTCTTTGGTTCCTGCAGAATTTTTTGGAGGAAATCCTGGGGAATTTTCGGAGCTTACTTTTGGAACAGAACAAAACATGATCGGTTCGATCAAAGTAGAACAGCTCCTTTTTGACGGTTCTTATTTGGTGGGGTTAGAAGCCTCTCGCGTTTATCTTTCTATTTCAGAAAATCTGTTTGAAAAAACCCATTTAGAGACCAAAAAAATCATAACGACCCTCTACTCCAATGCGCTTTTGGCGAAATACAATATCCTGTTTTTGGAAAAAAACAAAGCCTCTTTAGAGGACAATTTGGAAGAAATCCATCAACTTTTTCGAAACGGTTTTGAAGAAGAGGAGAGTGTCGAACAAATCCAATTGTCCTTGGCTCAGATAGGCAGTCAGTTGAAATACGCCAAAAACCTGATGAAAATCGAGGAGAATATGTTGAAATTTGTCATTGGTTATCCCGTTGAATCGCCTTTGAAACTGACCGATGAGTTGGACGATATTTTCAATGAAACCCTTTATTTCCAATCCCTTCCCAATACGGATGATATCGAGAATAATATTGACATCCGAATCGCCGACAACAACGTTAAAGCAGAGGCATTGCTGCTGAAGTTAGAGAAATCCAAAGCCTTGCCTAAAGTCAACGCTTTTATGAATCGAACTTATACTGGAAACAGTAATGATTTCACTTTTACAAATGGCGATCAAAAATGGTATGGTTCTTCCCTTTTAGGCTTGAATGTGAAGATTCCTATTTTCAGTTCTCTGGGCAGAAATGCCAGTTCGCAAAAAGCAAAAATCAGTTTGGATCAGGCCAAAACCCAATTGGAAGAAACTCAAGTCAAAATCAGAATTGAAGTAAACGCTGCACTGAACGAATACCAACTGGCCATAGACAACTATTATACGGAAAAAGAAAACCTCAGGTTGGCCGAAAGCATAGAGCAAAAAAATCAAACCAAATTTTACGAGGGTATGGTAAAAAGTTTTGAACTCCGAATGGCCCAGTTGCAGCTCTATGGAGCTCAAAGTAGTTTTGTGGCCGCCATCCAAAAAGTCATAAAAAATAAAGTTGCACTGGAAACCCTACTCAATCAATCTAACACCAATTAAGTCATGAAAATAAAAATCTACTCCTTTTTTTTAACTGCCATTATAGTGGCTTGCTCTGGAGATCAAACGGCATCGACCCAAGATCTTATTTCGGCAAAAGACTTAACAGGCCTGAGGATGCGTAAAGAAAAAAAGTTGAAAAGTCTCAATGCTTTAAAGTTGGAGTTGGACCAAATTGATACCGCTATTTCCGATTTGGATCCCTCCGAAAAACTGGTTTTAATTTCGATGATGGAGATAAAACCCGAAAATTTTGACCATTATATCGAAGTACAAGGCAATGTCAAAACCCGACAAAATGTTTTGCTCTATCCAGAATTCAATGGAATCCTAAA
>JAURMQ010000048.1 GCA_030830625.1 Flavobacteriaceae bacterium
AGAATATTTTTCTTGTAGTAATGATTTAGTTTCCGCCAACCATTTCTTAAAACCCTCAACCTTTTTAACATCGTTTCTTAATAACAAAGGGAGTGTTTTTCGAGCAGTAGAAATAACATCGTGGTAAAAGAGATCTGTTTTTTCGTTTAAATTTTTGTGAAGCATTTTTAATGCTACATCATTATTAGATTGCGACATGAAGGTCTCCAAAAATCCATTGAGTTGAATTCTTTGCTCCAATATGGGTTTTTGATATTCTTTCCAAGCTGTATTTTTGGCTTCTTTAACTTCTTTCTTAATGGAACCTTCAATTTCTTTAAGTGTTTCTATGTCGCTGATACCATTTGAGAGAATCCATTCCCTCATTTTGACATTACAGTCGTAGGCTTTCTCCCACGAGAGTCGCTCCTCGGATTTATACCTTTCGTGAGAACCAGAAGTAGAATGTCCAAGGGGCTGTGTCAATTCTATCACATGAATCAAAACGGGAATATGCTTTTGGCGAGCTAACTTCTCCGCATAGGAATAAGTCTTGATCAATGCCGAATAATCCCATCCTTTCACGGTTAAAATTTCAATACCCTTATCGTCTTCATCTCTGGCAAAACCCGCTAAGGCTTTGGAGATGCTTTCTTTTGTAGTTTGTTGTTTGTTTTCGACCGAAATGCCGTAGCCATCATCCCAAACACTCATCACCATAGGAATTTGCAATACTCCTGCTGTATTGATGGCCTCAAAAAACAAACCCTCACTCGTACTGGCATTTCCTATGGTACCCCAAGCAATTTCGTTCCCTTTGTTGGAAAATTTTTTTGATTTTTTGATTTCTAAATTTCGGTAAATCTTGGAAGCTTGAGCCAAACCAATCAGTCGGGGCATTTGTGCAGCAGTGGAGGAGACATCTGATACATGGTTTTTGGTTTGGGTTTGATCCAACCAATTTCCTTTTTCATCAATCAAGGTGTTTGAAAAATGGCCTACCATCTGCCTCCCTGCAGACATGGGTTCGCTTTTGATGTCTGGATGGGCATATAGTGCCGAAAACAGTTTTTTTGGATTAAGATGACCTTGGGCAAACAATAAAGTTTGGTCGCGATAATAGCCAGAACGAAAATCACCCGGCTGGAAAAAACGATTGAGTACAATCTGAGGCAACTCCTTTCCATCGCCAAAAATCCCAAAAGTCCCTTTACCCATAAGCACCTCTCTTCGACCCAATATACTGGTCTCACGACTGCTTACAATTACTTTGTAATCTTCAAGGATCTGCTTTTTGTAATCCTCGAAACTCAGTATATTATTGCCTTCTTGAATGCTGATCTCCATTTATAGTGTAAAATTACAAAAAATTGATTTGGGAGACAGACTGTATTTATCAACCCAAGAAGACTTGGGTAAATTTTAAAGCCATTTTCTTGAAAAAAGTTTAGCCAATTGTTTGGGGTTGAGTGTTAAAATAAAACGGATTTTAGTCTCATACGGTGAATCATTTATTTCCCATCCTTCTGAGCTGTGGACCGGAAAAAAAATCTCTAAATAATCGGGGAGGATATTAAGTCTAATGCCCGAGCCATAGAGAAAATAAGGATTAGCATCATGGTTCTTAAGCACTCCTAAATCTGTGTAGACTTCAATCCACTTCCAAATGCCTATAGTTACATTAGTCGCCAAAAGATAATCATTGGCGGTGGCAGGAATAAGTTTTGATTTGAATCCTGCTTCGGCCATCACTATTTGTTGACTGAAAACACCCTCACTTTCTGATCTTCCAAAATAGTTATACCTGAACAAGTAGTCTTGAGGTCGATTCAAGTTAAAATCAAAAAAATTAGTGTCTCTTCGATTGTGGTGTAAAAATTTACCCAGAAAAAATCTCGCCGTAAACTGACTTCCATTAAACAATAACCTTCTGAAATCTAAGGTCAATTCCATTTTGCTAAACTTGTCTGAAAGTTCGATACTGCTGTTGAAAGTGATAAATTTTAATGCTCCTTGGTTGGAATAATTGTATCCCAAATTAAAAATTTCGTAATTGGGATCGGTAATGGTATTAGGAGAACTTTCACGCTTTACACTGTAATAATTTAAACCCAAAAAATGAATCTTGTTGGATCTAAAATCATCGGTTCTAAAGTAGAAATTTATACTGGGTCTGATTACCTGATATCTTAACTTTTCATTGAAATGATAACTGCTGGCGAAGAAATTGAAGGTTGTAAGATAGTTGCTTTTTTTCTCATCATTCAAGCGAAAAGCCATTTTCACTTTTCCTACAATGTCATTTTGATAGGAAGAGTACTGGGGCATTATGTCAAAAGTAAAATTTTGCAGCAACAACCCCTTATTGTAAAATCGAGATCCTATGGACAACGCATCATATAAATTATAATTGAATACAGGATTATAATAAATTTGATTTCTTTTGGGGGAATCATAATCTTTTAAAAAATTGAATTGTAAAGGTTTGAGATTTAGTATATTTTGGGTGTAACGCCAATTGTTGACTTTATTGGATTCGGGTAAACGAATTTCAGGATTAATGGCTATGTAATCGGGCTTGAGGTTTTGAAGGGTAACATTATATTCGGAGCCCATTCCTTCAATCCATTTCTGACTTACTACAGAGTCATTTTTTACTTGTGAAAGAACAAAAGGAACTTTATTGTATGAATATTTTGACAAATTTACTTCAATACTGTCTTTTCCTTTTTTTACGCTTTTTATTTTTATGTCGATTGGAGTCCGCTCTTTGAGATAGAAATTTTCGAACCAATCAATGTTCTTCGAACTGTGTTTTTTCAGTACATCTAACCAACTCAACTCCTGAGGATTTTGATTGAAATATTTTTTCAGTGCAAGAATGAGAGCATCCAAACCAATATAATGTTCAAGATATCTCAATCCGACACCCACATGGTAAGGAGATCCAATTTTCTCATTGAATTTTATCAACTCGTCTTTGGGGAGAAAATCAGATTGTTGAAGATTGACCCTTTCTATGAATTCATAATACATCCAAAAACTTTCATTAAATTTTAGAGCAGAGAGGGTATAAGCTTTCATCAACTTAAAGTCACCCAAGCGGCCTAAAAACTTTTTTTCAGGGTAATACGTCTCAATATATTTAATGCACAAATAGATTTGAAACCCACCAATAATCCAATGATCTTTTCTCAAGTCGATGGCTTCATCCGTTTTGAATTCATCGGCAAGCCAATCCATAATCACTTTATCAAAATCATCTCCTCCAAGATGGGTATCACCATTGGTTGATTTTACTTCGAACACACCATCT
>JAURMQ010000049.1 GCA_030830625.1 Flavobacteriaceae bacterium
ATTACCAATGAGGTCCGCATAGAAACACAAAAAGGGGTGAATTGCTGGCAAAAAAAAACGCCCATAGAAAATGTAGGGTTGTACATTCCTGGAGGCTCTGCTCCTTTATTTTCTACGGTTTTGATGCTGGCCATTCCCGCTCAAATTGCAGGATGTGATAATATTGTATTGTGTTCACCACCAAACATTAAAGGACAGTTAAGTGATGTAATACTTTATACTGCAGATTTGTGCGGAGTCCATAAGATTTTTAAGGTGGGGGGTATCCAAGCCATTGCAGGAATGACTTTAGGAACTGAGACCTTGCCCAAAGTGGATAAACTATTTGGACCCGGAAATCAGTATGTTACTGTTGCCAAGCAGTTGGCCACTCAATATCAAGTGGGAATAGATATGCCCGCCGGCCCTAGTGAACTTTTGGTTATAGCCGATGCCTCCGCCCAAGCAGCTTTTGTAGCTTCCGACTTGCTCTCACAGGCCGAACATGGCCCAGACAGTCAGGTGCTTTTTGTTACTACAGAAAGAAAGATGATGGATCAGGTAGGGGAGGAAATTGAAAATCAAATTATTTCTTTGTCTCGCCAAGATATTGCCCGTAAAGCCTTAGCGAATTCAAAAATCATCTATTTTGATGATGCTAAAACCGCTTTGGCCTTCACCAATTTTTATGGGGCAGAGCATCTTATTGTTTGTGTAAAGAACGAGGACGAATTTGTAAATGGAATCAAACATGCGGGTTCGGTTTTTATTGGCAATTATACGCCCGAAAGCGCTGGAGATTATGCTTCTGGAACCAATCATACACTGCCAACCAACGGTTATGTAAGACAATACAGTGGGGTAAATTTGGACAGCTTTCTAAAAGCGATTACCTATCAAAAAATTACTGCTCAAGGATTGCAAGACCTTGGACCTATAATTGAGGAAATGGCAGATGCAGAAGGACTTCAAGCCCACAGTAATGCGATTTCAATTCGACTGAAAAAACTTCAAAATGAGTGAGAAAGACATAATGAAACTCGTCAGACCAATGGTTCAGGACATTGCTCCTTATCGTTCGGCGAGGGATGAATTTGAGGATTTTCAGGCTCAAAAAGTTTTTTTGGATGCCAATGAAAATCCCTATAAAAGTATTGCGAACCGCTATCCAGATCCTCTTCAACGCGAATTAAAAAGAGCACTGGCAAAGGTAAAAGGGGTGAACGCTGATCAAATTCTTTTGGGCAATGGTAGTGATGAAGTATTGGATTTGATTTTTCGCACTTTTTGTGAGCCAGGAAAAGACGAGGTCATTTTATTGCCCCCCACATATGGAATGTATGCCGTTCTGGCCCAGCTCAACAACGTTAAGACGACTGCAATTCCTCTTGACGAAAATTTTGAATTGGATACCAAAGCCATACTGGATGCAGTGAATGATAACACCAAAGTAATTTTTGTGTGCAGTCCCAATAATCCATCTGCCAACGCTATTCCTATGGAGCAAATTCAAATTCTTTTGGATCAATTTTCGGGATTGGTGGTGGTAGATGAAGCTTATATTGATTTTTCTAGTAAAGGAAGTGCATTGCCACTTTTGAATGATTATCCAAAACTGATAATCTCCCAAACGTTCTCCAAAGCCTATGGATTGGCAGGCATTCGATTGGGAATTGGTTTTGCCAACCCCCTAATCATTAACTTTTTCAATAAAATCAAACCGCCTTATAATGTGAATTCTTTAACACAAAAAGCGGCTTTGGATGTGTTGCAAGACCACTCTTATGTATCACGGCAGATTGAAGAATTGATTGTGCAAAGAGAAATGATGAAAAAGCAACTCATAACCTTTGGTTTTGTCAAAAAAGTGTTTCCCAGCGATGCGAACTTTTTGCTTGTCAAAGTAGATGATGCCGCCAAACGATACGAACAGTTTTTGACCCAAGGAGTTGTGGTTCGAAATCGATCCTCACTGATGAACTGTGAAAACACATTACGCATTACGGTGGGTACTCCAGAAGAAAATATTACATTTATTACTGCTTGTAAAACCATAGATCAATGAAAAAAGTATTGTTCATCGACCGTGATGGAACACTGACCATAGAGCCAGGGGATTATCAATTGGATTCCTTTGAAAAACTGGTGTTTTACCCCTATGTATTTAAATATTTGGGACTTATCGCTAATGAATTGGATTATGAGTTGGTGATGGTAACCAATCAAGACGGATTAGGGTCAGAGCGTTTTCCAGAAGAGGAATTTTGGCCGTATCAAAAACATTTGATCAAATGTTTACAGAGTGAGGGGATTGTTTTTTCAGAAGTTTTCATCGATCGAACTTTTCCAGAAGAACAGGCAGATACTCGTAAGCCCGGAACAGGGATGCTGACTGCATATCTAAACAATCCGGAGTACGATTTGTCTGCTTCCTATGTCATTGGAGATCGATTGACGGATATGCAATTGGCCAAAAATTTAGGAGCAAAGGGTATTTTTATTGACAATAATGTAGATTTAGGTGCCGATGAAGTAACCGACTCTGCCCTTGAAGAGACTATCGTCCTCAGTACCAAAAACTGGGAGGAAATTTACCGTATGCTTTTGTTGAAAAAGCGTGCGATACGTTTGGTCAGAAATACCAAAGAGACCCAAATATCCATTGAAATCAATTTGGATGGATCTGGAAAAAGTCAAATTGAGACGGGTATTGCTTTTTTTGATCATATGCTTGACCAAATAGCACGCCACGGAGGCATTGATTTAAACATTAAAACCCAAGGAGATTTGAAAGTAGACGAACATCATACTATAGAAGATACTGGTATTGCTTTGGGCGAAAGTTTTGCTCAAGCTTTGGGAGACAAAAAGGGCATAGAGCGCTATGGATTTACTTTGCCCATGGACGACGCACTTGCCCAAGTCGCATTAGATTTTGGAGGAAGAAGTTGGTTGGTTTGGGAAGCAGAGTTCAAAAGGGAGATGATAGGGCAAATGCCTACAGAGATGTTTTATCACTTTTTTAAATCATTTGCAGATGGAGCGAAGGCGAATCTCAATATTAAAGCGGAGGGAACGAATGAGCACCACAAAATTGAATCTATTTTTAAAGCTTTTGCTAAAGCCACTAAAATGGGGGTAAAAAGAGATGCAGACAAAATGATATTACCCTCTACCAAAGGAACGTTGTAGGATGAAAACAGTAATAGTTGATTATGATGCAGGAAATATAAAAAGCCTTCAGTTTTCCTTAGAGCGTTTAGGGGTTCATGCTCAGCTTACAACCGATGCCGAACTTATTTCTAAAGCAGACAAAGTGATCTTTCCAGGGCAAGGAGAAGCATCCAGTGCCATGAAAAAGTTAAAATCTACGGGACTGGATTTGTTGATTCCAAAACTTAAACAGCCTGTATTGGGGATATGTGTGGGAATGCAACTGCTCTGCGACAAAACAGAGGAGGGAGACACCAAAGGTTTAGGAATTATTCCAGCGCATGTAAGGCGTTTTCCCAACACTGTAAAAGTCCCTCAAATGGGATGGAATACGGTCAGTCATCAAGGGGAAAATTTATTTAAAGGTATAGAAAATGAATGTTATATGTATCTTGTTCACAGTTATTTCGTGCCAATAATTTCAACAACTACTGCAAGAAGCGATTATGCAGGACTTTACAGTGTGGCCGTTCAAAAAAATAATTTTTATGGGGTTCAATTTCACCCAGAAAAAAGCAGCAAAGACGGTCTGCGATTATTGGAAAATTTTTTAAAGATTTAAAATGAGAATTATTCCTGCGATTGACATAATAGGGGGAAAATGTGTTCGTTTGACCAAAGGGGATTACGCTACCCAAAAAATTTACAATGAAGATCCGTTGGAAGTAGCCAAATCCTTTGAAGGTAGTGGCATTTCTTACCTTCACTTAGTAGATTTGGATGGAGCAAAAGCCAAAAGCATTGTTAATTACAAGGTGTTAGAAAGCTTGGCGACCCATACCCAACTGAAAATTGATTTTGGTGGGGGACTTCAATCAAATCACGATTTAAAAATTGCATTTGAATGTGGCGCTGATCAAATCACAGGGGGAAGCATAGCAGTGAAACAATCGGAGACCTTCAAGCAATGGTTGACCCAATACGGAAGTGATAAAATTATTTTGGGAGCCGATGTAAAGGAAGATCGAATTGCAGTAAGTGGTTGGACAGAAACTTCTGAGGAGCAGATTGTCCCCTTCATAAGAAAGTATCAAGAGGATGGAGTCCAATATGTGATTTGTACCGATATCAGTAAGGATGGAATGCTGGAAGGCCCATCGTTCTCGCTTTACAAATCATTACTGGAAGAATGTACCGCTATAAAACTGATTGCCTCAGGAGGCGTGTCAGACCTTTCAGAATTACCGCAATTGGCTGAGCTGGGGTGTGAAGGAGTAATCATTGGAAAAGCGATTTATGAAAATAAAATACGTCTTAAAAGCCTTGAACGCTTTATCGTAAAAAACAGCTGAATCATGCTCACGAAAAGAATTATTCCTTGTTTGGACATTAAAGACGGACGAACCGTAAAGGGAGTCAATTTTGTCGATTTACGCGACGCTGGCGATCCCGTCGAGCTGGCCACCCGTTATA
Source organism: Flavobacteriaceae bacterium (assembly GCA_030830625.1). GTDB lineage: Bacteria > Bacteroidota > Bacteroidia > Flavobacteriales > Flavobacteriaceae > UBA8316. The sequence continues at coordinate 4,606 of JAURMQ010000049.1, forward strand.
CTTTGGAAGGCGCAGATGAGTTGGTTTTTTTAGATATTTCGGCTACCGAACAAAAAAGAAAAACATTGGCAGATTTGGTCTTAAGGGTGGCCGCGGCCCTCGATATTCCATTTACCGTAGGTGGAGGCATCAGCAGTGTAGAGGATGCCAAAATATTATTACAAAATGGTGCCGACAAAGTGTCGATCAATTCTGCTGCAGTTCGAAGACCAGAATTGATCAATGAATTGGCCGATGCTTTTGGGAGTCAGTGTGTTGTGGTAGCCATCGACGCCAAGGAGATAGAAGGACAATGGTTTGTTCATTTGGTAGGAGGGAAGGTTCCCACTCCGATTGATCTGATGGATTGGGCCCGTGAAGCAGAAATTCGAGGAGCGGGTGAAATCCTTTTTACCTCAATGGACCACGATGGAACCAAAAATGGTTTTGCTAATGCCACTTTATTGGAATTAACCCAGACGGTCAACATTCCAATCATCGCTTCTGGAGGGGCTGGCAATACAAAGCATTTTGTGGATGCATTCAAGAGGGGTAAAGCCGATGCAGCCTTGGCAGCAAGTGTGTTTCACTTTTGTGAAATCTCCATTCCTCAACTCAAAGAGACTTTAAAAAAAGAAAATATCGCCATAAGAATTATTAAATGAAAACAGCCAATTTTAAGAAAGATCCAAACGGTCTTTTACCGGTAATAGTACAAGATGCCACTACCCTAAGGGTGTTGATGTTGGGCTATATGAATGAAGAAGCATTGAAAAATACGCAATCCTCTGGAAAAGTTACTTTTTTCAGCAGAAGCAAACAACGACTTTGGACCAAAGGTGAGGAAAGTGGTAATTTTTTAATGTTTAAATCCTATAAAATAGATTGTGATGGAGATGCTTTGTTGGTGTATGCCGAGCCCATGGGACCAACCTGTCACACAGGTAAAGATACCTGTTGGGAAGAAGTCAATGCATCAGAATTTTCTTTCGTCACTCAGCTTGAAAAGGTTATTGAAAACAGAAAAACGGAACCCACAAAGGAAAGCTATGTGAGTAGTCTTTTTGCAAAGGGGGTAGATAAAATAGCCCAAAAAGTAGGAGAGGAGGCAGTAGAAACTGTAATAGAGGCTATAGCAGACCGGGAAGACTTGTTTATGGAAGAGGCCGCGGATTTGTTTTTTCACTACCTCATTTTACTTCAATCCAAAGGAAAAAGTTTAAGGGATATAGGAGTTGTATTGGAAAAACGCAAAAGCTAATCAAGCCCTTTTATTATGGAATTTGTAAATTAAGAAAAATTTAATCTCACTGGCAATGAAAAAAAAACTTTTAATCTTACTGCTCCTCCCTTTGTTGGCATGCAATACCCCCAAAGAAAAAACCTCTAACAGTGCTTTTGACAAGCTTTTAGACGAGTATTTTCAGGATGCTTTGAAATTGTATCGCATCAATGCTACTTTTATAGGAGATACGCGCTATAACGATACCCTTCCTAATTTCCTGTCTTCCGAATTTGAGATCAGAGAAAAAGAGTTTTTTGATCGGTATAAAGCTGCCTTGGTGGGCTTTAATGACGATCAATTGAGTCCTCAGCAATGGATGAGCAAAAAAATTCTCCTTAGAGAGTTAGATTTGGAGCTGGAAGGAAAGACTTTTCACACAGATTTGATGCCCATCAATCAAATGTGGACCTTTCAGCTCACCATTGGACAGTTGGCTTCTGGCAAAGGCGCACAGCCTTTCAAAACCCCTCAAGATTATCGAAATTGGTTGGTTCGACTGAAGGGCTATTTAGATTGGATGCAATCGGCAGAGGACAAAATGAGAATCGGTATCCAAAAAGGGTATGTGCTTCCCAAGTCCTTGATTGTAAAGGTACTGCCTCAGCTGGAGGCGATGACCCAGAGGAAGGTTACAGAGCACCTTTTTTATACTCCTATTAAAAATATGCCCGATGATTTTTCTTCAGAAGAACAAGAGGAGCTCAAAGCGGCTTTTACATTGATACTTGAAAAAGATATTATTCCCGCCTATCAGCGTCTTCACGATTTTATGTCTACCGAATACTTGGCAGCAGGAAGAGAAAGTAGTGGGTTCAGTGCTTTTCCAGATGGTGATGCCTATTATGATTATGCCATTAGGGTGTATACTACTACCGATATGAATGCTGATGAAATTCATGATTTAGGATTGGATGAAGTTTTGAGGATCCGTGGGGAAATGGAGAAAGTAAAAACTCAAGTAGGATTTGAAGGAGACCTCAATGCCTTTTTTGAACATGTGCGTTCCCATCCCGACTTGATGCCTTTCAATGATCCACAAGAAGTGGTAGACAACTTCAACGCGATCTATAAAAAAATTAAACCAAATGTAGATCAACTTTTTTTCTTACAACCCAAAACACCTTTCGAAATTAGAAGAGTAGAGGCTTTTCGAGAAGCTTCGGCAGCGGCGCACTACAATCCAGGTTCTTTGGACGGGACTCGTCCTGGCGTTTTTTATGTCCCTATACCTGACGTGAATCAATACAACATCTATTCCGATGAAGACTTGTTTTTACATGAAGCCATTCCAGGTCACCATTTCCAGATTTCTTTGCAACAAGAGAATCAAGAGCTCCCCGATTTCAGAAAAAACTTGTTTTACAGTGCTTTCTCAGAGGGTTGGGCTTTGTACACAGAGTCATTAGGGAAAGAATTGGGATTGTACCAAGATCCTTATCAGTATTTCGGTATGTTGGGAGCAGAAATGCATAGGGCCATTAGATTGGTGGTTGACACTGGATTGCATGCTAAAGGGTGGACCAGAGAACAGGCCATAGAATTTTCTCTGGATAATGAAGCAGAATCTTTAGCAAACATTACCTCCGAAATAGAACGATATATGGCCAATCCTGCCCAAGCACTTTCTTACAAAATAGGTCAACTCAAGATCAGATCGCTTCGAAAAAGGGCAGAGGAGGCAATGGGAGAACAATTTGATATTCGTATTTTTCATCAAAAGGTTTTAGAGTCTGGAGCCGTACCGCTGTCGATATTAGAAAATAAAATAAACCATTGGATAAATAATCATTCTTAAATTCTATCGTAATGTCTGGCATCAACCCACAAGTATTCAGTTTTTTTACTGCCTTAGCCAAAAATAATAACAGAGAGTGGTTTGAGGCCAATAAGCCGAAATTTAAGACTTTGGAAAATGAGGTTAAAGTTTTTACCAAAGAAGTAGAGCGCGCTTTACAGCTCCACGATAAAATACAAAAAGCTAAGATGTTTCGTATTTATAGAGACGTTCGGTTTTCTAAGAACAAAACCCCTTATAAAACCCACTTCGGGATCGCTTTTCACAGAGAAAAGCCTGCTTTTAGAGGAGGCTACTATATTCATTTAGAACCTGGAAATTCTTTTTTAGGAGTTGGTTTTTGGGGGCCAAGTCCAGAAGACTTGTTTCGCATTCGCAAAGAACTGGAATTAGACGCAGAGGAGCTTAGAAAAATTATGGCTCAATCAGATTTTAAAAAATATTGGGGTGAATTGAGTGGAGATGAAGTAAAAACAGCTCCTAAGGGCTTTGATAAAGCACATTCCAACATTGATCTGATTAAGAAAAAACAATATGTTTTCCTTAAAAACTTCACCGATCAACAAGTTTTTTCTGATGATTTTGTGGATCTTATTGACGAACATTTTCAACACATACGGCCCTACTTTGACTACATGAGCAATGTGCTGACAACCGATCTAAATGGTGAGAGTTTGCTGAGTTAAGTAGTGTAAATTTCTCAACTTTTAGACAATATATTTTCCC
>JAURMQ010000050.1 GCA_030830625.1 Flavobacteriaceae bacterium
AAAACCAGAATTTGCCAAAAAATCCAGAGGACAACAATTCTTTTTTGTCAACCGTCGCTTTATCAAAAGTCCCTTTCTAAACCATGCTGTAAGTTCAGCATTTGAAGGTTTAATGAGGAATCAATTTCACCCAGGTTATTTTATTTACATCCAAATAGATCCAAAAACGATTGACATCAATATTCACCCTACAAAAACAGAAATCAAATTTGAGGAGGAGCAAAATATATATGCGATTATCAAATCGATGGTCAAGCACAGTTTAGGGATGTTTCAGGCAGTGCCTGTTTTGGATTTTGATCGAGACCCCAACTTGGATATCCCCTATGAACTAAATCAAAAACCCCCGACAAATTCCCCTTCCATTGAAGTGGATTCAAGTTTTAATCCTTTCCAAAATTCAGACCAAAATTTACCAAAATACCCAGCAACCCTTTGGGAAAGTCTGTATTCTGGATTGGAGATCCCCAATGAACCCTCTCAAGGCGGAGAGGAATTGCAACTGTCTTTTGAACAAGCCCCGAAGGTTTTTCAATTGCTTCGAAAGTTTATCGTTACAACCACCCGTTCTGGCCTTTTGATCATCGATCAACAAAGAGCACACCAACGCGTGCTTTATGAGAAATTTCTTACCAGTATTACCAAAAGGAATATGTTGAGTCAGCAACTGATATTTCCCAAAGTGGTTGAGTTGTCGCATCAACAGATTGCATTATTTGAAGAATTAGAAGGGAATTTGAATGCCATGGGCTTTGTGGTAAAGCAACAGAAGAATAAATTGCAAATCACCGGTATTCCTGCAATTTGTGATGACAAACAATTGGGAAAGTTGTTTGAGGATATTTTTTCTATACCCAACGACTCCGAGCAGGTGGAAAGTTTTAGTCAAGCGGATTATATGGCTAAAATACTCTCAAAATCACTCTCTATCAAGGCCAATGTAACCCTGTCGACGGAGGAACAGCAAGGGTTAGTAGATGATTTTTTTGCCTGTAAAGACACCCTGACCTGTCCCTTTAATCGTAAGATTTTTATTACTTTAGAGAAAGATGAACTAGAAAAAAAATTGAATTAATGCGCAATGTTACTGAAACAGTAAAACACTTACTGATTATCAATGGAATTTTTTTCCTGGCCACCCTTACTCTTGGAAATCAGGTTTACGACTGGTTCGCATTGCATTACCCCGAAAATCCGAAATTTGAGATTTGGCAACCGTTAACTCATATGTTTATGCATGGCGACATCTCACATATTTTCTTCAATATGTTTGGTTTATGGATGTTTGGAACTCCTCTGGAGCAAATGTGGGGCAAAAAAAAGTTTATTTTTTTCTATCTATCCACTGGATTTGGGGCTGCCGCACTCCAACTTTTGCTGTATTATTATCAGGTAGGTCATATCAATACTTCTTTGACTGAATTTGGTCTTACTCGTCTCGAAATTGATGCTTTTTATAAAACAGCTGAATTGCCTACCTCAGCCATTAATGCCATTGGAGAGGGGCAACTTTCGAGCGCATTCAATGCTTTTAGATCCGTCATGGTTGGGGCATCAGGTGCCTTATATGGTGTCTTGGTGGGTTTTGCAATGATTTTCCCTAATGCTCAACTAATGCTCTTATTTCCCCCTATTCCCGTTAAAGCTAAGTATTTGGTTCCCATTTTAATTTTTGCCGACCTCTTCTTCGGTTTCTCATCCTATTCTATTGGACCTATTGCACATTTTGCTCATGTTGGAGGGGCAATTACGGGATTGATCATGATGTGGTACTGGAAAAAAAATGAGTTCAATAACAATCGCTGGGATTTATGAATTTTACCGATAATATTAAATACCGCTTTGCTACTTTTTCCATAGCCGAAAAAATCATTTTGATCAATGCAATTTGTTTTGTTCTCCCTATGGTACTCCAAGTGATTTTCTTCCTGTTCAATATGCCGAGTACTACCTATATGAATTGGCTTCAGCTATCGCCCAATTTGGGTACTTTTATCACCCGTCCGTGGACTATAGTGACCTATGGTTTTTTTCACAATGGTTTTTTTCATTTGCTGTGGAATATGGTCCTTCTTTTTTATGCGGGCCGTTTGTTACTTAACTTGTTTCCAGATCGAATTTTCATTAATAATTACTTTTTGGGGGTCATTGCTGGGGGGATTATTTTTATGGCGAGCTATGCCCTATTTCCCGTTTTCAGGGGTACTTATCCTCCTATGATTGGAGCATCAGCAGGGGTTATGGCTGTGTTTATATTCATCAGCACCTATACTCCCGATCAAGAGATACGTTTTTTCTTCGTCAACTTAAAATTGAAGTATTTGGCAATGGCTTTCTTTTTTTTGGATGTCATTCAAATACCTTACGGTAATGCCGGTGGACATTTGGCCCATATCGGTGGTGCGGTTCTCGGTTTTATTTATGCTCGACAGTTGATCGCAGGGAGGGATATCGGGTCTGGATTTCAAAGCATTTGGCAAGCTGCTTTTACCCGAAAATCACTCAAAACCGTTTACAGAGCTCCTAAAAAGAAATCGTCCCTTTCAAAGAAAACGGCCGATAAGAATCATCAAAATATCATTGATGAGATATTAGATAAAATTAGTAAGTCTGGTTATGACAGTCTTTCTAATGAGGAGAAAGAATATTTATTCGGAGCTGGAAAAGAATAACGTTTAGGATTCATCCGATTAATCCATTTACAATGAAATTGAATTTTGCACTCAAAATCGTAACACTCATCAACTTTGTCTTATTGACGCTTCAGCTTTTTCTCATGGGTACTTTTTGGGATTTTTATCCGTATCCTTTTCTCAATTTAATGGTTCCTGTCATTGCTTTGGTCAACCTCCTTTTTTTTATTTACTGGATTTTTAAATTCAAATGGCCTCTTTTCCTATTCATTTTTTCGATATTGATTGGTTATAAAGAGTGGGGAAAACTCTATCAGTTGCCCAACAATGCAATTCCTGTTTCTAGTGGACTTAAAGTGATGAGTTTCAATGTTAGGCTGTTCAATAGTTATCAGTGGATGGATTCTAAAGAGGTTCCTCAATCCATTGAAAATTTCATCATTAAAGAAAATCCAGATTTGGTTTGCTTACAAGAATATTCAAAAGAGTATAGTCCAAAATTTAAAAATTATCCCTACCAATATGTAGTGTCACCCCAAAAAAATGGTCAACATGGATTGTGCATTTTATCAAAATACAAGCTTTTTAACCAAAACCCCATCAGCTTTGAAAATTCAAATAATAGTGCGGTCTATGCCGATTTTTATTACAAAAAAGACACCGTCAGGATTTACAATGTACATTTAGAATCGCTCAGAATTGATCTAAAGGATACGCTTTTTACCCAACAGCACTCCCAAAAATTTTTTAAGAGAATAGGATCTGTAATCGATAAACAGGCATTACAAATCGACCAATTTGAAGCGGTTGATCTAAAGAATAATCACCCCAGTATCATTTGTGCCGACTTGAACAACAATGCCTTTTCAAAATCGTACAGTCGTTTAAAAAATAATCGATTGGATGCCTTTAGCCTTTTTGGAGCGGGTTTGGGAGCTACTTATAAATTGGCTTATTTTCCCTTCCGAATCGATTTTATCTTTACCGATCAAAAGTTTAGGGTGATCCATTTTAAAACCCATGATTTAACATTATCAGACCATAAACCGATTTCTACCCTATTGGAGTGGAAATGAAATTCTTTAGGGGTTTGATTCCATGAGGTATTCCAAACTTTGAGGTCCTAAATTGAACAGTAAATCCAAAATACTCAAGTTGTTTATAAAGCCGTGTTTGGATTCAAAAACTTGAGGATAGTGTGGGCTTTCGATTATACCATGTGGTTTAGCAATGATTAGATCGGTTACTTCTTCGGTAATTTTTTGATCGTTTACCAGCTCTACTTCTGCATCGATTAGGGTAAGGATCTTTTGGATTAAAGCAATGTTGAAGTCCATTAATTGATCAAATTTCTGATGGTAGAACGGATAGAAATCATCCTCATAGAATTCAAAAAAAGGGGAGGAGCGATAGGAAGCTTCTAAGGACTTCCAATGGTCTTTTTGCCAACCCTTCCCATAGTGTATTTCAACCTCCCTATCGATTTGTCGCTGCGGTCCTTTTTTGTGGACTACGGGTATGGACAACTTCAGCTTTCCATTGGCACCGTATATTTCAGTTCGGTTGCGAAAGGTTTGTTTTTGGTAGGGGTTTCCGGTTATTAAAACAACTTTCTTTTGGGAAACTACCCAGGACATATATTTGATATTGGGAAGGTATGCAGGACAAACACCAGCCAACATTAATCTTGTTTCTTATTTTTTCTCCTACGGTAAAAAACATAGCCTTGCCAAACCGCAACCAAGCCTATGAAGTAGGGGAAGTAGGAAATTCTTTTTCCCGATCCGCCAACGGTGCTGAATACTCTGTCCCAACGAATTTTCCAATTTCGTATTCCGTCATTGATGCCCTCGATGCTGAACCAAATAAAAACAGGTTTGCCCACAATGTGATCTTCCGGTACAAAACCCCAAAACCTACTGTCTTCCGATCTGTGACGATTGTCTCCCATCATCCAATAGTAGTCTTGTTCAAAGGTGTATTGGTTGGTCTTTTTTCCCTTGATTACAAACGTTTCTCCCTCTGTGCTAAGGCTGTTCTTTTCGTAATCAACAATAATTTTTTTGTAAAGTGGTAAATTGCCCAAATTTAAATCGACGGTTGCTCCAGCCTTTGGGATCACAATAGGGCCGAAATTATCTTGATTCCAATCGAAAGGAATTTTATTGGGGAAAAAGGTGGAATTAGGTGTTTTGTTTTTTTGATTTCGTTGAACAATACTGTCTATCCAACTTTGATTCTGGATGGTTTCAGCCTCATCAAGGGTCAGATTCAAGTCTTTGGTTTTTTCAAGAACTTCACTGGCTCTCAGACCCAAGGATCTGACCAATTCAATGGGCAATCCCTCGTGGTTTGTGATAAAAGTATTGTTTCTTCCCGTTCCTCTTATATAGGGAGCGAGTTGCGCATAAGTAGATTGAGAGATATTTTCAATGCGAAAGCTTCGGTAAAAATCTTTTATCCCAATGTCAGTGAGCTTTTTGGAGGACACTCCTTTGCTGCTGTACACTTTATAATCATACTTTACTCTCGCCCTGTCTGGTAAAATATTTTTTTCTCCATTGATGTAAACATATCCCCCGATGATTTCTAAAGTATCGCCGGCGATACCTACACATCGTTTGACGTAATTGGATTTTTTATCTAAAGGTTTTTTTACCCCCACTTCTTTAACAAAAAACTTTCTTACTGTATCGGCGGGCCAGTTGAAAACCACAATATCATTTCTTTTGATTCTTTGAAATTTAGGAAGCCTCAAATAAGGCAACTGCGGTTTGTTGAGATATGATCTTGTTTTGAGTACCGGTAGGGTATCGTGAACCATTGGAAAAGCAACGGTGGTAGAGGGAATTCTTGCTCCATAATGGAATTTACTGACAAATAAAAAGTCTCCGATTAGAAGCGATTTTTCTAAAGATCCTGTTGGAATGATGTAGGGTTGAAAAAAATAATTGTGGACAAAAGTAGCTGCAATCACTGCAAAAACAATGGATCCGATCCACTCACTAAAAGCAGATCTTTTAATCTGACTTTTGTCATCGATATACTTTGGAGATTTTTGATAATTGAGGAAGAAAAGGTAGAAACCTAAACTTGCTACCGCCAAAACTCCATCAGAAGGTTTGTTTTTGCCAAAATGTTTTACTGCATCAATCCACAATACCATGATGATCATGAGATTGATAACGGGTAAAAACATTAAAACGACCCACCATTTGGGTCGGTGAATCATTTTGAGAAAAACCATCGCACTGTAGAGGGGAACGATGGCTTTCCAGGGTTTCTCACCTGCAGCTTTATATAATTTCCAAGTACCTGTGAAGTGTATGATTTGAATCACTAGGGCAAACATAATCCATTGAATTCCACTCATTTTGTTATAGATTTAGGACGTCTTCCATTTTAAAAATTCCTTTTTTGTTGGCAATCCATTCTGCAGCAATTACAGCACCCAAAGCAAAGCCTTTTCGGTTGTGGGCCTTGTGTTCGATATTGATTTCATCAATATTGGATTGATACTTTATGCTGTGGGTTCCTGGAACTTCCCCCTCTCGAAAAGATTCAATAAATACAGTTTCTGGACCTTCTTCGGCCATTTTCCATTGGGTCAAATCACTGTGGTCAATGATCCCCTCTGCTAGGGTTATGGCTGTTCCACTGGGTGCATCGAGTTTGTGAATGTGATGTGTTTCTTGAATGGAAACTTTATAGTCCTTATGAGGACCCATCATTTTTGCCAAAATCTTGTTCAGCTTGAAAAAAAGATTCACCCCTACGCTAAAATTGGAGGCATAGAGAAATGCAGTATTATTCTTTCGAGCTGTTTGTGTCACTTCGTCATAGGCATCTAGCCATCCAGTTGTGCCACAAACCACCGGTATCGAAAGGTTGAGGGCTTTATTGATGTTTTCAACTGCAGCATCAGGGACACTGAAATTTATAGCCGTATCCGCCTCTTCTAAGCTTCCTTCGCTTTCTTCTTTGTCTAGTTTACAAACAATTTGATGTCCTCTTTCCAATGCGATTTCTTCAATCGCCTTTCCCATTCTTCCGTATCCTAATAAAGCAAGCTTCATATTTTTTTTTTAAAGTTTGACCAAAACTTTTAAACCGACATGGGTATCTGGTCCGAACAAGTCGGGTTCGAATTTAGGCCTTATACTTAAATTGTCTTTAATGTTAAATTGCATCAGGTGAGCACTTACGTTGGCATCTAAAATATTTAACATATAAGTTCCCAATATAAAGAGAAATGACATATCTCTATAGTTTTTATGAAAATTCTTTCCTTCATTCAACTTTTCTTTATTGGGTTTGATTTCAATAAATTCGTCGTCCAATACCCGCTGTTCCTTCTTTTGTATGCCGATCGGTATCGGTTTAACTCTTTTTGGTTGTAAACATATCCATACACAGAAGCACCAATGGCAGCATAGACAAAAGGTACTTTCCATGTTTTTCCAATATAAATTTGTCCAAGTCCAGGAAGAATAGCAGAATAAAACGCTGCTTTAGAAGGGGTCAAAGGACTGTCAATCAAACCTTGTTTTCGGCTATTTTCCATCTCTTTGGGGAGTTCTTGACCAAAAATTTGCAGATTAAGAAGCAGAAGTATGGGGAGAAAGACTTTAGTCTTCACGCTTGATTTTTTTGATAATCTCTTCGAGGTCTTTTTGGGACTTAAACGGTATTTGAATGTTCCCCTTTCCGTTGTTATTTCCTTTTATGGTCACAGAGGAGTTGAAATAACTTTTGAGCTCATTGCTAGCCTTATTATAAAACTCAGGCTGGGAGCTTATCGTTTTAGTAGGGGGGACTCCTTTTTTTGTTTTTTGAACCAGCAATTCGGTCTCTCTTACAGAAAGGGATTTCGCGACGATTTTTTCGTAAATCGCCAATTGTTCATCGCTTTCTTCAATGTTGATTAAGGCCCTGCCGTGACCCATAGATAAAAATCCATCCCTCATTCCCGTTTGTATGATCGGGTCCAGCTTTAGCAAGCGCATATAGTTGGCTACAGTGGATCGTTTTTTTCCCACCCTCTGGCTTAACTGGTTTTGGGTGAGCTGGATTTCATCAATCAACCTTTGATAAGAAAGAGCAATTTCGATGGGATCTAAATCCCTTCTTTGTATGTTTTCGACCAAAGCCATTTCAAGTGTTTCTTGATCATTGGCGATTCTTACAAAAGCAGGGACGGTGTCAAAATTCAAGGATTTAGCAGCCCTGAATCGGCGTTCTCCAGAAACCAACTGATATTGATTTCGATCCAACTTTCTGACGGTTATGGGTTGAATAATACCCAAAGTTTTGATGGACTCTGCCAATTCCTGAATCGCCTCCTCGTTGAAGTGTGTTCTTGGCTGATAGGGATTGACTTCTATTTTTTGAATTTCCAAATCGATGATATTTCCCACCACTTTATCGGCATTCATATCATTGGCGGATTCGATCCCCGTGTCCGGATCGTCTAAGAGTGCAGATAGGCCTCTCCCCAAAACCTGTTTTTTATTTTTCTTAGCCATCAATTGCTTTTTTCGTCTTCTTTTTGATGATTTCATTCGCCAGCGAAAGGTAATTTTTGGCTCCTTTGCTGGTAGCATCGTAATCTAAAATACTTTCTCCGAAACTTGGAGCCTCACTCAATCGGATATTTCTTTGTATGATGGTTTTAAAAACCATTTTTCCAAAATGCTTTTGGACTTCTTCCACCACCTGATTGGAGAGTCTCAACCGAGAGTCGAACATAGTAAGAAGTAAGCCTTCGATGTCTAAACTTTGGTTGTGTATTTTTTGTACACTTTTGATGGTATTCAAAAGTTTGCCCAATCCTTCCAACGCAAAATATTCACATTGAATTGGAATGATCAATGAGTCTGCAGCTACCAATGCATTTAAGGTGATCAATCCCAGTGAGGGAGCGCAATCTATAATTATGTATTCGTATTTTCCGTTCAGGGGGCTTAATGCTTTTTTAAGCATGTATTCCCTGTTTTTTTTATCCACCAACTCTATTTCGGTAGCAACCAAATCTATGTGTGAGGGGATCAAATCCAGATTGGGGGTATTCGTAGTTAGAATGGTATCTTCCACGGAAGCAGTATGTTCCAGTAATTGGTAGGTTCCTAACTTTTGACTTTTTACATCGATTCCTACTCCTGATGTTGCATTGGCTTGGGGGTCGGCATCAATCAATAGTATTTTTTTTTCCAAAACGGCCAATGCTGCGGCAAGATTTACTGCAGTAGTGGTTTTTCCAACGCCACCTTTTTGGTTGGCAATTGCAATGATTTTGGTCATTTTGTAGATTAATTTTGATAAAAATACAATTAAAATTAGGGCTTAAAAAATTATAGTAAATTAGATTGACTAATTTTTATTTGATCTAACAGAACTACAAACTGTCTTGGAACTCGATGTAGAAGATGGTTTCTTTTTCTTTTTTATGACCGTAGTTTTCACGGGCAAAACGCTCCAAGCTGTCTTTACTGTTCAATTGTTGAATGCTTATTTTATCTTTTTCTATCAGATCAATAAGTTCTTTTTTTTGGTCCTCAAGCTTATCAATCTCTTGGTTCAATTCTTGGTGAATTTTCAAGGAATGAGTATCTAAAAAAACCATCCAAATCAAAAAAAATAAAAAAGTTATGATATAAAGATAGCGGTACATTTTACCCAAAACAAAAAAGAATTATTCAGTTATACCGGCCACTCGCTCCAAGGTAATCATTTCTTTATACGAATTCCCCCAGTTGTTGAGGATATAATTCATTACATCTGCAATTTCACCCTCATCAAGTCCTTGGTTTTGCATCACCCCATCGTATGGTTCTCCATTCACAACTATGGGGCCACTCAAACCATACTTGATTCCCTTGATGCTTAGATCGATATCGTTGAGTAAATAATCTGATTTTGCCAAAGGAGGAAATACTCCCGAAACTCCTTGTCCATTTTCCAGATGGCATTGTAGGCAAAAGTCTTCATAAATTTCTTTACCGTCCGAAATACTCTGTGCAAGCGGTTTGTTTTGATAGAGCCAGGTGCCTTCAAAGAAGATCAAAAGCGCCATCAAACCCAAGAAAGATTTCATTAATTTTTAATCACTTTTAAAATTCCCTTTCCCTCTACTCCGAGATAAAGATAACCATCAGGCCCTTCTTTCACATTTCTTACGCGACCGATTTCATTGAGGATTTTTTCACGCTTCACTACTTTTCCTTTTTTGAGGACCAAACGCTCTAAGTATTTAAATTTTAGTGAGCCTACAAACAAGTCTCCTTTCCATTTTTTGTATACTCCTGAAGTCGAAAAGGCCATTCCACTAGGAGCAATAGAGGGTACCCAATAATAAAAAGGCTGTTCCATTCCGGGCATCGATCTTTTATCGGTTATGGGGGTACCGCTGTAGTTGATTCCATACGTTATTAAAGGCCATCCGTAGTTATTCCCTTTCTTTATGATGTTAATTTCGTCTCCTCCTTTAGGACCGTGTTCATTCTCCCATATTTCTCCTGTTTTGGGATGCACGGTCATCCCCTGTGGATTTCGGTGACCATAAGAGTAAGTAGCTTCTTTCGCTCCCTGCTCGTTCACAAAGGGATTGTCCTCAGGAATGCTTCCATCGAGATTCAAACGGTAAATTTTTCCACCATCCCGTTTTAGGTCTTGAGGATTTACATCGCGATTTCCTCTATCTCCTATTCCAAAATACAGATGACCTTGGTTGTCAAAAACGATTCTTGATCCCCAGTGTTGTCCTTTTTTGGTATTGGGACTTGCTTTGTACAAAAGCTTAAGATTGGAAAGCGAGTTGCCATTCAATTCGGCACAATAGAGTGCGGTATTTCCTCCCTCTTCTTCTCCGACTATTGAGCCTGCGGTAAAATAGATTATTTTATTGTTTTTAAAATCGGGATGAAGGGCTACATCCAAAAGCCCACCCTGTCCTCTTTGGTAGATTTCGGGAAGACCTGATACCTCGGTTTTATTTCCGTTTTTAACAAGGTAGAGCGTTCCTTTTTTTTCGGTGACTAAAAGTTCATTTTCACTGATAAAGTCCATGCCCCAAGGAACGTCGATTCCATCTACTATGGTTAGGGTCGAAAATTTGGATTGATCCGGTGTTTCAATCAATGGAGGGTTTTCTTGAGAAATACAAGACGTCAAATAAAAAACACCTAAGTACAACAGGGGTGAAAATTTTTTCTTCATATCGGTGTAAATTTATACAAATTATTATTTGTTAAAAGCTTTTTTATACGCCTGTGTGGTCGTATAGTATTTAGAGATCATATTGGGGGTTTCCCAATCGGGTAGTTTTCCTTCATTGAAATACATAAGAAAATTTTCAGTCACTTGACCAAAATGCGCCTCGTGTCCAATTTTGAGTGCCGAAGGAATTTCAATTTTCCACAATGTTTCGGAGATTTTAGTAGCTTCTATCCCTGGAAATTCAGACTGAAGCAAATCCATAGATTGCTTTAAGTCCGATTCCAAATTTTCTGCTGTCTTAAATTCCACATAAAGTGTAGGTTTGTATTCCTCAGTTTCTCCTTGTTTGATGATCAGGTCACTTTTTGATCCTCTCATAATACTTTGATGAGTGTCTCCGGTTCCTTCGGGTGCTTCGTAATTCCAAATAACAGATACTTTGGCATTTTTTCCCCTAAGGGTATAGTTGATTTCACCATTGCAGTAAATGTTTAAGGTGTCGGATTGAACATCTTTTTGAAGGTAGCTTGGGTATTCCTCCAAACCAGTAATTTTTTGAAACTGTTCGGGATTTAGAGAGGTGGTCCATCTTTTGGACGAAATGATTTCGATCTCGGAGGTATCTATGATTTGATTGGGAAAGGCCTCCCATTGCACTAAATCTACCAAATGTGTAGTGACATCTACAATGCCTTCACCCTGTTGATCGGTGTCCAAAAACCAAGCGGGTCTTACCAAGGGTTTACCTGAAACAATTTTTGATAAATGATGAACACTCAATTTGCTGATGGCGGGATCTGATGGAGTGCCGTCAATCAGAGTTCCAAATACGTCAGGCATCATTGAAAGTGCTTTTTGAATCCTCGTGGTTACTTCGAATCTTTCGGTCATAATGTCGTAAACCAAAACGTTTTTTTCTTTGGCTAAAGCAAAAACTTTTTCCAATTTTTTAAAACCTTCTTGATTGGTAACCAGTGGCTTGTCTGCATAAACATTTAATCCTGCATTGACTGCTTCCCAGATATAGTCTATTTTTTTTGAGTTTTTTCCAGAAACTACCATAACATTTCCGGGTTTTTCAGCTATCATTTTCTCCAGAAAATCTTCGCTCAAGTGGGTCTTAACGGTCCAATCGGTTGGATTTTCACTTCGGGTATTATATCCCTCAATTTTATTTAAAAAATCCTTTACTTCAGGTCCATCAGGAGCATATACATCTACAGTAGTATCGAGGTCATCGTAGGAGGTTTTTTGAATTAAAGCCGCGTGAAAATGACCGGGGTCAAGGGTCATTAATTTTACTTTTGATTTTTCTTGATTCGTTGTGCAGCCGATTAGAATGGCCATGATTGCAATGAGTAAACTGTTTTTCATAATGGTTGCTAAAAATTAGCCTATTAAATGATTTGTACCGTAGGGTTTTCTTTGAGGTCTTTGTAAAAGGGCATTGGCTTCATCGTCGTTGATGAAAGTCTCTTGGATTGGATCCCAATAGAGTTTACGAGGTATTTTCATTGCGATGTGACTCACCAAACAAACAACACAGGCCATATGCCCCATTTCTACAGGAGATATGGGTGCTTTTCTGGATTGAATACAGTCGAGCCAATTCCCGTGCTGGTCATCGATTTTGTAAAGGTGGGTTTCGTTGGAACCAATTTCAGAAGTGAGTATCTTTTGATCGGATGCATCGAGCGCTTTTTTACTCTTCTCTTGAGCTACTGGATCAGAACTAGAAGCAACATAGGATCCGCGTGAAACAAAAATCCAACCTTCTGACCCTTCGTATCTCACCCCGTTGGGATATCCTCCACTGGTGAGTACACTAATTCCATTGTCGTATTCGTGCTTGACCATAAAATCGCCGTGAACATTCCAAAGCCCTGATTTAGGAAAATCAGCAATGGCTTGCACAGAGGTAGGGCCTTTCAATTCGGTATCCATTCCCCAAGCGGCAGAGTCGTAGTGGTGCTGACCCCAACCGGTTATCATTCCTGCTCCGTAATTTTCATGTCTGAGCCATCCAGGACGGCTGTATCCAATTTGAGGATGAACGCCAATTTCGGTATAAGGTACTTCTGGAGTT
>JAURMQ010000051.1 GCA_030830625.1 Flavobacteriaceae bacterium
ACCAATGAGCAACAGGTGGTATCTGTAAGCTTTGATTATCGTGTAGAAAGTGTGGCGCTTCAAAAAATTCCAAACCTCAAAACAGTCGTCAATACTTTTAATTTTGACTATGATTTGACGTTTGAAACTGAGGAAGATATGCGTCCTGCAGTTTTTGATTTTGCACATGATAATGGATTGAAAATACTGAGCCTACAGCAAAAAAATAAGGGGCTGGAAGAGCAATTCAATTGGCTTACAAAAAACCATTAAAATAAAGTACTGGCAATTTTTTTCACATTTTTGGATTTTCCCATACTGTAGTAATGTAAAAAAGGCACTCCATGCGCTTTTAATTCTTTGCTTTGCTGTATGCACCACTCAACGCCAATTTCTGAGATGGCTGCATTGTCTTTTGCTTTCATAACCGCGTTGATCAAATCCTGTGGCAAGTCGACATGAAAACGAAGAGGAATCAGATTGAGTTGCTTTAAAGTAGCCAGAGGTTTCAAACCCGGTATGATGGGAACATTGATGCCTGCCTCGCGACATTTTGTTTCGAACTCGAAAAACTTTTGGTTATCAAAAAACATCTGAGTGATGATGTAATCAGAGCCCGCCTCAATTTTTTCTTTTAAAAACTGAATATCGCTCATGATGCTGGGGGCTTCGGCGTGTTTTTCTGGATATCCAGCTACTCCAATACAAAAATCAGTAGGCGTGGAATTTAGGATTTCTTCATCCAAATATTGGCCCTGATTCAAGTTTTTAATTTGGGTCACCAGATCCTTCGCATAGGAATGTCCTCCTTCAGTAGGCTTGAAATAAGTCTCGGATTTTACAGCATCTCCTCTAAGCGCCACTACGTTGTCAATTCCCAAAAAATCAAGATCAATCAAAAAGTTTTCGGTGTCCTCTTGTGTAAATCCACCGCAGAGTATATGGGGTATGGCATCGACTCCGAATCGGTTCTGAATGGCCGCACAAATTCCTACGGTTCCTGGTCGCTTTCTTATGATTCTTTTTTCTAATAATCCTTCTCCGCGCTCCATATAATGGTACTCCTCACGGTGATAGGTTACATCAATGAAAGGGGGATTGAATTCCATCAAAGGATCAATGGCATCAAAAATTGACTGAATGTCTTGTCCTTTTAAGGGAGGTAAAATTTCAAATGTGAATTGTGTCTTTCCCTTGGCATTCTTTAGATGGTCTGTAACTTTCATGAATTTAAATTAAATTGGGGGTCAACCACTTACGGGCTTCCTCTAATGATATTTTTCGTCTTTTACTGTAGTCTATCAATTGATCTTCTTTGATTTTCCCTAAACCAAAATACTTGGCTTCGGGGTGGGCAAAGTAGTATCCAGATACTGAAGCTGCCGGCCACATAGCATAGCTTTCTGTCAAGCTCACCCCTATGTGTTCTTCCACCTCCATAAGGTCCCAAAGGGTTTGTTTTTCCAAATGGTCAGGACAGGCAGGATACCCTGGTGCAGGGCGAATGCCCTTATAACTTTCTTTGATCAATTCTTCATTGGATAAGGTTTCATCGGAAGAATAGCCCCAGTAATTTTTTCTTATTTTTAAATGTAGAAACTCTGCAAAAGCCTCTGCCAATCGATCTGCCAATGCTTTGATCATAATACTGCTGTAATCATCATTCTCTTCTTCAAACCGCTGAGCAATTTCTTGAACCCCAAAACCAGTAGTAACACAAAAAGTACCCATATAATCTTTCACGCCTTTGGACTTAGGGGCGATAAAATCGGCCAAAGCCAAATTGGGTTGACCTTCTCTTTTTTGGATTTGTTGTCGTAAAGTGATCAACCGAAATTTTTCAATATCTGCACCTTCTGGATCAAAGACAAGGATATCATCTCCTTCACTATTAGCCGGAAAAAGACCAAAACGTGCTTTAGCGATCAGCCATTTTTCGGCGATGATCTTTCGAAGCATATTTTGAGCATCGATGAACAAAGAGGTGGCTTCCACCCCTACAATTTCATCGTTTAAAATCGCTGGATATTTGCCGTGCAAATCCCAGGAACGGAAAAAGGGACTCCAATCGATAAATGGAACCAAAGCTTCTAAGTCTTGGTTTTCCAAGGTCTTAAAACCTAAAGATTGAGGGACTACAGGTCGGAACCCTTCCCAATCTATTTTGTATTTTCTTTCCCGAGCTGTTTTCAAATCTATATATGATTTACTGGATACACGATCTAAAAACTTCTCACGAAATAATTGGTACTCTGTGGCAATTTCTGCGGTATAACTTTTGCTTTTGTCCTCGCTGAGTAGATTATTGACCACAGTCACGGCTCTGGAGGCATCATTGACATGAATAATCGGGGCATTGCCCTCAGGAGCAATCTTCACAGCCGTATGAGCTTTTGAGGTAGTGGCTCCTCCAATCAAAAGAGGAATTTTAAGTCCTACACGATTCATCTCTTTTGCAACATATACCATTTCATCGAGTGAGGGGGTAATCAGTCCCGACAAACCAATGATATCTACGTTTTCCTCCTGAGCTCTCTGTAAAATAACTTCGGGGGGGACCATTACCCCCAAGTCAATAATTTCGAAATTATTGCAGGCCAAAACCACACTGACAATATTTTTTCCGATGTCATGAACATCCCCCTTTACGGTAGCCATCAAAATTTTTCCTGAAAATTCGATCACCCCTTTTTTTTCGGATTCGATAAAAGGCTGAAGGTAGGCTACTGCCTTTTTCATGACTCTAGCAGATTTGACCACTTGGGGCAAAAACATTTTTCCAGCGCCAAATAAATCCCCAACCACATTCATTCCCGCCATTAAATTATTTTCAATTACGTTTAAGGGGCGTTCGGCAGCGATTCGGGCTTCTTCTACATCTTCCAAAATATATCGATCTATACCTTTGACCAGCGCATGCGTGATCCGAGTTTGCAAATCTTCATTCCGCCAAGCCTGTTCTTCCTCTTGGGTCTGTTTTTTGTTTCCTTTTATACTTTCTGCGTATTCCAAAAGTGCCTCTGTAGCATCCTCTTTTCGATTGAGTAAAACATCCTCTACTTTTTCAAGGAGTTTTTTTGGAATTTCATCATAGATTTCCAAAAGAGTGGGATTTACAATCCCCATATTCATTCCATAACCAATGGCGTGATACAAAAAAGCAGAGTGCATAGCCTCTCTTACCGTATTGTTACCTCTAAAGGAAAAAGAAACATTGCTGACCCCACCACTGACATTGGCATAGGGAAGGTTTTTACGAATCCATTGGGTCGCCAAGAAAAAGTCCAGTGCATTTGTTTTATGTTCTTCCATCCCAGTAGCTACGGGGAAAATATTGGGATCAAAAATGATGTCTTGTGGAGGAAAATTTACCTTATCTACCAGAATTCTGTAAGAGCGCTCACAAATTTGAATCCTCCTTTCGAAACTGTCTGCCTGCCCCTCTTCGTCAAACGCCATTACAATTACTGCCGCTCCATAAAACCTTACTTTTTGAGCTTGCTCAATAAAAATGGATTCCCCTGCTTTGAGACTGATGGAGTTGACCACACTTTTTCCTTGGACTACTTTCAGACCAGCTTCGATAATTTCCCATTTGGAACTGTCTATCATCACAGGAACTCTAGCAATGTCGGGTTCCGCGGCAATCAGGTTTAAAAATTTAACCATAGCTGCTTTCCCATCGATCATTCCCTCGTCCATATTAACGTCAATGATTTGAGCTCCACCCTGAACTTGTTCAAGTGCTACTTCGACCGCCGTTTCATAGTCCCCTTTTTCAATCAACCGTAAAAATTTTCTTGAACCCGTTACATTTGTGCGTTCGCCTATATTTACGAAGTTGGTTTCAGGACTAACGATTAAAGGCTCCTGACCAGAGATTGTTAAGTAATGATGTGAGTTAGACATGAGATGGATTCGGGAGTTTTCGCGGTTTATATTGATTCACGACATCTGCAATATGACGAATGTGTTCTGGAGTGGTACCACAACACCCTCCTACAATATTGATAAGATTTTGATCGAGAAACTGCTCGATCAAACCGGCCATTTCTTTAGGACTTTGATCGTACTCCCCAAAGGGGTTTGGGAGCCCTGCATTGGGATGAACCGAGGTGTGAAAAGGAGTGATCTTAGATAATCTCTTCAAATAGGGACGCAACTGGCCTGCTCCCAAAGCACAATTAAAACCGATACTGAGCAGGGGAATATGAGATACAGAAATGGTAAAGGCCTCTATGGTTTGTCCGGATAAGGTTCGGCCACTCAAATCGGTTATTGTTCCACTAACCATGATAGGTAGCTTTATTTTTTTTTCTAAAAAATAATCCTGAATCGCAAATAATGCTGCTTTGGCATTAAGGGTATCAAATACTGTTTCAACCAGCAGTATATCGACTCCTCCCTCAACCAATCCCGCTACTTGTTCTCTATAAGCATCGAAAAGTTCATCAAAACTAACGGCACGAAAACCGGGATCATTCACATCGGGAGACATACTCGCTGTTTTGTTGGTGGGTCCTATAGAACCTGCTACAAATCGAGGTTGGTTTGGATTTTGATTGCTGATTTTTTGGGCAACTTCTTGGGCAATTTTTGCAGATTGATAATTGAGCTCATAGGCCAAATCTTCCATTTGATAATCCGCCATTGCAATGGAAGTAGACGAAAAGGTATTGGTTTCAATAATATCAGCCCCTGCCAATAGATATTGCTCGTGGATGTTTTTGATGGCATCGGGTTGAGTAATGGATAGAAGATCGTTGTTGCCCCCCAAGGGACAGAGATGATCCTTGAATCGCTCCGTTCTGAATTGTTCTTCGGTAAACTCAAGTTTTTGGATCATAGTGCCCATGGCACCGTCCAAAACCAGAATTCTTTCTTTTAAAATATCCTCTATCATCGGTTAAACTTTTTCCAATGCTTGATCAATATCTTGAATGATGTCTTGAATGTTTTCAAGACCTACGGAAAGCCTTATCAGACCGTCTGTAATCCCTACCTGTGCTCTTTCCTCGGGGGTAAGCTTACTGTGGGTTGAAGTCGCGGGATGCGTTACAATAGTTCGAGTATCTCCAAGGTTGGCACTTAAAGAACACATCTCAATTTGATTGAGAAAAGTTTGACCTGCTTCGATCCCTTTTTTCAGTTGGAAAGTGACAATATTTCCCCCTTTGTACATTTGTTTGATTGCAATTTCATATTGGGGATGGGTGGGTAAAAAGGGGTATTTAACCTCACTGGTTTTGGGGTGATTCTCTAGATATTTGGCGAGTTCCAAAGCGTTTTCACAATGCCGGTCCAAACGAACTGCAAGGGTTTCTATACTTTTAGAAAGTATCCAGGCATTGAATGGGGAAAGTGCAGATCCCGAGTTTCTAAAAAAGGATATGATTTCACTCATCAGATCTTTTCTTCCCACAACCAAACCTCCCAAAACTCTGCCTTGACCGTCGATGAGTTTGGTGGCAGAATGGATGACCAAATCTGCGCCAAAATCTATTGGTTTTTGGAGGTAGGGTGTTGCAAAACAGTTATCAACTACCAAAAGGATCTGTTGTTTTTTGGCTATTTTGGAAAGAAATTCAATGTCTAAAATATCCAAACCAGGATTGGTAGGTGTTTCGATATAAAGGATCTTGGTATTGGGCTGAATTGCGGTTTCAATTTCGTCCTGTGCGCCGGCATCAAAATAGGTTGTTTCAATGTTCCATTTGGTGAAATACTTTTTAAAAAGGGTGTGGGTGGAGCCAAAAACAGATCTTACCGAAACGATATGATCGCCACTACTCAACAGTGCTGCAAAAGTGGTATAAATGGCGGCCATTCCAGAGGC
>JAURMQ010000003.1 GCA_030830625.1 Flavobacteriaceae bacterium
AATGCCGTAAAATCTAATTATAAAGTAAAAGGGGGGGATAGTGTGAAGGTAGTGTTTGACCATCCTCCTCACGAAAACTTATTGGTCCCCGAAGCCCTTAGCTTAGACATCGTATATGAGGACGACGACCTTATAGTAGTCAACAAAGAGGCGGGAATGGTAGTTCATCCAGGACATGGAAATTATACGGGTACATTGATCAATGGTTTATTGCATCATTTTGAGCAATTACCGATCAATTCAAGCCATCGACCAGGATTGGTTCACCGTATAGATAAGGATACCAGCGGCCTCCTGGTGGTGGCTAAAACCGATTTGGCCATGGCCGAGTTAGCAAAACAATTTCACGACAAAACTTCGTCTAGAAAATACATTGCCTTGGTGTGGGGAGATCTGAAAGAAGACGAAGGCACTGTGGAAGGACACATAGGAAGACATCCCAAAAACAGACTTCAAATGTCTGTTTTTCCCGATGGCAGCTCGGGTAAAACGGGCATTACCCATTACAAGGTTGTGGAAAGGTTGGGCTATGTCACTTTAATTGAATGTAGATTGGAAACGGGAAGAACACATCAAATACGCGCACACATGAAATCCATTGGTCACACTCTATTCAACGACGCCCGATATGGAGGAGATGCTATCCTAAAAGGAACTACATTTACCAAATACAAACAATTTGTCCAAAATTGCTTTAGCTTGCTACCCCGACAAGCCTTACACGCCAAAACATTGGGATTTGATCATCCAACTCAAAAAAAATGGATGGACTTCGAAGCCCCTTTACCTGACGATATGAAGATCACAATCGATAAATGGAGGAGCTACGCTCAGCATAAGCAATTCTAATCCCTTTATCAGCCCTTACAATTCTTTTGTATTGGTTTTCAGGCGAATTCATTATAAATTTGAAAAAAAGTTGAATATGAAAATGGTCATCTCTCCGGCAAAATCTCTCAATTTTGAGTCCCATTTGCCCACCGAAAAAAACTCAAATCCCTGTTTTTTGGCAGAAGCCTATCACATCAATAATTTACTCAAAGAAAAAAGTCCCGCCGAGCTTTCCGAACTCATGAAAATCTCAGATAAATTAGGAAATCTTAACTGGGAAAGAAACCAAAATTTTTCTCAATCTTTAAATCATGAAAATGCCCGCCCCGCTGTTTACACTTTTGATGGAGAGGTATATTCGGGATTAGATGTTTATACCCTACCGATAGAAAAATTAAAAGTACTTCAGGACAGTCTCCGGATTTTATCCGGTTTGTATGGTGTTCTTAAACCTCTGGATTTGATTCAACCTTATAGATTGGAGATGGGGACAAAGTTTCCAATTGAAAAAAACAAAAATCTCTATGATTTTTGGAAGGAAAAAATAACAGCATTCATCAATGATGAATTGGAGGAAAATGAGCTTTTTATTAATCTGGCCAGCAATGAGTACTACTCCGTTATAGACTCCAAGGTGCTCAAAACTCAAGTCATCACTCCACAGTTCAAGGACTACAAAAAGGGTACCTTAAAAACGATTTCATTTTATTCAAAAAAAGCTAGAGGGATGATGGTGCGTTATCTTTTGGATGCAGAAAATGTTACCGCCGATACTCTTTTGGGATTTAATTATGGAGGTTATGCCTACAGTGAGGAACATTCCGAATCGGAATACTCCCCTGTCTTTATCAGATGATTCACAACAGTGATGAGTCGATACCCTTTACATGACTTTGGATGTAGTTTTCCAAAAATACTCCCCCCAATAGAGGACTTCCTTTTAAATCTTTCGACAAAATCCATTGGGAAAGGTCCAATTCTAAGTAGCTTTTTAGCATAGGTCTCGACAAAGGAGCATAACTATAATGCCAGGGCTCATATTTAAAACCTGTTCTATTTTTATCTTGTGTGTAGGGGAGAAAAAAACCATACTCTCGTGCATGAAGTTCCATCCATTCTCTCAAAGCAGTGTAAGGTCCCTGATCGTGAAATTTGTGAGGGAGCAATACATCTCCTTCTTCGGGAGGTCCCGCGTCTATAATGTCTATTTCTGTCCCCCAATGGTGTCGAGAAGTACCCGGTAGGGTTGAGTATTCTATTATTTTTGAAATGGCATTTTCATCGGTCATTCCCTGACTTTTGAAATTCACAAATTTTCTATTCCAAATGCTTTTTTGCCTATCGAAAGAACGATAGGAGGAAACTACTTTGATCATGATTCCCTGTTTTTGGGCCGCAGTATGCATTTTTTGAAAGGATTGATCAACTTCTGTAAGCAAAAAATGATTTTTTCCTACAAGCTTTGGACTTCCTTTGCCGATGAGTAAATGGGGGTCAATATTCATGCTTTTATCGGATTGATAATGACTCAAGCCCATAAGAGCCAAGCCGGTATTAATGAATTCTAATCTATTCATAATCAATAAATTATTGACGTATTCAAACGATAATTTTTAATCTATGGTATTGATTATCTTATGAAGAATTAATTTAATTTCCATTTACTTCCCAAAGTATAAAAAAAACAGCTGACAACAGGGGAAATAATTTTAACAATCTTTAAAATCATTTGAACAAATTAGCTTATTATCTTTAAAACATGAAAAAAATATATTTTTTACTTTTTCTTTTCCCTTTTTTGGTGATGGGGCAGGAACGAAAATCAATTAAGGGCAGGTTGATTTATAGAAACCAAAATGTAGTGGCTGCCAACGTGGTAAACAATACTGCACAACTCAATACGATTACCGATGGTGAGGGGGCTTTCGAAATTCCAGTAGCGGATGGAGATGAGGTTATTTTTTCTTCGGTCCAGTATCTGATCAGAACCGTTAAAATTACCCCCGAGATTTTACAAAAAAACAGATTGATCATTACCGTAAATGAAAAAATAAATGCCCTCGAAGAAATTGTAGTTACTCCTGATGATACTCAGAAGTTTCTCGATCTAAAGGAGGAAGAGTTTAAGGGGTACGACTACACTCAAGACAAATCAACCCAGTTAGAGAATACAATAGTGAATCAAGGGCAACTTAGAAATGGCTTGAACATTATAAATATTGCAAAACTGATTGCTAAAGCAGTGAGCAATAAAACCGAAGAAGAAAAGCAAAAATTGAAACCGAGTGAGATACTCACTTACGTTTTTAGTGATGAATTCTTCAGGAATGACCTCGCATTAAAAAATGATGAACTCACTGGATTTTTGGAATATATTGATGAAAATTTACCTTCTCAAAAATTACTCAAAACGGGGCAACAATTTCAATTGATAGACTATTTGATATCTGAAAGCCAAAATTACCGCAACCAATTGAACGCCCAATGAATCCGATTTTTTTTGGCTATCTTTTTTGCATTTTAGGAACTTTATCGTTCCATAATTTTTATATTTCAACAACTTCTATTCGCTTTGTTCCGGAGGACAATACCTTCCAAATCACCGCTCAAGTTTTTTTAGATGATTTTGAAGCAACGCTCCGACAGTATGGAGATGAAAAAATAAAATTAATTCCTGAAAATTCACAAGAGGAAATCGATAGTATTGTAGAAAATTATTTTCGTAAAAATCTCCTTTTTGAGGCAAAGGGAGAACCATTGGATTTTAATTTTTTAGGAAAGGTTTACAGAAACGATCTTTTGGTGGCTTATATGGAAATGAAAGTTGAGGACAGTCTTTCTCGATTCAGTATTAAAAACACCATTCTGTTTGATTTACTTCCCGATCAAAAAAATATCATACATTTGAAATTAGCCTCGAAAAGAAAAAGTTTTTTGTCGGTTTCTTCAAAGTCAGAATTTGAAATTCCAGATGATTTTTTCAATTCTAAGAATTAATGAAATTTAATTATAAATTGCATTATATTTTCAATTCAAAAAGATCCAAACTATGGACACAATCCGATTAAAAATTATATTCTTCTCCTTTGTTTTCCTCCAATTTACATTGAATGCTCAATCCACTGTTGATTCCATATCTGTAGGCGGTCATGTGAACAACAATAAGTTCAAACAGCTTAAAGAAGAACTGGCAACACCCAACGGTTTTAGAACAGCATCAGGTGCCCCTGGCCCTGATTATTATCAACAAAAAGTTGACTATGACATGGACATAGAGTTGGATGATCAGAACCAAAAGATTTATGGTAACGAATCCATCACATATACCAACAACTCTCCAGACGATTTAAGCTATTTATGGATTCAATTGGATCAAAATATTAGAAAAAAAGAGGCTCCCGCACTTGAAAAGAATGGAGAAGGTGCAGAACCCATTTTGCGTGTTGAAACCTTTGTTAATACTTATTTTAAAGAACCTTTCGAGGGCGGTTTTAACATTGACTGGGTAAAGGATGCCAATGGAACTCCATTGAAGCATACGATAAATATGACCATGATGCGTGTCGATTTGCCTGAGCCTTTAAGAAGTGGTGAACAGTTCGAATTCTCCATTAAGTGGTGGTACAATATCAATAATCATGTAGAAAATCGGGCTCGTTCCGGCTTTGAATATTTTCCAAAAGATAGGAATCGCGCCTATGTAATTGCGCAGTTTTTTCCAAGATTGGCGGTGTATAATGATGTAGAGGGTTGGCAAAATTACCAGTTTTGGGGCAATGGTGAGTTTGCGTTGAATTTTGGAGATTATAATGTAAAATTAACTGTACCTGCCGATCATATTGTAGAGGCAACAGGTGAGCTGCAAAACCCTAAAGAGGTTCTTTCAAAAGAGGAGTACAAAAGATATCGTGAGGCACAAACCTCATACGAAAACCCCGTATTAATTGTGAATCAAGAAGAGGCTGAAGCACGGGAGAAGAGCTTCTCCCAAAAGAAGAAAACATGGGTATTCAAAGCTAAGAACGTAAGGGATTTCGGGTTTGCGAGTTCTCGAAAGTTTATTTGGGAGATGATGGCCGTCAAGTTGGGGGGGAAAGATGTAATGGCTGTTTCGCTCTATCCCAAAGAAGGTAATCCCCTATGGGAAGAATACTCTACCAAAGCAGTGGTGCAAACTTTAAAAACCTATTCCAATCATACTTTTGACTATCCCTATCCCAAAGCCGTATCGGTTCATGCCAAAAATCAAGGGATGGAGTATCCCATGATATGCTGGAATTATGGCAGGCCAGAGGAGGATGGATCTTATTCGGATTCCGTAAAGTTTGGTATGATCAGTGTTATCATTCATGAAATTGGACATAATTTCTTTCCCATGATCGTCAACTCAGACGAACGGCAGTGGGGCTGGATGGATGAGGGCTTGGATACTTTCATGCAGTATCTCACTGAGCAGCAATTTGGCAAAACACACCCTAAAGCCATAGAGGGCTTGGAAAAATACCCTTCGAGAAGAGGAGAACCCCAAGCGATCGTAAGTTATATGTCTGGTGACCAAAGTTTTTTGGCCCCCATAATGTCCAATCCAGAAAATGTTTTCCAATTGGGCCCCAATGCCTATGGAAAACCAGCTACAGCCCTTAATATTCTGAGGGAAACGGTGATGGGAAATACATTGTTTGATTATGCTTTCAAAACTTATGCTCAGCGATGGATGTTCAAACATCCTACTCCAGCCGACTTTTTCCGGACCATGGAAGATGCTTCCGCAGTTGATTTAGATTGGTTTTGGAGAGGGTGGTTTTACACAACCGATTATGTGGATATGGGGGTAAAAGGGGTGCAGCAATTTTTTGTTTCCGACCAACCCAGCAAGGAGGTCAAAGAGATGCTTAAAAATTATGGTATGACAATGGACGATTTACCTCCTGTAGTCTTCACCATGGCCGAAGACAATGAAGACTTTAAGTCTGA
>JAURMQ010000052.1 GCA_030830625.1 Flavobacteriaceae bacterium
AACGATTTGTTCTATGACGGTTCTAAATCGATAATCATCGTCAATCACTTCTTCTACAATATTATTAATTTCTTCTTCATCTGCAAAACCAACATCTCGTCCTGTGGCATAAGCAAAAAGATTTTTGACCAATGATTTGGTGAAACTGTCTTTTTTCAAATCTAAAATATATTCTTTAATCCCCTCCATTCCTTCTATTTCAGTACCGTCAGGTAATTTTGATTTGCTATCAATAGGTTTGTCTTTTACGGTAGATTTGAATCTTCCAACCGCATCATAATTTTCAAACACCACACCAAAAGGATCTATTTTTTGATGACAATCCATACATGAAACTTTGTTTCGATGTAAAAAAAGCTGCTCTTTTAGGGTGAGATCTTCAAAACCAGGAGTGTCGGGATCTAATTGTGGAACATTGGGTGGGGGAGGAGGAGGGTGTTCTCCTAATATTTTTTCTTTTAGCCATACGGCTCTTTTGATGGGATGAGCTTGGGCGCCATTAGAATGTCCACTCAAAAAAGAGCCTTGTGAAAGCAATCCCCCTCTTTTCCACTCTTCATCCAATTTGACCGGACGAAATGTATTTCCTTTCACTCCTTCTATACCATAAAATTCAGCGAGATTCTGGTTCAGCATCGCAAAATCGGAATCAATAAAATTCATGATGCTTAAATTGTTTTTCAAAACATAATGTACAAAGTGATAGGTTTCCTTAAACATATCTTCTTTTACAAAACGCGTATAATCTTCATATTGTTCAACATCAACATCCATACTTTTATGCCGGTCCAAACGCAGCCATTCGAACGCAAAAGAATGGATCATATTGACTATTTTAGGACTGTTGATCATGCGATCCAGTTGATCGGGCAGATCATCGTATAAATCTCCCTCTGAGGCTAACTGGATTAGGGTTTCATCGGGAGGGGAATTCCACAAAAAATAAGACAATTGAGAAGCGAGGTAAAATTCGTCATCGAATTCATTAGATTCTGGGGCTTTGGGTTCTGAGATATAAATAAAATTGGGAGAACACAATACCGCCACTAATACTTCTTTAACCCCGTCTTCAAAACGATCAAAATCATCTTTTAGACTTTTCCAAAAATCCATATACCGATTCAGTTCTACCGATTCTAAGGGTCTTCTGAAAGCACGCTGCATAAAACGACTGATGACTTCCTCCGCATATATTTCGGGATTGGATTGATTTACAGAGTCGAAGAATATATTTGTGTGACTTTTTGGAGGCCATTCCGGATAGTAGGGTGCTTCAAATTCAACGGATTTAATCAAAAGTGGGGGACCTTTCAAACTGTTTTCTTTTACGAGATGATTATTCCAGACTCCAAAAGTTAAAATATTGGCCAAATCTCCACTCACATCTTTGCTGCCTAAGGGTATGGGTAGGTTTTCTAACCTGCCTGTAAACTCAAAAGTTTTTGACTTTCCGAATGGAACGGATATCTCTATGGGTTCCCCAAAGGTCTTGTAATCCATTCCATCATCGGTTCTAGAACCTCCAAAAACTTGAAGGGTAGGATTTACATTTGCATATTTTAAATCATCTTTTTGGGCTTCTTCTTCGAGTATTTTGGGCAATGGGTCGTCTTCTGATAGAGGGGTAAAAACAATATCGCTAAAACCAACAAAGAATTTACCGCCAATAGTTCCTTTATGTTGTCCCTCAGAAAAATAGGCAAGGGTAATAGGGGTGATGATATGATCTTCATTTTTTTGGGAGGGATCTATTTTGATGCGTCTGCCTACTATTCCTTTTTTGTCCTTGTCAAAAAAGCTTAAGCGATAGGAAGGCATTCCATCGTCTTCCACATAGGGGTGAATTAAATCAACCTGATAAATTCCAGACTTGGGGATATCATAAGTGAATTCTAAATTAATATAGTCTGGAACATTTTTGGGCATCAACCAACGCTTGTTCTTTAAGACTAAACCTTTGATGTCTTTAAAACCTTTTGCAGAGATGTATAGGGATTCTTCGGAAACCTTAGCGGGTTCGTCCTTTCTCAAATCTATTAGACGTTCTATTTGCGAAGAATGATATCCTCTTGAGGCTTCCACTCTAAAGGCAAAATCTCCAGATCTTGGAAAATCTTCTTTGATCAATAGCTTTAAATTGGGGGAAGGTCCCTGCCATGACTTGGGGGTAACTTCTTTGGCGGGCAAGGCAGAGTTCAAAATCATCCCCTCATCAACAACTCCGTAGCGATTGCTTGCAGATCCTCTCATACCAATCCCTATTTTATTCTTGATCAGGGTCAAAGAGTCATTGTCCTTAGTGTTTGAGCTTTCAATGGGTTGGCCATCACGGCCAATTAGTTCTACAATCAAATCATCGTTGTTGACCGGTGCCGTTTGATAGCCTCCAAATTCGCCTCCAGATTTACCATCTCCTATATTTCTACCGATAGTCACTTTGTAATGATTTGCTTTGGGTTTGTCTCCAAAAACAATAGCTTTATCCAAAGCCTCACGAGCTATTTTTTGATAATAATCAACATGCAATGCAGAGGTTTGAAGGATATTCCCGTTGTTGCTGAATCCCATTTTAGATTTTCCATCATCGGGGAGTACCTTCCCGAAATGGGCAGGAATACCCAGCAATTCATTTAAGGTATGTGTGTACTGAACTTTGGTTAATCTTCGCATCACACTTCTGTTGTCATTTTGTTTGGCAACAGCAGCTTTTTTAAGACTTTTTGACATCCACTCTACCACTGCTCGACGTTCCTCATCTTTCAATTGTTTTTTCTTTTTCGGAGGCATTTCTCCCAAATTGATCACATTCATGGCAGAGTGCCATTTTTCGGCATCGGCTCCATTGATCATATCCCAATGGAGAACATCCAAGCGCATTTCACCTTTTTGTTTCTCTGCTCCATGACACTCATAGCAGTAGGTTTCTAGGATGGGTTGAATATGGCTTTTGTAATACAAAGCTTCTTGAGAGCTCGAATCGACTGCTTCATTAATGGCAACATATTCACGCTCCATCGAGTCGATTTTCAGAATATTTTTCAGGGCCAAGGGCATATACTTTGTCAAATAATCTTCTCCATGAGTGAGATAGCCTCCGTAGTGCCCTGCCAATGATAGCAATACAACATTGGTGAAAAGAAATGCTTTGTAAAAGCGCGTGACTTTATTTTCATTGTCGGAGGATTTTTTTTGACGTAGAACCACCAACCAAATACAAATCAAAGCCGTAAACCAGCCCAACCATTTGTGGGAGTTCAATAAATCGTCGTCATAGCTTCCGCTGGTTCCCAAAAGAAAACCAAGGGCAAGGGTGGGAATGATGCTGATTACCGAAAACCAGAGCAGGAGATTACAGGCAGAATCCAATTTGAGTTTTGGACGGAAAGCATGGACGATCTCCATAATAAAAAGAATAACCAATGCTCCAATAGGCAAATGAAGGATGAGTGGATGAAACCTTCCAACAAAAAACACAAACGTATTATCAAGCGTTCCATCTAATGGGATAAAAAGAAGTGCAAATAAAAGGAGTGACAGTAAAACTGCGACATACAGATTACGCTTCTTGAAATTTGTCATTTGATTCAAAATAATTTATAGTTACCCATTTAAAAATACAAAATAAATTTTAAATTTCGATGGAATTGCTTTTAACAATTCAAAAAATTAATAACAATATTTATGATTCTAAATCTTTTAATCCATTTAAACTTTTTTGAGGAGAGTAAGGACAAAAAACGTATTAGTCCAGTGGATAAAATTTTTACAAAAAATGGATTGAAGTGGCCTTTATAAAAAAAATCAGGTCAGAACAGGATAGATTAATGACCTTAAAAAAATAAATTTATAAATAAATTGAATTCATCGTTGTTATGGCCCTGTATAGCTTATGCAAGATGTTGTTCTTAAGAAATTTATGATGATAATTTTAAAAAAAGGTATTCAATGAAAAAGAGATTTGTATTCATAATCACCCTAGGTCTGATGGGGTCCAACTTAGGAGCTCAAAAAATGCCCAAACAAGATGCCATCCAACCCAACATCATATTTATTTTGACCGACGATCAGCGTTTTGATGCTTTGGGTTATGCCGGAAATAAGTTGGTTAAAACTCCAGAAATGGATGACTTAGCAAAGTCGGGAACCTACTTCAACACGGCAATTGTTACTACTCCCATTTGTGCTGCCAGTAGGGCAAGTATTCTCACGGGCCTACACGAGCGCTCTCACAATTTTAATTTTCAAACGGGAAATATCAGGGAGGAATACATGACATCTTCCTATCCCAGCTTGTTGAAAAAGAATGGTTATCACACGGGTTTTTTTGGGAAATACGGTGTTAGATATGACGATTTAGACCAGCAATTCGACGAACATGAATCTTATGACAGAAACAATCGTTTTAAAGACAGAAGAGGGTATTTTTATAAAACCATC
Organism: Flavobacteriaceae bacterium; assembly: GCA_030830625.1. Taxonomy (GTDB): domain Bacteria; phylum Bacteroidota; class Bacteroidia; order Flavobacteriales; family Flavobacteriaceae; genus UBA8316. The sequence continues at coordinate 4,438 of JAURMQ010000052.1, forward strand.
GATAACGATACAGTTCACCTTACCCGATATACCGGTCAGAAGGCGTTGGATTTTATTGATAAAAATGCTTCCAATGAAAAACCTTTTTGCCTGTCTTTAAGTTTTAGCGCTCCTCAT
>JAURMQ010000004.1 GCA_030830625.1 Flavobacteriaceae bacterium
CAATCAAAATAAATCAGGAAATTTCTTTTGTATTAAAGCTTCAGTTATTATTTTTGTATAAATTAATTTAGACTAATTATAAATAGATATTTCTCTATCTCAATGAAGAAAATATTTTTGTCTCTAATGGGTGTGCTGATTTTAACCATGGCTTGTGAAAAAGGGGGTGAATTGGTAGAAATTCCGAGCGACATCATAGAAAATATCGATGAACAAGACATTGCCCTTGACCCTCAGATCAAAAACGATCCCCTACCCCCTACTGAGTACAAGTTCACCCGAAATGGTATTTCTACCGTTTTTTATTCAGGACAAACAGCCCGACTTAAAATGGCAGGAGAATTGTATTTGGCATTCAGCAACAGCTCCAAAACTGAAGCAGATTTACTGGCCATGTTCAATGAGGGTATAGGGTTTAAGGACGACTCGCTCAATTCCTCGGGAAAAAACATTGGAAGTAAAGTCGCTGCAAGCAGTTATGCCTCATCGACTGTGAAACCTCAAATCCAAGCGTTCATTACCCGAGTAGTCAATGACGTTTTTCCTTACTATAACAATGATGCTTCTGAAGGTGTTGCAGGAAAATATACTGATCCAGGGGGAAAAACCGTTCACATTGACGGAAAAGGATTTGAAATGAATCAAATTTTCACCAAATCACTCATAGGGGCTCTGGTCGCCGATCAAATCATCAATGGTTACCTCTGGAGAGGAAAGCTCGACGCGGGTTCAAATATTGCAGACAATGACAATCTCGTTTTTAGCTATACCTCCCCCGGAGCATCTCAGAATAATGTCACCCAAATGGAACACTATTGGGATGAAGGTTTTGGCTACCTGTATGGTGAGGACAATCCCTACTCCCCTAAGGTTTCAAATGGAGTCCTACTTGCAAAATATCTTGGCAAAGGGGATTTACCCGTACTGGATAAAGAAATTTACAATGCCTTTAAGCTTGGAAGAGCGGCGATAGTGGCTCGAGAGTATGAACTCAGAGACAAACAAGCCAAAAACATCAAAGAGGGATTGTCAAAAGTAATAGGATTCAGAGCAGCCACCTATCTCAGATCTGGTGCTATAAATATAGAAAATAAATTGTGGGCAAATGTTTTTCACGCCCTATCTGAGGGCTATGGTTTGATTCTTTCATTACAATTCACGATGAAAGAAGATGGTAAACCTTATTTTGACAATACCGAAGTCAACAAAATGTTGAGCGATCTTGAAAAAGGCAACGGTTTTTGGAGCAGAACCGCTACCGAATTGAATGCAATGGCCGATAAAATTGATCAAGTAACCGGTCTAAATACCACTGGAATATGAGTGTCTCTATCATTTTGAATCAGCAAGCTATGGAATCTATGACAGCACTCCCAATAATTTTTTAAAGAGTAGGTCATGTTAAGAAAAAATGTGTGGATTGTTTTTACGTTTCTGGTTTTAGGTTGTCAAGTGTCTGATGATGACGCCAACCTTGTCCCCACTGAAGAAAATCCAATTGTAAATTCAGAGGTCGGAACCGATCAAGATACTTCGGATTCAAAAAAAACCTTTGATAGACAGGAAATGTTGACTTTTATTGTCAATCAAATCATTATTCCGTCTTTTAATAATTTGGAGGTCAATTTGGGAGAACTCAAGAGCTCGTTTGATCTTTTTAATGCCGATCTTACGGATGAGAATTTTGAAGACTTGAGAAACCAATGGTTGAACTCATACAAAGCGTGGCAACATGTAGAAATGTTCAATATTGGAAAAGCGATGGAGGAATATTATGTGTTCAAATCAAATATTTATCCCGTGGATACTGTTCGAGTAAAATCAAACATCGAAAGTGGAGCGTATGATTTAGAAAATCCAAACAATTACTCTGCACAAGGTTTTCCCACGATTGAATATCTTTTGTTTGGACCCGATGACGACCCATCAAAAGGGATCAATCAATTGAAAGACAATATAAAATACAGAGATTATCTAAAAACAATGATTGAGTCCTTGGTAAGCCATACCAAAGCGGTGAAAGAGGATTGGGTTCGCACAAAAGAGGAGTTTGTCTTATCTACAGAAAATACCGCCTCCTCAAATCTCAATATGATGGTAAACGACTTCATTTACTATTTCGAAAAAGGATTCAGAGCCAACAAATTTGGAATCCCTGCTGGTGTTTTTTCCCCTGCCGCCTTGCCCGACCGAGTTGAGGGTTATTACAGTAAAATATATTCAAAAGAGATCGCCATGGAAGCCCTGAGCAGCATTAAAAAATTCTATAACGGCATATCGGTTGAAAATAAGGACGTTACTGGACCGAGTTTAAAATCTTACTTGAATTTTATAGAATCTGGGAAAGACCATTTACTTTCTGACCAAATCAATGAAAAATTAAATGTTGTAGAAAACAGTATTAATGCGTTAGATCAAAGTTTTGTCCGTCAAATGGATTCGGACCTAACCCTATTTTTGAAAACATACGATAACATTCAATCCACTGTAGTGCTCCTTAAAGTAGATATGCTTCAGGTTTTGAATATTAGTGTGGATTATGCCGATGCCGACGGCGACTAACCCTTCGCTCTTCCTTAATGATATTAACTCATAAGTTAAAATCTTATCTTTTTCATCATGTAAACCCTGCCCCTTTGGCTATTTTTAGGGTTTGTTTTGGTTTTATGATGCTTTTTGGCCTCATTAGGTTTTGGGCCAAGGGATGGATTCATACCTTATACATTGAACCCTCCTTTCACTTTTCATATTACGGTTTTAGTTGGGTTAAGGATTGGGGAGATTACACCTATTTACTTTTTTTAATCTGCGGAATAAGTGCTTTATTGGTACTGTTGGGTCTCTTTTACCGCACCGCTATTATTCTCTTTTTCATTTCATTTACCTATATAGAGCTCATAGACAAAACCACCTATTTAAATCACTATTACTTTGTGAGTGTATTGTCTTTTTTATTGTGCTTTATTCCTGCTCACGCCACTTTCTCATTGGATCAAATGAGAAGCAAAATAGCCCCTCGTTCGATCCCAAGGTTTTACATCACCAGTATTCAAGTCTTTATAATGGTTGTGTATTTTTATGCCGGATTGGCCAAAATAAATTCCGACTGGTTACTCAAGGCTCAACCCCTCAGTATTTGGCTTTTCTCAAAATACGATATGCCTCTTTTTGGACATTATTTGTTCCAACAAACTTGGATGCACTACTTGATGAGTTGGGGAGGAATGTTATACGATTTAACGATCCCTTTTCTTCTGCTCTCGAAAAGGTATCGCTGTTTTGCTTTTACTCTGGTTGTGCTCTTTCATTTATGTACAGCCATTCTATTTCCAATCGGTATGTTTCCCTATATAATGATTCTCTCTGCCCTGATTTTTTTCTCAGCAGATTTTCATCAAAAAGGCATCGATCTATTTCGAATGAAGATTAAAAGTGTTTTTTTGAAAAAAATTGAGAGTCCAGTCAACCCGATAAAAAAAGAGTTTCACTATAGATCCAATCGTCCAGCATTTATAGTGCTCACATCAGTACTTATCATTCAAATTCTTTTCCCTTTTCGATACGTTTTATATCCTGGAGAATTATTCTGGCATGAGCAAGGGTATCGCTTTTCGTGGAGGGTCATGTTGATGGAAAAAAGAGGATATACTCAGTTCAGAATCGTTGACAGTATTACACAAAAACAGTTTTATGTAAAAAACGAAGATTTTCTTACCGAATTTCAAGAAAAACAAATGAGCTTTCAGCCTGATTTTATTTTAGAATTTGCCCATCACTTAGGAACGCACTACACAAATAAAGAATATAAAAATGTTCAAGTGTTTGCAGATAGTTATGTAGCTTTGAACGGAAGAAAAAGTCAACAATTCATTGATCCAAAAATCAATCTACTGGAACACCAAAATGGCTTTGGTAATAAAGAATGGATTTTACCTTTCAAAGATGAGATTAAGGGCTTTTAGTATTATTCTACTCCTTTGTTTTCCTGTTTTGGGTCAAAACAATCTCAAGTTGGAAGTTGTAATAGACGATACTTTCGATCAAAATCAAGACACTGAAGTTAAAATTTACGATTCTGTAAAAGGTCTGCTGCTGACAGAAGAAGTCGGAACCCCCTTTGAACTCAGTATCTCTACTTATCCAACCACCCTCTATTTCTATGTGGAAGGATTCCCTTTAAAGGAATTGACCTTTGAAAATCAAAAATTTAATCCCATTACAATATCTATCGGAAGAACCGAACAACTCAACGAGGTGGTATTGAATGCACAAAAAAAGAAAGTGTTTAACCTCAATCGATTAAGCGATTATGAGGGAACTTCTATTTTTGCAGGAAAAAAAACAGAGGTGATACAAGTCGGGCAAATTCCGGCCAATATTGCCTCCAATAATGCAAGACAAATCTATGCCCAAATATCCGGTCTCAATATCTATCAAAATGACGATGCTGGACTGCAACTTAATATTGGAGGAAGAGGCCTTGACCCCAACAGAACTTCCAATTTCAATACCCGACAAAACGGTTATGACATCAGTGCTGATGTTCTCGGTTACCCCGAAAGCTACTATTCCCCTACCGCAGAGGCCATCGATGAAATTCAAATTGTCAGAGGGGCGGCTTCATTGCAATACGGCACCCAGTTTGGTGGACTGGTAAACTTCAAACTGGTGACGCCCAATGAAAATAAAACTTTTGAGTTGAGAACAAGAAATACCGTAGGTAGCCGTCATCTTTACACCCACTACACTGAGATCAAGGGTAAGGTGAAGAACTTGTCTTATTTGAGCTATTTCAATTTCAAAAGTGGTGAAGGGTTTCGCCCCCATAGTCATTTCGATTCAAGAAATTATTTTACTCAATTAAAATATCAAATAGGACCTAAAACCTCCATAAAGGGAGAGATTACCCTTCTGGATTATTTATCACAACAGGCCGGGGGGTTGAGCGATGAGATGTTTAAAGAAGACCCCTTCCAGAGCAATAGAAGTAGAAATTGGTTTGCCCTCGATTGGTTCTTATATCAAACCGTTTTCCAACATTCTTTCTCAGAAGCGAGTAATTTTGAATTTCAATTCTTTGGTCTGAATGCTAATAGAAAAGCGATAGGATTCAGAAGCAACAGAGTCAATCAAATGGACCCTCTGGAAGAAAGAGATTTGATTGAGGGGAATTTTAACAATTATGGTTTTGAGACCCGATGGTTAAGTCAATACAGCTTGTGGGGTAAAAAGGTTATTTTTCTCATTGGAAACAAATGGTACGCGGCTCAAAACGATTCCAGACAAGGATCGGGTAGTGATTCCATTGGCCCAGATTTTGATTTTTACAACAACACATTCCCCTCCTATCCTTTTCAATCCAATTACCAATACCCTAACAAAAACTTAGCTTTTTTTACGGAACACATTTTTTACATCCATAAAAAATTATCCATTACCCCTGGTGTCCGATTCGAATGGATTGACACAAAAAGCGATGGCAACTATCGGAAAATATTCTTCGATGCGGCAGGAAACGTAATCCAAGACCAAACGATACAGGAAAACCAAAACAAAAAACGAAATTTCTTTCTGCTGGGATTGGGAGTCAATTACAAATTCAATAAAAACATTGAAATGTATTTAAATGCTTCCCAAAATTACAGATCTGTCACTTTTTCTGACATCAGCATCATCAATCCAGCCTATATTATTGATCCCAATATCACAGATGAAAACGGTATTACTGCTGATTTGGGTTTAAGGGGGAAAATAAAAAACTATTTATCTTTTGACACTAATTTTTTCTATCTGTTATACAAAGGCCGTATCGGATTTACCCCCAAGATAGACAATTACAATAGGGTTAAAAGTCAAAGGGGTAATGTAGGAGATGCCCTAATATTAGGGGTTGAGTCCATCACCGAATTGAATTTGGAGGAACTCATGTTCAATGATTCATCCCAATTCGATATGTCTTTGTTTTTTAACATCGCGTCAATCCATTCGGAGTACATCAGATCGGAACGACCAGGAATTCAGGGAAAAAAAGTTGAATTTATTCCGACTCATAACATCAAGATTGGGGGTAAGTTTGGTTATAAAAATATATTCTTGAGTGTTCAACTTACAAAAATCGGTGAACAATTCACCGATGCCACAAACGCGAATGAGGGAACTTTGAGCGGAGTGATCGGAAAAATACCGAATTATCAGGTGATGGACCTGATTGCAAACTTTCATTTCGGTTCCTTTAAAATTGAAACCGGAATCAATAACTTGGGAAATGAAATTTATTTTACGAGAAGAGCGACAGGATACCCTGGTCCTGGGATCATCCCCTCCCCTCCGCGAAATTATTTCTTAACCGTTCAATATCGTTTATAAATTAAACTTAATTGTTTATGAAAAAATCAAAATTAACCGTCAGAATCATTCACCGATACCTCGGTTTTTTTTTAGTTGGTGTTTTAGCCGTTTACTCTATCAGTGGTATTACCATGATTTTTAGAAGAACAGATACTTTTAAAAAAACAGTGGTAAAAGAAATAAACCTCGAGAAGCACATTCAAACCACAGATTTGGGAAAAGCCCTTGAAATCAAAGATTTTAAAGTCGATAGTACTGTGGCAGATGTTGTATACTTTAAAGAAGGGAAATTCAATACCGCTTCTCGTAAGGCGTTGTTGACTTCAAAGCAATACCCTTATGTATTGGACAAGATGATGAAGCTTCACAAGGCCACAACCAACAGCCCAGTCTATTGGCTCAATATCTTTTTTGGGGGATCCCTTTTGTTTTTCGTTATTTCATCGTTTTGGATGTTTCTTCCCTCCACCTCGACCTTTAGAAAAGGATTGATTTTTTCCCTTTTAGGATTCTTGATGACGATCATCATATTGTTTCTTTAAAGAAACCTCTTTTTTACCTCTTCACCAGGAACCATACACCGATCTCTTTTGCCAAAGAAACGAAACCTATTTTTAGCAATGTATCTGTATAAGCCATTCCTCAAGCCAAGAGGGATCAAACCGATCAGTTTTGAGAGGAGTCTATGGACCGCCCCATTTTTACTTAAAATAGTCACTACGGCATCCGATTCCGTCAAAAATCTTCCTTCACTGTATAAAATGATTGTCTCAAAATCATGCCTAATTCCTTTCTCTTCCAAAAAGGAAGCAGCAAAATCAGACTGTAAACTTGAGAAATAAAAAGCTGTATCAGCATCATTTTTAATGACATGATTCACCCAAAAGTTGCACAGATTACAAACTCCATCAAAAAAAATGATATTTGAGGCATCATTCACTTGATCCACCATATACACCAACATTGTTTGAAGATAAAAACTCAATTTAATGGAATTTAATATAATGGGTGTAATGATTTATAATTAATTTTATTGTGAAAAATGAAGCTGACTTATGATTGATACTTTAAAAACTGAAATTTTAATTTATCGAGACCAATTGTTGAAACACCCCCTATACGAAAACATAGATTCCGTTTTGAACCTAAAAAAATTCATGGAATCCCATGTTTACGCGGTGTGGGATTTTATGTCTTTGGTCAAAAAATTACAATTGGATCTCACCACTACTTCCCTCCCCTGGCAACCCCCAGCAAACAATTCGGCAGCCCGATTGATCAACGAAATCGTTTGGGGAGAAGAAACCGATTTGGATAAACACGGGAATTCAGTAAGTCACTTCGAAATGTATCTCAACGCCATGCGACAGATTGATGCCAACACCCATGGTATAGAAGATCTGTTATCGCAACTCCAACAAGGAATTGATATTTTTGAGGCGATTAATCACGCTGGACTTCAACCATTTGTAGCAAATTTCCTACGATTTACCTTTGAAATAATCAAAGAAGGGAAAACCCATAAAATTGCTGCAGTATTCACTTTTGGAAGGGAAGATCTCATTCCTGACATGTTCATTTCAATGATCAAAAAAATGAACCGCGATAACGATCATAGTTTTGACCAAATCCTCTATTATTTTGAGAGACACATCGAAATAGATGGAGATGCTCATGGCCCAATGGCTTTAGAAATGATTCAAAACCTTTGTGGTACAGATCCTGTCAAATGGAATGAAGCCATTTCTGCTTCGAAAACTGCTCTCGAAAAGCGAATCGCTCTTTGGGAGGGTATAAACCACCAATTCATTCAAAAAGAAAAAATTGTAGCATGACACGTATTTTATTTATTATCCTACTTTCCCTCAGCACTGTTCTTAACGGACAGAATTCTCCTGTCATTGACTTTGCTAATACCATCACCGATCAGGAGCTCAAAGAACATTTATATGTTTATGCCTCCGACTATTTCGGGGGAAGAGAGACTGGTACAAAAGGCCAGAAAATGGCTGTGGACTTTCTACGCGACTATTACATCAGACAGAACATTCCCCCTGCCGTTGGAACCGAACTCTATTTTCAAAAAATGAAACTCAACATCAAAGGGAGCTCCGTGGACAGTGAAAATGTTGCCGCCGTAATCGAAGGAAAAGAATTTCCTGATGAATACATTATCGTTTCTGCTCACTTGGATCACATCGGTACCCATGAGGGTCAAGTCAATAATGGAGCCGATGATGACGGATCGGGAACCGTTGCTATATTGGAAATTGCTGAAGCTTTTAAAGCAGCCTCGGCGAAGGGGTATCAACCCAAACGCAGCGTGGTGTTTTTGCACGTCAGTGGAGAAGAAAAAGGACTTTTGGGGTCTAAATATTATGTAGAAAATCCTTTGTATCCTCTTGCTCAAACTGTTGCCAACCTCAACATTGACATGATTGGAAGATTGGATCCCAAAAGGGAAGATAAGGATCCCAACTACATCTACCTCATTGGAGCAGATAAACTGAGTCAGGAATTACACGATATATCAGAGGCCACCAATCAAAAATATACCCAACTCAAACTGGATTATACTTTCAATGATGACAACGACCCCAATCGTTTTTATTACCGAAGCGATCATTACAATTTTGCCAAAAATAATATTCCCGTCATTTTTTATTTTAATGGTACTCATGAAGACTACCATCAGCCTGGAGATACCCCCGATAAAATCAATTATCCACTTCTAAAAAAAAGAACCCAACTCATCTTTTATACCTTATGGGAATTGGCCAATCGAAAAGAAAGAATTAAACTTAATTGATTGTACAATTAGCGTGCAATAATAACAACCTCAACTCAAATCCTTAATCATGAAAACAAAAAACCTATTTCTCTTGATCCTTTTTTTGGCATCCATTGCAGCTATTGCTCAAACATCAAATGAAGACCCTCCTGAAGTTCCAATAGTGCAGGATTCAATTATCAAGGATTATAAAATCAAAAGATTTTCAATTGGACTTAAGACGGGAATTCCCAACATTGCCTCTATAGGAGTTCAATACACACTTCCTTTTCTCAACAACCATTTTGCTCCCTATGTAGATTACATTACCTATTCTTATAACACTGATGAGATAGAAGGAGATTTAAATTTTTCGGAGTTTGGAGCTACCTATTATTTTTTTAAACGTGGAAAGGGACTTTATTTAGGGGCAGGTGTTTCCAGCCTGAAATTAAATGCTAAATACAATGATCTTGAACTGAAAAATAACCGGAAAGGATCGGGAAGTGCTAAAATTAATATCAATACAACCAATTTTAAGTTGGGACTCAAAACATGCGGACGTGTCTATTTTAGATTAGAAGTGGGTTATGGCTTAGGCGATTTACCCAAAACAATAGATATTGCTGCAACGGATAACTCCGATCCGTCATATACTGAGATAACCACCGAAGAAATTCCTGAAGTACCGGGTATTTCTGAAAATGGACTGATCATTGGAAACATAGGTTTCGGATTGTCTTTCTAAATATAATCCACCAAAAAACATAAAACAAAAAAGCCTTTCCACTTCAGGAAAGGCTTTTTTTAA
>JAURMQ010000053.1 GCA_030830625.1 Flavobacteriaceae bacterium
CATTAGTATTATTAGCAAGTGCAATTTTATTACTTGTTGCTGTAAGACTTCTAAACTGATAATCTGATCCTGACTTTTGCTTAAATAAGCCTTGTCCTACTCCTAAATTTGATACAGTTATAATTAAATTGAGAAATTTACGCATACTTCTTTTTCCATTCGGAATCCTTTACGGTTTGATCATGGCCCTAAGGAATCTGCTTTTTAATTTTGGGATTCTGCCTTCGAAAACCTATTCTATTTCCTCTGTAGGAGTGGGGAACCTTTCTATGGGAGGTACAGGAAAATCGGTTGTAGTCATGTATTTGATTAAACTTTTCAAAAAGGATCATCCAGTAGCTGTTTTAAGTAGAGGGTATGGAAGAAAAACCAAGGGATTGGTCATGGGTGGAACAAACGAAAACGCTTCTACTTTGGGAGATGAACCCTACCAGTTTTTACGGAGGTATCCCGACACAGCTGTTGTGGTTTCCGAAAAAAGAACTCTCGGAATGAAGGCTCTAGAAAAAATGACACCTCCCCGAAAAGTAATTTTAGACGATGTCATGCAGCATCGCTGGGTCCGCCCCAAATTGATGATTATGACCACCTCGTTCGAGCGTCCCTATTTTGAAGATTTCGTAGTGCCTATGGGAGGATTACGTGAATTCCAATGGGGGATAAAAAGGGCAGACATTCTTTTAATTACAAGATCACCAGAGGATTTATCTGAATTACAAAAAGAACAATATTTGAAAAAAATTAAGGTCAATATTCCGGTATTTTTTACCAAAATCAATTACGCGGATGTTTGGTCACAGAACAATAAAAGGATCAACTCCACTGTATTAGAGGAGGATTTCTTATTGGTCACAGGAATCGCCAATCCCAATCATTTGGTGGATCATTTGAAAAAAAACTACAATGCTTTTGATCATTTAAAATTCAAAGACCATCATGATTATTCCGATTCAGATTGCCAGATGATTCAAGATCGTGCAGGAAAAAGAATCATCCTTACCACAGAAAAAGATTACGTCAAACTCGCGGGGGTTTTAGACAGCAAAAAGTTGTATTGTATTCCAATTGAGCTTGAATTTGTTTCTGAAGAGGAACGAAATCTATTTGACAAGATGGTAAAAGCAGTTTAGTGTACGTGCTTGTGCGCCTTGTATGAAGAACGAACAAGAGGACCGCTTTCTACGTGTCTGAATCCAAGGTCTTTGGCAACGGTTTCGTATTTTTTGAAAGTATCTGGAGTAATGAAAGATTTGACGGCCAAGTGTTTTTTGGTGGGTTGGAGGTATTGTCCCAGAGTAACCACCTCTACGTCGGCGTTTCTAAGATCGTGAAGGGTTTCAAAAACTTCATCTTCTTTTTCGCCAAGCCCAAGCATAATTCCAGATTTGGTTCGATTTACACCGCTTTGCTTCAGATAACTCAGCACCTCTAAGCTTTGATCGTATTTGGCTTGAATTCTGACCTCTCTGGTCAATCTTCTCACGGTTTCAAGGTTGTGAGAAACAACTTCAGGAGCAGCTTCTACAATTCGGTCTATATTGATTTTATTCCCTTGAAAATCTGGAATTAAGGTTTCGAGAGTCGTTTGAGGATTCAACCTTCGAACAGCTTTAATGGTCTCATTCCAAATAATGGATCCCATGTCCTTGAGGTCGTCACGATCTACTGAAGTGATCACGGCATGTTTGATTTTCATGATTTTAATGGACTTGGCTACTTTTTCGGGCTCTTCCCAATCCACATTTCCGGGTCGACCCGTTTTGACCCCACAAAACCCGCAAGATCGGGTACAGATGTTTCCTAGTATCATAAAAGTAGCAGTACCCTCGGCCCAGCATTCGCCCATATTAGGACAGCTGCCTGATGTACAAATCGTATTGAGTTTGTACTTATCGACCAGACTTCTGAGTTCAGTGTATTTTTTTCCGGTGGGGAGTTTTACCCGGATCCATTTTGGTTTTCCTACACCTTTATTCTCTCTTTCAACGGTTTCCAAAACTTTTTTTTTCAAAGATACAAACTAAATTGAGAGGCTCAAAAGGTAAACTACAGTGAAACCCGTCAAGAAAAGAATCCCTAAGACACTCAGTATTTTAATGCTTGATGAGGGCTGATCCCCTTTGGGCATATGATTGCTTGTAATCAAACGATAGTTGAGGATGGCGTAAAAAGGTGCGGTGATGAAAGACAAAACCGTAGCGATTTGAACCAATAGCCCCATTTCTGACAGTAAAAAAAGAAAAATCAGACAAGTCCCTAAGGCCAAAACCGTAATCCAAAACAAGTAATAATCTTTATGATTTCGTTGAAATAGTAATTGAATGGTTTTGGACATGGCTCTAGGCGAAGCGTCTAAGGTGGTGATGGTAGTACTGAACATGGTCGTCAATGCTGCAATGGCAATAATTCCATAAGCAGCGTCTCCAAGATTGGCGGTGTACAAATCAATCAGTTGCCCCGCAAAAACATTGCCTTGATTGGAAAATTCTAAATCTGAACCAAACATCACTAAAGCTCCCAGTCCTACAAAACAGCCGCCCAACAAGACCGTGGTCAAATAGCCTACATTGAAATCGAAGAGTCCTTCTTTAAGGGATAATTTGTTTTTAAGGTCATTCTTTTTTTCCAAGGCCCAAATAGAATGCCAAATGGAAATATCCATAGGCGCAGGCATCCAACCCATAAAAGCAATCACAAAGAGTAAACCAGCTCCTTGAGGGAAAACTTGTGTCAATCCAATAGAGGGGCCCTTTTTTGAAAAAGCAATGACTAAGGCCAAGATGCTACTGATCGTAAGGGTGATGATGATCACTTTAATGAATTTATCTAAAAGCTGATATCGGCCGATCAAAAGGATACCATAACATACGGCTGTCACGCCTATGCTCCAGTAGATCATATTTGTGCTGATATCGAATACGTTAGACGCCAAACCCGCTGTGACAATCGTTACGGCAGTTTGGATGGTAAACATGGTCGCTATATTGAGAAAAAAATAGATCCATAGATAACTTTTTCCCAGCTTGTAGTAACCGTCTAATAAGCTTTCGCCTGTAGCAAGTGCATATCTGGGTCCAAATTGAAAAAAAGGATATTTGAATAAATTGACCAAAACAAGAGCCCAAAGCAGTCCCCAACCGTAATCGGCTCCTGCACGTGTAGATTGAACTAAATGAGAAACACCAATAGCTGCACCCGCAAATAATAAGCCCGGTCCTAATTTTTTTAGTTTAGCGAACATCTTCTTCAATTTTTTGATTTAGTAAGCTTTTTGCTCTCAAAAGTTTAACTTTAATGGTATTGATGGGTTGATCCATTATTTTACTCATCTCCTTATAGGAAAAACCTTCAAAAAAACGAAGTTGTAAAATTTTTCGATAATCTGGATTGAGCGACTTTATTTTGAGAAGTAGTGATTCTAAATTTTCGTTGGTGATCAAGATTTCTTCCGGAGAGGGGTGATTTTCTGTGGAGAATTCTTGTAGGTCGGAGGCGGAGGATAATGTTTTTAGGCTTATTTCTTTGTTTTCCTTCCTTAAAAGATCATTGTAAATGTTTTTAGAAATGGTCAAAAGCCAGGTTTTGAATTCAAATTGATCGTTGAAAGTTTGAATGCGGTCGAAGGCCCGGGCGAAAGTAATGATTGAAATTTCTTCGGCAAGTTCGGGATTGCCCGTTTTTTTTAACTGAAAATTATAGAGATAGCTCCAATGAAAATTAAACAGTTCATTGAAGGCTTTTTGATCTTGGTCCTTTGCTTTCTTTACAATAAGCTTAACATTCTTCATAGATGTTTTGAAGAAAAATTAATTGTGTTGGGGATTGGTGGCCTGGCAATTTTGTTCTGAAGGCAATTTGCCACAATAACTACACGCTTCGTTGTCTTTATTGAGGAAAGGACTTTGACTGGCACAGGTGCCGGAAAACTCTCCTCCTTTTTTGGCCCAAATCTTGATGGCAATTCCGGCAAAGGCGAGCGCCAATAAAACAAATGTGATTAAAAATAATTTCATAAAGCTTTAGTAAAATTAGCAAAAATTACGCTTTCTAAGATTGAGATCGAAAACTAAATATTTTGTAAGAATCATCCTACCTCCGTTTTTATTTCATTCTACCGATTATTACGTATATGATGCCGAAAATATAACATTTCCCCCAGATATAACACCACATCAGGGTTTGGGTTTTTTATACAGATTTTTATACCACAAACTATGCTGCTATGCGATATATTGAAATGGATGTAAGGCAGCAGGTAAAACTAAATCTATCATGAACGTTCAAATCCCTCCGAGAGTTCCCGACCTATTCTCACCCACAGAGTATGAGGTGCTTAAGTCCATGGCTTTCGGATTCAGTTGTGAAGAGATTCGGAAGCTTCTCAATTTCCATCAAGATCAATATGAGTCGGTTTGTAAAGGTCTTTTTGAAAAACTCCAAGCCTCCAATCATTACACCGCTGTAAAGACAGCCTATCAAAAAAAATACCTCGACCGCAAAGAACTTAGTTCCAACGAGGTCAAATCTTTTTCATTAGAATTTGCGTATAAAAATGTTGAAAAACTGAAAGCGAGTCAAGAAGATTCCAAACAATTGTTGTGGAGATTTTATGATCTGCTTATGGAATTTCATACACAAATAGAAAACCAATATTAAAAAAAAATCCCACCGAAGCGGGATTCTAGATTTCACCTACGGCATTTAGCCTTATTGAGATAAGATTGAACCGCTAAGTTAATAAACCTATATTTAGATGTCAAATTTACTCGGACTTTCATTGGATGTTGGAGCCATTAGTTGGACTCTTATTGATGGTAAATCCATGAAGATAAAGGGTATGGGAACCCATGTGTTTCCTGTGGGTTCGGAGAATTATGAGTCTGGAGTCAGGGAGGTTTCCAAAAAGTCTTTACGGACTCAGAATCGAGTAAAACGACTCCGGTACAATCGCAAATTGACGCGTAAGAAATTTCTTATAAAATTGTTGGTTCAATATCAAATGTGTCCGCTAAAATCATCTGATATTGAGAGGCAAGCTTTCAAAACTTGTTTTAAGAATGAGGGGTTCGTGGAATGGATGAAACTGAACCCGTACCAATTGAGAGCCAAAGCAGTCGATGAAAAAATCACCCTACTCGAATTCGGACGAATACTTTACCATATGTCTAAAAGGAGAGGATTTCCTTTTGGCAAAAGAGATGCGGATGCCAAAAACAATTTACTTTATACAGGGATTCCTGATTTCAACCGAATAGGAATCAATGAATTGGAGAAGAAGATGAAAGGAGGGACGGTTGGAGAATACTTTCATTCACTATTACCTTCCCAAAATGTGTCTTATCAACGAACAGATACAAGAATAAGAAACCGATTTGTCGCTAGAGATATGTACGTCAGCGAAGCGCATCAGTTGTGGAATAAGCAATCTGCTTTTTACCCCCTACTTACAGATGAATTACGGGATAAATTAATTGGCTCCCCCTCAGACAATTCTGTAACTAAAGGTGCAGTCTTTTACCAAAAACCTCTAAAGTCCCAAAAACATAAGGTAGGTAAATGTTCATTTGAACCCAACAAATCCCGTTGTAGTATTTCGAGTCCCGTTTATCAAGATCTTTTGGCGTATAAATGGATCAGTACCATATAAAAAGAGGGGAGGAGTCTTTCCCAAGTAGAAAGAGATAAAATATATTTCTTTTTCATGAGGAATTTCAAATTCAATTTTAGGGAAATCAAAGAATTTCTCAATGCTAAATCTGTTCAGTTTAACAAAAAGAATGAGGACATCATCTATGGATCAAAACTGAATTGTCAGCTTTCTGATGAAAGTATTTTTGGAATGGACTAGTTTGGAATGACCCTTTCAGAGCGGGAAGATGTTTGGCACGCCTTGTATTTTTTTAACAATCGCGAACTACTCCAAAATCACGCCCTTCAAAAATGGGGATTGGGGGAGGATGCCTCTCAAAAAATAGCTGAAGTGATGGTGGACAAAAGGTACGCTCCAATCAGTACAAAAGCTGCAAAAAATATTTTATATTTTTTGAAAAGGGGAGTCAGTTATCAGCTTTCAGTGGTACTCGCAGGGGTTAAGAACAGTTTAAATAAAGTTTGGGACAATATTGAAGAAAATGATATTCAATTTGTCATCAACCGTGTTTTAGATTTGTACAAAGAGAATGTCAACAGTGGATTTATTCCTAAACTCAAAGAGTTTTTGCTCGACGAAATGCAATTTTCGGATTTTCAAATCAAGAAACTATACGGTTTACAAGCTCAATCTCTTGACTTTTCAGTCCTCGAAAAATTTCCCTATGGGGCAAAAGAGGACAAGGAGATCATTGATTTTAAAAATCCACTCCTCAAAAATACTCTTTTCCAAACGCGAAAAATCATCAATGCACTGGTTGAAAAATATGGAGGTATCGATGAACTAAAAGTGGAACTGAATACCAATCTTAAAACCAATAAATTTCAGAGATACATCTATAGATTGGATCAAAGGAGGGTGGCCAAGAATAGGGAACGCTACATCAAGAGGATCGGATTTGTTTCAGAAAATCTAACCCAACACAATCTACTGAAAATGGAGTTGTGGGAGGAATGTAAAGAAACTTGTCCTTTCACAGGAGATCCCATTCCGTTGGCGCTCCTTTTTACAGATAAAATAAAAGTAGTTTATTTACAGCCTTGGTCGATTTCGCTCAATGATAGTACATTGAACAAGACTTTATGCTACGCAGAATTTTCTAAAAAATTAGATTCTAAATCTCCCTACCAGTATTTTAATGAACAAGATCCCGCCCAGTGGGAGGGAGTACTTGAACGGGTGAAAAAAATATTCTCAAATACTTTAGATTACCCAGCGAATCATAAAAAATTTCGAAAGTTTGCCAAACGATACCATCACAGAAATTAGATTCATAATCAATTAGATGATCCCAATTTTGTCAGTCGAGAGGTATCTTGTTTTTTGACTAAAGTTTGTTTCAAAGTTTCCATTTCTCCAGATTACACTACAGATCATCTGATGCGTCTTCTATCATTGGATCATTTGATTGATTCCTCTCAAGAAAAATTTAAATTCAAGGATCATCGAAATCATGCTCTAAAATCATATATCTCTGCCATTAGAACGATTCATTATCTAGAGGAGTTAGCCCTTAGGAATAAATACACCTATGGTGATCACCATTCCCCTTTTCCAATTCCGCATAGTGAATTCAGAAATGAAGTAAAGTATTTCGTAAATAATATACTGATCTCTCACAAAAAATCAGATCGCTTTTATTCTACACGAAGAATAGATTATAAAGAAAAAAATTACATTCTAAGTCAAAGGTGTTTTTCTCCGAGAGGTCCATTACACAAGGAGTCCATATACGGAAAACGCACACCGCCAAATCTTCAAACCGCTTATCACATCCGAAAACCATTGGAGAGCCTTAGAACATTAGGGCAGATTGAGAAAATTGTTGATGAAAAAGTTAGGGATGCCGTTATGAAAGTTTTAAAGAAAGCCAACCTCTCTAATGAACAATCTTTTTTGCCCAGTAATGTGTTTTTCAAAACCAAAGCCAATGGGCAAAAATCCACTAAGGTTTTTTTACCTAATAAAAATGGAGACCCAGTTCCTGTTAAAAAAGTAAGGATTAGGGAATCGTTGAACTCGGCAGTAAAATTAAAAAATGATATAGATCAATATGTGAATTTGAGAAATAATCACCACATATTGATTTATAAAAATGAGGAGAACCAACTGGAAGAGGAGGTGGTGAGTTTTTGGGAGGCCATCAAAAGGAAAAAAACTGGAGTACCGCTTTATCAAGTTCCAAATCCGGAATGTAAAATCCATACGGCTTTGCGCATCAACGATTTGTTTTTAATGTGCTACGAGGGGTTGGACCAACCCATAGAGGAACAGCCAAAAGATTTTCTGATTCAACATTTGTATAGGGTTCAAAAACTGTCCAGTCATTTTTATGAATTTCGCCAAGCGTTCAATAACCAATTAGATTCCACGGAGTATCCCAGTTACATCAGGATAAACAATTTTGGTTCCAAAAAAACAGGCTGGCTTACCTACAACCCCATTAAAGTAGAGATCAGTCCTATAGGAGACATAACTGTAGCTGAAGAAAAATATATATCTAAAAAACAAAAAAGCAATTTTATGAGGTGATCCCCCAAAACTTAAAGAATAGAGGAATGTAGAAAATGATATTCCTCCAACAGCATTACAATTTCATTAAATAAATATAGTGTTGTGGTTTGATTGAATTTTTTAAAGTTAGGGGGACGCTCATAAATTAAAAATAATGGCGATTATCCCATACAATTTTTACAAAATAATAGCCAAAAACAAGGGTTACAGAAAATTTCAAAAATACCCCTGTTACAAATCCAACCAATGATCCTATGGCCGCTTTAAAAGCCTTAGGTTTGTCGTTTGAGTCGTGAATCAATTCACCGATTAGAGCCCCCCCGAAAGTTCCGACGAGAATTCCCAAGGGTCCAAAAAAAACAATTCCAATGATCAATCCAAAGGTGGAGCCCAAGGTGCCTGCTTTTGTTCCCCCGAATTTTTTGGCACCTATCATAGGAATAAAATAATCTAACACGAAAACTACAACGGCAACAACGAGTGTAATGGCTAAAAATCCGAAATCTACCTCCAAAAATGAGGTTTGATATAAAATCAATAAGCCCAACCAAGCCGAAATAGGCCCTGGTATTACGGGTACAAAACTTCCAATAATTCCGAGAAGGAGGAGTGAAAATCCAAAAATGACTATAATTAAATCCATACGAGGTTTTGAGGCTATGTGAATACAGAAACCAAAAATAAAAATGTTTGA
>JAURMQ010000005.1 GCA_030830625.1 Flavobacteriaceae bacterium
ACCAAAGGGATAAACCACTTGGTGTTTCATACCTTTTCCCATACCCCTCAGACGGATGTGGTTCCGGGCTCAAGTTTTGGAGGACAAATCGGTTTTCCTTTGGTGAGACAACAAACCTGGTGGCCTTATATGAAAGATTGGACGGATTATTTGGCGAGAAACCAAACCGTATTGCAACAAGGGGAATATGTCGCCGATGTACTTTGGTATTATGGCGACCATTACGAGCGTCCGCCCTTTGATTTGGATGACTTTCCGAAAGGGTATCGTTTTGATTACTTAAATTCTGAAATTCTTCAGGAAAAATTGGGGGTAGTGAATGATAAAATTCAGGTTGAAAACGGAGGAGCTTATCGGGTAATTGTGTTGCGTGATTCCGAAAGTATGTTGCTTTCTACCGCACAAAAACTGAAGGAATTGGTTGAAAAAGGCGCCGTTATTTTGGGAGATAAACCCAAAGATTCCCCCAGTTTAATGGACGATCAAAACGACCTTAAGAAATTACTGGCGATTGCGGACGCGCTATGGGATGATACTGAAAGTGGCGTAAAACAGAATGGGAAGGGGTTTGTATATTGGGGCAAAACAATTGAGGAGGTTTTACAGCTACAGAAGATCCCCCAAGATGTCAGGGTACCCGATAGCCTAAAGATACATTGGATTCATCGCGAAACGGAAGAGGCTGATATTTATTTTATTGCTTCAAAAGAGGCGTTTGCTGTTGACGTTGCCTTGAGTTTTAGAATCAATGATAAATCGCCTGAAATATGGGATGCTTTGACCGGAAAGCAGGAGGACGCTAAAATATGGAAGGTGTCGAATGGCAGAACAAATGTGGCATTATCATTGCCTTCAAGTGGAAGTGCCGTAATTGTTTTTAATAAATATAATAAGCAACCCTTTGCCTCTAAAGTGATTTGGGAGGATGAGGTTGTTTTGGATACTGAGACAGGATGGTACCGTATTCATGAAAGTGACCCATGGCCCAAAATAAATTTCATCGGCAATGACTTTATTTCTTCTCAAAAGGGCGAATACCAATGGCATCGAAATGAGAAGGTTTTTTCAAAAACAATCGACCTTAGTGAAACCGCGCTTCAGTCCGATTGGACTTTGGGTTTTGAAAAAGGATGGGAAGCTCCTGAAACTCTTGAAGTCTCCGAATTGAAATCATTAAAGGAATTATCTGATAGAGCAGTACAACATTATTCTGGCACAACAACCTACTCAAAATCCATTCAAATGGATACTGTCGGTAGGTCTGTGTTTTTAGATTTAGGAAAGGTTGCGGATATCGCCGAGCTGTTTTGCAACGGAAAAAAAGTGGGGGTAAAATGGGCTCCTCCATTTGTTTTTGATCTTTCCAATTGGATTCGAAAGGGAGAAAATAAGATCGAGATTAAAGTGACAAATACGTGGCGGAATCAACTTATTTTTGATCGTAGCCGACCCAAAAGCCAAAAGAAAACTTGGACGACCAATCCCCCTAAAATTAATGAAACTAAATTGGAAGACGCAGGTCTTATTGGACCTGTTGTTTTGAAAAACATTCATTAAGAGAAATGGGAGACGATTGGGTTTTGATTGAAGCTGAAAAAGGGGCAAGGTTTACTTTTTTTATATCCTATAACGATCCCTGTTTACTGCCCATCAGCCCTCATTTTTCGGTTTTAATTGGGATCAGACCATATTAATTTTCAATACTCATGCAAAGGCGAAACTTTGTACAACTATCAATTCTAGCAGGAGCAGGGCTCCCTATATCGGGTTGTTTAAACACATGCGCAAGGGCTCCTGAACATTCTGTAGAATTCAAAAATTTAATTTCAGAGCTGGTTAAAGATTGGTGCGATGGGATGTTAAACCTTCAAATCAACGATCCTTCAAATCCTGAAGTGCACGGTGCTTTGGCTTGTCCCTCTTGTGAGCACCTCCATGGTCGATGTATGGATGCGGTCTATCCTTTTTTGTTTATGGCGGATAAAACAGGCCATCAAAAATATTTAGAAGGTGCCAGATCGGTAATGCTTTGGGCAGAAAATAATGTCTCACAAGAGGAGGGAAGTTGGACTGTTGTCAAAAACCCAAAATCATGGAAAGGAATCACTGTTTTTGGAGCCATTGCTCTAGCAGAAGCCTTACTGTATCATGGTCATGTTCTGGACGATGAAACACGAAACGCTTGGACCATACGCCTTGAAAAAGCAGGACAATACATATACAATACGTTCACTATAGATTTTACCAACATCAATTACCCGGCAACAGCTATTTACGGATTGGATTTAATTGGAGATGTGGTCAAAAGAGACGACTTTAAAGCCAAGAGTAAAAAATGGGCTCTTGAAGTACAGTCTTACTTTACAGCCAACGAAGGCTTTTTGTTTGGAGAATGTAAAAAGAGCTCAAGCAAATTGAGCGAAAAAGGCTTGCATGGGGTCGATTTAGGATACAATGTAGAAGAATCCTTGAACAGTTTGGTGATGTATGCTTTAAAGCATGATGATGAAGCGTTATTTCAGCTTCTTACCCAATCTTTAAACAGTCATTTAGAGTTCATGCTCCCCGATGGTGGTTGGGATAATAGTTGGGGAAACA
>JAURMQ010000006.1 GCA_030830625.1 Flavobacteriaceae bacterium
AAAGGTCAATGGGTAGCTGATGAAGATACCAACCGTTTGGTAAATGACTTAATTCACAACTATAAAATCAAATTAAATGATTTACAAGGTGCATTAAGAAGAGAAAAATTCACCATCAGTGTGGGAGATGAATTGCCTGCTGGAGTCAAAAAACTTGCTAAAGTATATATTGCCAAAAAGCGAAAACTGAAAGTAGGAGACAAGATGGCCGGACGTCATGGAAACAAAGGGATTGTTGCTCGAATTGTTCGAGAAGAAGAAATGCCTTTCTTGGAAGACGGAACCCCCGTGGATATTGTATTGAATCCTTTAGGAGTTCCTTCACGAATGAATATTGGTCAAATCTACGAAACCGTATTGGGCTGGGCAGGATTAGACCTCGGCGAAAAATATGCTACCCCTATTTTTGATGGGGCTTCTATCGATCAAATCAACGCATTGACCGATAGTGCAAATATTCCAAGATACGGTCACACCTATCTATACGACGGTGGAACTGGAGAACGTTTTGACCAACCGGCAACCGTAGGGGTGATTTATATGTTGAAACTTGGCCATATGGTTGACGATAAAATGCACTCTAGATCTATTGGACCTTACTCTTTGATCACTCAACAACCCTTGGGAGGAAAAGCCCAATTTGGTGGACAGCGATTTGGAGAGATGGAAGTATGGGCCCTCGAAGCCTATGGTGCTTCCAGTACCTTACAGGAAATTTTAACCGTAAAGTCTGACGATGTCATTGGTCGTGCTAAGACCTATGAATCCATCGTGAAAGGGGAGAATCTTCCCGAACCTGGATTACCAGAATCTTTCAACGTATTGATGCACGAGCTGAAAGGATTAGGATTAGACATCAGATTAGAAGAATAATTAAAATATTGCTATCGAGTTATGCCTAGAAATAACGAAATCATTACCCAAAAAAAATTCAATAAAATAACCATTGGTTTGTCCTCTCCTGAGGTCATCTTGGGCAACTCCAGAGGAGAAGTGCTCAAGCCAGAAACCATCAATTACAGAACACACAAGCCTGAACGTGATGGGTTGTTTTGTGAACGTATTTTTGGTCCTGTAAAAGACTTTGAATGTGCCTGTGGGAAATACAAGCGTATCCGATACAAAGGAATTGTTTGTGACCGTTGTGGGGTGGAAGTCACTGAGAAAAAAGTGAGAAGAGACCGAGTAGGACACATCAATTTAGTAGTGCCTGTGGCCCATATCTGGTATTTCAGATCATTGCCCAACAAAATAGGATACCTTTTGGGCTTGCCTTCCAAGAAATTGGATATGATCATATACTACGAACGTTATGTGGTTATTCAGCCGGGAACGACCAAAAATGAAGAAGGAGAACCCGTCCAAAAAATGGACTTCCTCACGGAAGAAGAGTACCTCAATATTATGGAGCAATTGCCGCCGGAAAATCAATTTCTCGATGACAGTGATCCCGAAAAATTCATCGCCAAAATGGGGGCTGAATGTTTGATTGAGTTGTTGTCTAGAATTGATTTTGAAGCCCTTTCTTACGAATTGCGTCACAAAGCCAATAACGAAACTTCAAAGCAAAGAAAAACAGAAGCCTTAAAAAGACTTCAAGTGGTCGAAGCGTTTAAAGAGGCGAATGAAAATCGTGAAAATCTACCAGAGTGGATGATCATGAAGGTCATTCCGGTTATACCCCCCGAATTGAGACCTCTCGTTCCTTTAGATGGTGGGCGTTTTGCTACTTCCGATTTAAATGATTTATACAGAAGGGTTATCATCCGAAACAACCGACTGAAACGATTGGTTGAAATCAAGGCCCCAGAAGTGATTCTGAGGAATGAAAAGCGTATGCTTCAAGAATCGGTGGACTCTTTGTTCGACAATACCAGAAAATCATCGGCCGTTAAAACGGATTCTAACCGACCTTTAAAATCCCTTTCAGATTCTCTTAAAGGAAAGCAAGGACGTTTTCGTCAAAACCTTTTAGGAAAAAGGGTAGATTATTCTGCACGATCAGTAATTGTAGTAGGTCCTGAATTAAAACTTTTTGAATGCGGTTTACCCAAAGGCATGGCCGCAGAACTTTACAAGCCTTTTGTCATCAGAAAATTGATTGAGAGAGGAATTGTCAAAACCGTAAAATCGGCCAAGAAAATTATCGATCGAAAAGAACCTGTGGTTTGGGATATCTTAGAGAACGTATTGAAAGGGCATCCTGTACTGTTGAATAGGGCCCCCACTCTACACCGTCTCGGAATTCAAGCATTCCAACCCAAGTTGATCGAAGGGAAAGCCATTCAATTGCACCCTCTTGTATGTACCGCTTTTAACGCGGATTTTGATGGGGATCAAATGGCTGTTCACTTACCTCTTGGACCAGAAGCCATTTTGGAAGCTCAATTATTGATGCTGGCCTCACACAACATTTTAAATCCGGCCAACGGTTCACCTATCACTGTACCTTCACAGGATATGGTATTGGGACTCTATTACATGACCAAAGCCAGAAAATCAACCCCCGAAGTTCCTGTCAAAGGAGAAGGCTTGATCTTTTATTCTGTTGAAGAAGTTCACATCGCTTACAACGAAAAAAGAGTGGAGCTCAATGCCATGATCAAAATCAGGGCTAAGGACTTCAATGATAAAGGCGAATTGGTTTATCAAATCATAGATTCTACTGTGGGTCGTGTATTGTTCAACGAAGTCGTACCTGAAAATGCAGGTTACTTCAACGAGGTATTGACCAAAAAGAACTTGAGAGAGATCATCGGTCAGATTTTGAAAGTAACCAGTGTTCCTGAAACTGCCGAATTTTTAGACAGGATCAAGAGCATGGGATATGGCTTTGCCTTCAAAGGAGGATTGTCCTTCAGTTTGGGAGATATCATCATCCCCAAAGAAAAAATTGAAATGATCGAACAAGCCAATACCCAAGTAGATACTATTTCAGGCAACTACAATATGGGATTGATTACCAATAACGAACGTTACAATCAGGTCATTGATGTTTGGACCTCTACCAATGCCAAGCTTGCAGAAGTGGCCATGAAGCGCATCAGTGAAGACCAGCAAGGTTTTAACTCTGTATTTATGATGTTGGATTCTGGTGCGAGGGGATCTAAAGAGCAAATCCGTCAGTTGACAGGAATGCGAGGATTGATGGCCAAACCCAAAAAATCTAACGTAGGTGGTGGAGAGATTATTGAAAATCCGATTCTTTCCAACTTTAAAGAAGGCTTATCCATCTTAGAATATTTTATCTCTACTCACGGAGCAAGAAAAGGACTCGCTGATACGGCTTTGAAAACCGCCGATGCTGGATATTTGACTCGAAGATTGGTAGATGTTTCTCAAGATGTAATCGTTAATATCGAAGATTGTGGAACACTCAGAGGAATAGATGTAGAACCTTTAAAGAAAAACGAGGAAATCGTTGAATCTATTGGAGAACGCATACTGGGTCGTGTTTCGTTACAAACTGTTGTAGATCCTCGTACTGATGAGGTTTTGGTTGGAGCTGGAGAGCAAATCACCGAAGAAATTGTTAAACGCATTGAAAATTCACCCATAAGCAGTGTAGAAGTGCGATCTCCTTTGACTTGTGAAGCGGAGAAAGGGATTTGTGCCAATTGTTACGGCAGAAATTTATCTACAGGCAAAATGGTTCAAAAAGGAGAGGCCGTTGGTGTAGTCGCTGCACAATCCATTGGAGAGCCTGGAACTCAGTTGACCCTGAGAACTTTCCACGTGGGAGGGGTTGCAGGAAATATCTCTGAGGAAAACCGAATCGTAGCCAAATTTGATGGAATCGCTGAAATCGAAGATCTAAAAACCGTTAAGGGGGATGATGTTGAGGGTAAAGAAGCGAATATTGTCATTTCCAGAACAACTGAGTTGAAGTTGGTCGATGAGAAAACTAAAAATGTGCTTAACATGCACAATATTCCTTACGGTTCCTTTATTTTCGTGAAAAACGGATCCAAAATCAAAAAAGGAGATGTCATCTGTCAGTGGGATCCCTTCAACGGAGTGATCGTTTCAGAATTCTCCGGACAAATTAGTTTTGAGAATATCGGACAAGGGATTACCTATCAAGTAGAAATTGACGAGCAAACGGGATTCCAAGAAAAGGTAATTTCAGAATCTCGAAACAAGAAATTAATTCCTACCCTTCATATCAACGATTCCAAAGGCAATACTTTGAGATCCTACAACCTTCCTGTAGGAGCGCATTTGATCGTCAACGATGGGGATAAAATCAAAGAAGGAAAAATCTTGGTTAAAATCCCAAGAAAATCAGCTAAATCGGGAGATATTACGGGAGGTTTGCCCAGAGTAACAGAATTATTTGAAGCGCGTAATCCTTCCAACCCAGCTGTGGTTTCTGAAATTGACGGTGTTGTTTCTTTTGGAAAAATTAAAAGAGGAAACCGTGAAATCATTGTAGAATCCAAATTTGGAGACGTCAAGAAATACTTAGTCAAATTGTCCAATCAGATTTTGGTACAAGAAAATGACTTTGTCAAGGCGGGAATGCCACTTTCTGATGGTTCGATTACACCCACCGATATTCTGAAAATAAAAGGACCCTCTGCCGTACAGCAATACCTGGTCAATGAGGTTCAAGAGGTCTATCGATTGCAAGGGGTAAAAATCAACGACAAGCACTTTGAAGTGGTAGTTCGTCAGATGATGAGAAAGGTAAAAATTCAAGACCCAGGAGATTCTATATTCCTTGAAGGTCAGTTGGTTTACAAAAATGACTTTATCATTGAGAACGACAGTTTGTTCGGTAAGAAAATCGTTGAGGAAGTTGGTGACTCCGAAAACCTAAAAGCAGGACAAATGATCACAGCGCGTCAATTGAGAGATGAAAATTCTTTGTTGATCCGTGAGGATAAAGCCCCTGTAATGGCCAGAGATGCTTCATCAGCAACTGCCACTCCAGAACTCCAAGGAATTACTCGAGCTTCCTTACAAACCAAATCATTCATTTCTGCGGCCTCTTTCCAAGAGACCACCAAAGTGCTGAATGAAGCGGCTGTCAACGGTAAAATCGACTTCCTTGAAGGACTCAAAGAAAATGTAATCGTGGGGCACAAAATCCCTGCGGGTACAGGTTTGAGAGAATACGATAATGTTATCGTAGGTTCCAAAGACGAATATACCAGTTTGTTGATTGACAAAGAAGAAGAGGAACAAGAAGTAAATGTATAATCCATGAGCGATCCCAAAGAGCAAAAGGAACAACAGATCAATATCGAATTGGATGAGGCTACTTCACAAGGTACCTATTCCAATTTAGCCATCATCAATCACTCTCCTTCAGAGTTTGTGGTTGATTTTGTAGCCATAATGCCCGGTACACCCAAGGCGAAAGTAAAATCCAGGATCATACTGACTCCTGAGCACGCCAAAAGGTTTCAAAGTGCATTGGCAGATAATATCCGCCGCTACGAGGACAGTCATGGGGAGATCGATTCCAAAGAGCAACCGCCCATTCCTTTAAATTTTGGGCCCACGGGAGAAGCTTAATTAAAAAAAAACCGTCATAATTTATGACGGTTTTTTTTATACTCTTTTTTACTGTTGGTTTTGTTTCGAACCGAAATATTCAAATCATTACTTCATTTCGGAAGTAAAGAAAAAAGACACTGCAGGGTATTTTTGTTGGGTCATTTGGAGGGAAAAAGCAGAATCAGCCAAAAAAACCAGTTGCCCTTGTTTGTCCACCGCCAAAAACTTTTGCTTGACACGCTTGAATTCTATGAACTCGGGATGATCAGGGTTTTCGCAGCTCACCCAACAGGCTTTATGAACATTGAGATTTTCATAAGAACATTGGGCGCCGTACTCGTGAAGCAGACGGTATTGTATGACTTCAAACTGCAGTGCACCCACAGTACCAATCACCTTTCTTCCATTCAGATTGAGGGTGAACAATTGAGCCACTCCTTCGTCCATCAACTGGTCAATGCCTTTAAAAAGCTGCTTGGCCTTCATCGGATCGGCATTGTTGATGAAGCGAAAATGTTCGGGAGAAAAACTGGGAATTCCTTTGTATTGTATTTCTTCCCCTGAGGTCAAGGTGTCACCAATTTTAAAGTTTCCGGTATCGTGCAGCCCTACAATATCTCCTGGGAAGGACTCATCGACGACCTCTTTTTTCTCTGCAAAAAATGCATTAGGGCTGGAAAACTTCAGCTTTTTCTTTTGTCTTACGTGGAAGTAGGGGGTGTTGCGTTTAAAAATTCCAGAAACAATTTTGACGAAGGCCAAACGATCGCGATGATTGGGATCCATATTGGCATGAATTTTAAAAACAAAACCCGAAAAGGCTGACTCATTGGGTTGGATGAGCCGCTTATCGGCCGATTTGGGGAGCGGTGCAGGGGCAATATGGATGAAACAATCCAACAACTCTTGAACCCCAAAATTGTTCAGTGCCGATCCAAAAAACACCGGTTGTAGATTCCCATCCAAGTATTCTTTCTGATCAAATGCAGGATAAACCCCTTTGACCAACTCTAAAGACTCGATGAGCTCTGATATGGACGCTTTACCAATGGCTTTCTCTAGCTCTTCGTCCTCCAAGGAATCATAGGCGGTGGTTTCGGCTATTTTTTGCTTATCTGTAGATTCAAATATTTTAATATTTTGTTCCCAGAGGTTGTAAATGCCCTTAAAGTTATACCCCATTCCAATGGGAAAACTCAAGGGAGTCACTTTGAGCCCTAATTTCAATTCCACTTCATCCAGCAGGTCAAAGGCGTCTTTCCCCTCTCGATCCAGTTTATTGATGAACACGATGATTGGAATTTTTCGCATCCGACAGACCTCTACCAGCTTTTCGGTTTGTTCTTCTACCCCTTTGGCAACATCGATTACAACAATTACGCTATCAACAGCCGTTAATGTTCTAAAAGTATCTTCTGCAAAATCTTTGTGACCTGGGGTATCAAGGATGTTGATTTTTTTGTGTTGGTAATTGAAAGCCAGAACTGAGGTCGCTACAGAAATTCCTCTTTGACGCTCGATTTCCATAAAATCACTTGTCGCTCCTTTTTTGATCTTATTGGACTTGACTGCTCCAGCTTCCTGTATTGCACCGCCGTACAATAGCAATTTTTCCGTGAGGGTGGTTTTGCCCGCATCAGGGTGAGAAATGATGCCGAATGTTCTTCTTCTTTGAATTTCCTGCAGGAATTCCATATGGATCAATTTGGGCAAAAATATTTAATTAAATCCCAGCGTTAAAATTTGCGGATAGGTTTTGTGTAATATATTCGGTATTTTTGACCAATGAAGGAAGAAAAAGTTGTTCTGGTCGATTTGGAGGATCATCAGATTGGTACGATGGGCAAAATGGAAGCTCATGAAAAAGCCCTTTTACATCGCGCCTTCTCTATTTTTGTTCTAAATTCTAAGCAGGAATTGCTTTTACAGCAACGTGCTTTGAGTAAATATCATTCCCCTGGTCTTTGGACCAATACTTGTTGCAGTCATCAGCGTGAGGGAGAGTCCAATTTGGAAGCGGGCAATCGCCGTTTGATGGAAGAAATGGGGATGGCGGTAAACCTTGAGGAGTTGTTTACTTTTATTTACAAGACTTCTTTTGACAATGGATTGTCTGAACACGAATTAGATCATGTCATGTTGGGTTATACCGACTTGGATCCAAAGATCAATACCGATGAGGTAGCCTCTTTCAAATGGATGTCTTTGGAAGCATTAAATAAAGACTTAACTGAAAATCCAGAGCGTTACACGGTTTGGTTTGCCATCGTATTCAATCGTTTTCACCAATTTATCTTAGACAAAACCCCGAAAACATGAGAGTAACCGTTTGCAGAAAAGCGCACTTCAACGCAGCCCATCGGCTCTATGTTAAATCTTGGGATGACCAAAAAAATGAAGAGGTTTTTGGCAAATGTTCCAATCCTCATTACCACGGTCACAACTATGAATTGATTGTTAACGTAACCGGTACCCTAGATCCTGTAACGGGATATGTTATGGACATGAAGGTGTTGAAAGATCTCATCAAAGCCGAAGTAGAGGATGCATTTGATCACAAAAATTTCAATGAGCAAGTTCCAGAATTTACCGATTTAATTCCCTCTGCTGAAAATATCGCAGTAGTGATTTACAACAAACTATTCCCTCATTTGGATGAGGACAAAACACTGGAGGTCGTATTATACGAGACCCCGCGAAACTTTGTCAAATACAGTGGTTAATCAACCTTAAAAAAAAGAACCGTTATGTCGAGTATCAAACTATTCAAAAAAGAAATTAACAACAGCTTAGGAGCCTTTATCGAAGAGGTTTACGCTTGGGAGTTGAACCATCCTGATGCAGATCTTAAAACCACCGAAAAACTTATCGATGAGACTATTGCATTGTTCGATGATTTGATCGAAAAAATCCACGAGGTAAAAAAAGAAGGTGGAAAATCTGCTTTTAAGACACTGAGAGTAAGCTTAGCAAAATCTCTTGAGGGTTTGCACAATAAATTGGCTCAACTGGGATAGTTATTTTTCCGCCTCTTCTGCTTTTCGGGCAGCGATGAACTCTATAAATTCTTTACCGTATTTGGAAGTCTTGACCTCATCGGTCAATTTGGAGGCCACCGTATCCAAAAATTTAATGTTGGCATCATACACTTCTGTCAAGGCAATAAAAGGAGCAATGACATTGTCGCCATGCGTACTGGCAAAGTTGAGGGCATATAAATATCTCCTCTTGACCAGATTGTTCATGGTTTCTTGAATAGAATCTAAGACCTTCTTGTCACTATTATCTTTGGCTGCTTCAAAATAAGCCTTGATGTAATCCAAGTTTTTGCTGTCGAATTGACGGGCCAATTTACGGTACTCCTGAAGTAATTCCTGATTTTCAGATCCCGTCACCTTGGCACTGCTTTCGAAGGTTTTGAGGAGGGTATTGATGGTGATTTCTCCCTTTTCCCCAAAAAACAAAATCCTGTCATTCAGGCTGTCTCCGTCCTCCTTGTTCAGATAGAGGTAATAGATTTCAGGGCTTTCTATTTCGGTTTTGAATTGAAATTTAGGACTTCCATCCACCACAACCGAATCGATGTTGACCAAAAGTGAATCTTGCATTTTTTGCAAATAGAGGGTACCCTTTCGCAAGCCTTCTACGGTGCCGTTCAGTAACATGGTGTTGGCGGAGGGTTTGGAACGGTTCTCACAGCTCATCAGTATTGCGAAACCGATAAGGACAATTATTGATAGGCTTTTGGTCGTCATAATTTTGTAGTGATTTCAACAAAGGTAGTCCAATTTCCCTTTTTAGAAAAATGCCTGTTGCGCCCCCTTATCTTTTTGGATTTTCTCAAACGAATAAGAATAATAATCTTGGGATTGTCTTTATTTTAAACCACAAGGATTTATTCTTTATTAATTTATTGCTTACTATATTTATTAATCTTACTTCCATGGATCGCGAAAATGACATTAGAGCTAAAGGTTTGGGTAAACCTTCCCACCTCCACCGATTGTGGGACCCTTTCCGATTGATGGTTTTGCCATGGACGATGTTCAAACAACGATTGGGCTGCACAGTCTGAGCCTTGAAGAGAGGGATGAAATTCCGAAACAGTCTATAGAAGAATGGATTGCCGAATTTAAGACACTGATAAAATTCATTTGTGAGGACACCCCCCCCAAACAGCAAACTGGATTTTATTTATGGAAATCGATACGGGTGAGAAGTCAATATGCAGTTGCTAAAAGTGGGCTTGCGATGGGCAGCTGTGCGTAATGAAATTTTCAGATGATCTTTCTAAAAGTAAGATTGATTCTGGGTTCCATTGGTTTTTTGGTTTTTGGAATTTGGTGCAACCAATGTTCTTGCATGGCTCCTTCCATCATGAGTAAACTCCCGTGATGCAGTTCTATTTTGAGCCGTTGCTCTTTTATTTTACGGTGTTTGAAATGAAAAAAGCGGGAAGCTCCAAAACTGTAGGAGGCAATCTGGGGATGCTTTCCCAATTCTTTTTCGTTATCGGCATGCCAACCATTGCTGTCGGCTCCATCGCGGTATAGATTGAGTAATACACAATTGAAATCGTGATCGCTCACCGTTTTGATCCGATCCAATAGCGCCGTCAACTCCTGGGTCATGGGGTGGGGCAGTAGGGTTAAACCAGAATAGGTATAGGTCTTTAGGCTGTTGCTGTGGAGCGAGGTCAATCGGGGTTGAGCATAGACATTTCCAAAAACTTTCACATCGTCTTGTTGCCAAGGAATCTGTTCCAACAGATGATTAAAATAATGATCTGCCTCTATTTTGGGGAAAATATTTCGATAATAGCTCAAATGGGCATCGGGTAAATCGACCTGCCATTCGGGAGATATGCTTGCGTTTTTAGGCATCCTCAAAAATATAAAAATGTTTTTTAGATCGGCTTGTCTTTGAAAATGATTCACAAATGAGTCAACTAAAGGGGGAACAGAGAAGATTAATTTGGGGTTCATTTGTTTATTCAGCACCAAAAATGTCACATTTTTTTTGCGCCTCCCATAAGAGTAAAAATACCCCACCGCAACTCGAGGAGTATTTCCCTAAACCTTTCAAAATTTTTAAAAGTATACATTTTTTATAAAAAGTAACTGTCCCAAAAGAGGAGCACTCCTATGATTTTCATCACTTTAAAAATCACCAGATACTTGAACCACTTCTTTTTCATGTGTTTATAATTTTACAACCCACCATAAAACATTTCTAAATTTTTATAAATTACAAAAAATAACACATCCAATGGCCGAAAAATTCCGTGGAAAATACCGCATCCAATCGAATCGATATAAAAATTGGGATTATCGGAATAATGGGTATTATTTCATTACGATTTGTACCCAGAACCGCAAACATTTTTTTGGGGAAATTGTGGATGCCAAGATGGAATTAAATAAAATTGGGGAAATTGTCCATACCCAATGGTATGCCTCCAAAAAAATACGTCAGAATATTTTTTTGGATGCATTCGTTATTATGCCAAACCATATTCATGGAATTGTCATCATTTATAATACGAATAACAACAATGGTAGAGACGTTTTGCGAAGAGATGTTTTGCGAAGAGACGTTTTGCAAAACGTCTCTAAAACACAACCACCAACCCCAAAAATAAATTTATAGCGGAAATTTCGCCATCATCCAATTCATTGTCCATGATGATTCGTCAATTTAAATCGGCCGTAACCCGACACGTGCGCCAAATCATCCCACAATTTGGATGGCAACCGAATTATTACGACAGTATTGTCCGTATTGAAAAATCGTTAGAAAAAATTCGGGAATATATTTTTTACAACCCTGCCATGTGGTATCGTGACCGAAATAATGGTGACGGATTATTGATTTGAATATTCCCGGTATAAACGTTGGGCGTATAAACGTTTTTCAAAACGTCCCTACAAATACAAACACAAACACCATAATCCCGCCAAAAAATTAACAAAAACCCCCTTGTTTTGAGAGAAACAAGGGGGTTTTAATATAAATCATTTGAATCTATTTAATCAAATCCACAGAGCGTTTGAGGAAGGCAGTTAGGGCCTCTCCTTTCAAAAGGTTTTGGGAAAGGCGTGCCAGATCGAGGGCTTGTTGGATGAGGCGTTCCCGTTTGTTGGCCGTTTTGGTCTGTAGGATTTGTCCTACTAATTCGTGATTGGTGTTGACCAAAAGCGTGTACATCTCTGGAAAAGCACCCATCATCCCCCCGCCCGTTTGTTGCATTTCTTTCATGCGTCGCATAAACTCCGGTTGGGTGAGTACAAAAGGCAATTCGGCGCTGTCCATAGCCTCCAGTTGAACGGAGTATTTTTCGCCTGAAATCACAGCCTCAATCAAAGGTTTTAGACGCTCTTTTTCTTCATCAGATAATTTGGAAACCACAGCTTCATCTTTTTTGATGAGTTTTTCTACTGCATCTCCATCTACCCGCGCAAAAGCGATTTTATCTTTATCACCCTCTAGTTTTTGGATCAGATGAGCGATGATGGGGGAATCCAGCAAAAGCACTTTATAGCCTTTATTTTTAGCACTTTCAATGTATTGGTGTTGATCTTCGACATTGGAAGCATAGAGGAATACAAGTTTTCCGTCCTTATCGGTTTGAGTGTTCTTGACGGCAGTTTCCAATTCGCTGTAGGTCAGATACTCTCCTTCGGTGGTAGGGTAGAGCATGAATTGATCCGCTTTTTCATAGAATTTATCTTCGGTGAGCATGCCATACTCGATCACCACTTTGATGTCGTTCCACTTTTCTTCATAGCCTTTTCGGTCTTTTTTGAAAAGGGAACTCAGTTTGTCGGCTACCTTTCGGGTAATGTAATTGCTGATTTTTTTTACGGCTCCATCGGATTGAAGATAACTTCGGGATACATTAAGGGGTATATCGGGTGAATCGATTACTCCGCGGAGCATGGTCAAAAATTCAGGAACAATGCCTTCCACATTGTCCGTGACAAATACCTGATTTTGGTAGAGTTGTATTTTGTCCTTTTGTAGGTTGAGGTCGTTCTTTATTTTGGGGAAATAGAGGATCCCTGTAAGGTTGAAAGGATAATCTACATTGAGGTGGATATTGAAAAGGGGTTCTTCGAATTGCATAGGGTATAACTCTCTGTAGAAAGATTTGTAATCCTCTTCTTTGAGCTCCGAAGGAGATTTTGTCCATGCCGGATGGGTGTTGTTGATGATGTGGTCCACCGTTTGAGTTTCGGGTTTGGCATCTTCCTTCGCATCTTTGGGGAGCGGCAGGGTTTCTTCCCGGGTACCAAATTTAATAGGGAAGGGCATGAATTTGTTGTACTTGTTCAGCAATTCTCGTATCCGTGCTTCCTCCAAGAATTCGGTTGAATCATCGGCAATGTGGAGAACAATTTCCGTACCGCGTTCCTTTTTTTCGGTTTCTTCTAAGGTGAATTCGGGTGAACCATCACAAGTCCAGTGGGCAGCAGGAGCCTCTTGGTGAGATTGGGTGATGATTTCTACTTTTTTGGCTACCATAAAGGCAGAGTAAAAACCGAGACCGAAATGCCCTATGATTCCAGAGTCTTTGGCGTTGTCTTTGTACTTTTCCAAAAACTCTTCTGCACCCGAAAAAGCCAATTCGTTTATGTATTTGTTGACCTCCTCCGAAGTCA
The DNA here is from genome assembly GCA_030830625.1 of Flavobacteriaceae bacterium. GTDB lineage: Bacteria > Bacteroidota > Bacteroidia > Flavobacteriales > Flavobacteriaceae > UBA8316. The sequence goes on from JAURMQ010000006.1 coordinate 13,167, forward strand.
TTCCTACTCCTTGATCGATGATGTGGATTTTTTTATTATCCTTATCCACCTTTACTTCGATGCCGGGATCACCTATTTCGCCTTTGACCTCGCCAATGCTACTGAGGTGTTTGAGCTTGCTGATTGCGTCCGTCGCATTGGAAATCAGCTCTCTTAGAAAAATTTCATGGTCGCTGTAGAGGAATTTTTTGATGAGTGGAAAGATGTTCTCTACTGCAACATTAATTTTACCATTTGCCATTTTTATATATTTAGTTTAGTGAATACTCTTCAAAAAAAATACCAAAGCGAAAAAAATGACAGATTGGCATATATATTGTTTAAGTTTTTCTAAAAATTAATAAACATTTTGTAAATTTGCGGCAAATATTTTGGATCATGAGTTTGGAGGAATACAAAGAAAAATTAAGAATTTTAACCGCTTTCATGCACAATACCTTGGATCAAGACCAATACCCCAAGTCGGTTTATAAGTTTTGTAAGGACAGTGCAATAGAAGAAAAGATTTTTTATAAACATTTTGGCTCTTTGAATTCAGTTAAGACAATGATTTGGGAGTCTTTTTATGACAATGTTATTTCGCTTTTAGAAAAAGACGAAAATTTTGAAAAAGCCACTCCTAAAGATAAATTGCTTTCTTTTTACTTTACCTTTTTTGAAGTATTGTTGTTGAATCGGAGTTACGTATTGTTTGCCCTCTCTGGTGATGAAAAAATGATGACCAAGCTGGGACAGCTGACTTCTTTAAGAAAGTCATTCAAAGGCTTTGCTACTGAATTAATTGAGCAGGGTAATGTGGACAAACCTTCTTATTTGCAACACCCTCCAAAAATCTTTTCGGAAGCAGTGTGGGTGCAATTGAGTTTTTTGGTCAAATTTTGGATGGAAGATGCTTCTGCCGATTTTGAAAAGACCGATCAAGCCATCGAAAAATCTGTTCAAACCGCCTTTGATGTTTTTGACAATACTCCCCTGTCGGCCTTGGTTGACTTTGGAAAATTTTTGTGGAAAGAAAAATTTGCCTCCCTTTGAAATCATTGGATTATATCCCAACCCACAAAATCGCTCGAGCGGGTAATTGGGTCTCTACGGGCATAAAATTGGGTGGCAATTATCTAAAATACTACGGAGAGAAGGCGTTGAAAGTGGATGGCAGTCGCGAACGACTCGATCAAGAAAACGCTAAAGACATTTACAATACATTAAAAACGTTGAAAGGCAGTGCCTTGAAAGTTGCCCAGATGCTGAGTATGGAGAAAAATCTTCTGCCAAAGGCTTATGTGGATCAATTCAGCTTGGCACAATTTTCTGTACCCCCTTTATCTTCTCCTTTGGTCAAAAAGACCATAAAAAAATATTTGGGAGCCAATCCTGAATCGATTTTTGATACGTTTGCGGTTCAATCCAATAACGCTGCCAGTATAGGCCAAGTGCATCAAGCGACTAAAGACGGGAAAAAGCTTGCGGTGAAAATTCAATATCCAGGGGTAGCAGATAGCATCCGTTCCGATTTGAGTATGGTCAAACCCATTGCTTTAAGAATGTTCAATCTCAAAGGACAAGACACTGAGAAATATTTTAAAGAGGTTGAGAATAAATTATTAGAGGAAACGGATTATCAGTTGGAGCTGCAACAAAGTCAATGGATTGCCGACCAGTGTAAGTCCATTCCACACCTCAAGTTTCCGAACTATTATCCAGAGTATTCTTCCGAAAAAATTCTGACCATGGACTGGATGGAGGGATTGCACATTTCAGAATACGTTTCGTCCGTAAAGCAGGATCAAAAAAAGAACCATATTCTGGGACAAACCCTATGGGATTTTTATATGTTTCAAATACATCATTTGAAAAAAGTACATGCTGATCCGCATCCTGGAAATTTCCTAATCGATACCTCTTTTAATTTGATTGCTCTTGACTTTGGATGTGTTAAGGTGATCCCCGATGAATTTTATCATCCTTATTTTGAATTGGCGGATTTAGACCTAGATAAAAACCAAGCGCATTTTCAATCCATTTTATATGATTTGGAAATTCTTAGAGTGGACGATAGTCCAGAGGAAGTGGTATATTTTACCGAATTGTTTGGTCGATTGATTAAGGTGCTGACCCTCCCTTTTACTGCAAAGGAATTCGACTTTGGAGACCCTGTTTATTGGGGGGAGATCAACGCACTCAGTCAGACCCTTTCTTCGGATCGGCAGTTGCGAAAGAGTAATGGAAATAGAGGGTCCAAACATTTTATTTACATCAACCGAACTTTTTTTGGTTTGTACTCTTTGCTGAATGACCTCAATGCCAAAGTTAAAACCGAAACCTACAAACAATATTCTTAACAGTCGTTTGGTTGAGTGTTGAATTCGAGATTCTGCGTAGCGTCATTATTTTTTATATTTGAATCATTCCATTTACTTTATTTAAATTGCATTCATATCTAACCAATTATGTACAGTTCTAAAATTATCGGAATGGGAATGTATGTCCCAGAAAATGTAGTGACTAATGAGGATTTATCCCAGATTATGGATACTTCCAATGAGTGGATTAAGGAACGCACAGGAATAGAAGAGAGACGTCATATCCAAAAAGGAGATGGTAATACTACTGCTGTAATGGGAGTAAAGGCTTCAAAAATTGCGATCGAAAGAGCGGGTATTGACAAGAACGATGTCGACTTAATACTTTTTGCCACATTGAGCCCTGATTATTATTTTCCGGGCTCGGGAGTGATTGTGCAAAAATTAATGGACCTTCCCAATTGTCCTGCTATGGACATACGAAATCAATGTTCAGGCTTTATCTATGCATTGTCCACAGCCGATCAATTTATCAAAACAGGGATGTATAAAAATATTTTGGTCATTGGTTCCGAAAACCATTCGGGAGGTTTGGACATGACCACCAGAGGGAGAGGGGTTTCTGTGATTTTCGGGGATGGAGCGGGAGCAGTAGTGGTCGGTAGATCGGAGGAAAAAGGGATACTTTCTACTCACCTACACTCCGATGGAACGTTTGCCGAAGAACTGGCTTTGATAGGCCCCAGTACCCAACGATGGGTCCCTGAGATTTTAAAGGCCAATGATCCCGAAGATATTTCTTATTATCCCAATATGAACGGTCAATTGGTTTTTAAAAATGCCGTGGTTCGCTTTTCAGAAGTGATCATGGAGGGTTTGCAGCAAAATCAGTTGACACCCGACCAAATTGATATGTTGATTCCTCACCAGGCGAATCTTCGAATTTCTCAATTCATCCAGAAGAAGTTTGGTTTGTCAGACGATCAAGTGTACAACAATATCATGCGTTATGGCAATACTACTGCAGGTTCTATTCCTATAGCCTTGACAGAGGCTTGGGAAGAAGGAAAAATAAAATCGGGAGACTTGGTCGTATTAGCTGCCTTTGGTAGCGGTTTCACTTGGGGAAGTGCCTTGATTAGATGGTAGTTTTTTTTGGCGAATCAACCATAAACCCATAAAGGTTAAAAGTCCGTTTAGAGGCAGCAGTTCATAACCAATTTGATAACCACCCAGTACTTCTGGGGGAATATTTCCAACCCCCACGATCAACAACATGGATGAAATGACAACTGTCCAAACCCGACGGTCTTTGATCTGAAAAGGGGTGAATATTCCAAAAGCAAATAAGCCCAACAAAGGGCCATAGGTATAGGAGGCAACGGTCAATAGGCCATCAATTACATTGCGATCCAGCACGTATTTGAAAGCGATGACAACAAGAATGAGTACGAGACTCATTCCCATATGAGTTTGTTTGCGAATTTTTTGTTGTTGGCGTTCGGAGTATTGTTCCAATTTGAGGAAATCAATACAGAAGGAGGTGGTCAATGAGGTAAGAGCACTGTCGGCACTGCTGTAGGCAGCAGCAATGAGGCCCAATATAAAAATAACACCAACCTCTATTCCCAAGCCTCCATTGATGGCAATTTCGGGAAATAAAAGATCCGTTTTGGGACTTCCTTCCATCAGCGGGGTCATGATTTGATTTTGTGCTGCATAGAGGACAATCATAACGCCCAAGATCAAAAACAAAAGAGTGACTGCTACCAAGACAAGGCTGAAAACAACCATGTTGGTTTGGGCGGCTTTGAGGGTACGGCACGTTAGATTTTTTTGCATCATATCTTGGTCTAATCCCGTCATGCATATGGTGATGAATACCCCTCCTACAAAAGATTTCAGGAAATGATTTCTTGCAAACAAATCTTCCGTCACCCAGGTTCTTGTGTAGTCGTTGTATCGAACCTCAGAAAGAATTTCAAGGGGATTGAGATTGAGGGTATTTCCCAAATGATAGAGGGTCAAGCCCACTGCGGTCAACATCAAAAGGGTTTGAAGTGTATCGGTCCAAACAATGGTCTTGATGCCTCCTTTTTGGGTGTACACCCAGATCAAAACAATGGAAATAACCACTGTAATTTCGTACGGAATCCCCCAAGCTTCAAAAATGAATTGTTGTAGCACTATGGCAACCAAAAAAAGCCTAAAGCTGGCTCCTAAAACTCTTGAAATAAAAAAGGACAATGCGCCTACTTTGTGACTGTTGTCCCCAAAGCGATCCTTTAAATACTGATAGATTGAGGTCAGATTTTGCCGATAGTAAATGGGAAGCAGAACAAAAGCCACAATAATATAGCCTGCCCAATAGCCTAAGACGACTTGAAAATAGCTGAAGCCCGAATCTCCTACCCATCCAGGGACCGAAATAAAGGTTACTCCAGAGAGAGAGGCCCCCACCATGCCAAAAGCAACCAAGTACCATGGAGCGCTTCGGTTGGCCGTAAAAAAGGTTTGGTTGTTCGCTTTTCTACTTGTAAAATAAGCAATAGTCATCAACAAGGCAAAATAGCCTAGAATTAAAATCAATATAAAAATTGGACTCAGCATAAGATCGGTTAAATATACAAATTCAAAGCAAGGGAATTTTCTTAAATTTACAAGATGGAATTTTCCTCTAAACTTTTAGAAAATGCAGTAGCTGAAATATCACAATTACCCGGAATCGGTAAGAGAACTGCATTGCGATTGGCCCTCCATTTGCTCAAACAGCCTAAAGAAAATACTGCTGGTCTGACCCAAGCGCTTAATGATCTGCGAGAACACATCAATTTTTGTTCTTCCTGTCATAATTTATCTGACGCCCCCCTCTGTGAGATATGTTCCAATCCCGCTCGAGATGGATCTTTACTTTGTGTGGTGGAGGACATTCGGGATGTGATTGCGATTGAAAATACAGGGCAGTTCAAAGGCTACTATCATGTTTTGGGTGGGATCATTTCTCCAATTGACGGGATTGGGCCTCAAGATTTAAATATAGATTCTTTAGAGCTCAAAGTGAAAGAGGGCCAGATCAAAGAAATTATTTTTGCTCTTAGTGCCACTATGGAAGCCGATACCACCAATTTTTACATTTACAAAATTCTCGCCCCTTATGATTTGGAAACTTCGGCCATTGCAAGAGGAATACCGGTGGGTGATGAGTTGGAATACACCGATGAGGTCACTTTAGGCAGGAGTATTCTCAAAAGAGTTCCTTACGAAAACTCTATAGTAAATAAATAAGACCTTCTCTTATTCCCCCAACCAAAAACCCTGATTTCAGCCATAAATTTGGTAGTTTTGTACTTTCTAAAAAAATGGGAAAATACTTTTTGAAATTAC